>JBBQGJ010000059.1:0-24405 GCA_038322925.1 Mycobacteriales bacterium
GTGGCGGTGACCGACGCAGTCTGTCGGACGCACTTGGATATCGAGTACGCCGACCTGTGTCGCGCAGTGGTCGGCAAGCTCGGCCGGAAGCGGCCCTCACCGCTGACTCGCGGCGACCCGAGGATCTGGGCCGCCGGGGTCGTCTATGCCGTCGGGCAGCTCAACTTCGTGTTCGACCCTTCCCAGTCGCCGCACGCGACCGCTGACCAGCTCAGCGAGTGGGTAGGCGTGAAGAAGACCACGATGGCGAACAAGGCTCAATTGATCCGCGACACCCTGAAGTTGAGCCACTTCGACGGCCAGTTCACGCGCCACGACCTTGTTGGGGCTAGTCGTCGAACAGCCGGTCGTCCTTCGCCTTCTGGATGACCGCGACCACGCGGGGATCATCGAGGTTAGACGCTACCCCGCGTAACGGGTTGCCGATCAGCACGTCGCTGGCGAATGATAGGTCCTCATCGGAGCCCCCAAACTCAGCGAGGGCGATCCGGTCACTGATCCGTACGCTGTACTGGTCCCACTTCTTGGCGATCGCGCCGTACCCGGCAAGCCGGGCGGCAATGCGGGTCAGTTCCTCGTCAGCCATCCATCCAGTCTGACCGGGTACGCGACCCGGTACTCGGTGGCCCAAGGTGATCCTGACCACGCGGGTGCCCAAGTACGACCCGTGCTCGTCGGGCTGGCCGCAGGTTTTCGGTGACCAGCGGCACTGCTGGATCGTGCCGCACTGGCGCAGCCGGACGTCAAATCTAGGTTGCACTGAACCTGGCCCGTGGGCCCGTTGACAGCACCAGCGACACCCGCACGGCCGGCCCGTATACGGCTGCGATAGCGGTAGGGAGAGTCGCGCAGAGACGCTCCCTACCGCGAGCCCAAGCCAGGCTGCCGCGGCGAGGGTCGCGGCAAGCGGGTCGAGTCCGACTGGTCGCCTGGCTCGGCGTCCGGCTGGCATGTGACGTCGCGCCGGTACCGCTGCTGGACGGCGAAAACCTGGAAAACGACCCGCCGCGGCGACCGGTCCAGACGTTGTTCGCGCACTGGGTGGGCACTCCGCGCGCGAGGGCACCACCCGGGTCACCTGGGACATCGAGCCGGTCGGCAATGCGTGCTGCCTCACCGTCGCCCACGACCAACTTCGCGAGGACGCGCACCCGCACCGCTACGGGGCTGGCCGATGCTGCTGTCCGGCTTAAGACCTGGCTCGGGACCGGCCAGGAACTGACCACGCCCGGATCGATGAAGTGCGGAGGAAGAAGTGATTCGTTCTTCTCGACAAGACGTTCACGGCCACCTTGTACAAGCCGCACTCGTTGCACCGTCGCGCCCGGCAACAGGCGACGCTGCTCGGTCGCGTGTCAAGGGACATCGATTTCTGCCCACTGGCGGCCGTAAACCTGCCCGCTGGTGGCCCTGGAAGTGCCCGCTGGTGGCCACTGCTTCTGCCCGACCGTCGCGAGGGCCCGAGCCTGACTTTCCGACGGTGCCCGCGGTGTCGGCCGACGCGTCTGACCCCGGTTCGTTGGTGCGGTCGGGTTCGGTGGCGGCCAAGTGGGCCAGGAACTGGTGGGCGTCGTCGAGTGCGCGGCCCAGGTCATGCGCGGCGTGACCGGCCTTGGCCAGCGCGGCGCCGGCCCGAATAACGATCCCGTGCGGAACGTTAACGATCAAGATCGTGATGACGTGATGTCGAGCCGCGACGTCCTGATTGGGGTTCGGTTTGTGCGACGCGCTATGCGCCCCAGCCGGACATGCTTCTCGATGGCCGGCCGG
This sequence comes from Mycobacteriales bacterium, assembly GCA_038322925.1. GTDB lineage: Bacteria > Actinomycetota > Actinomycetes > Mycobacteriales > Nakamurellaceae > Nakamurella. The sequence continues at coordinate 1,771 of JBBQGJ010000059.1, forward strand.
CGGGGGACGTCGCCCGAGGATCGAGTCCGCTGCCGCCCTATCGCCTGTCCCGGCGGCCGGATACCCGAAAGGCGTGTCCAGCCACCGGCAGCCGTGTTGAGGCTGGGCGAGTTCGGGTCGATGTTGCCCCTTCGTGCGGATTGCAACCGACACTACGAAGGCGAGGTTGCCAAGGGACCGTGTTTCGTCAATGGCATGTCAAAGAGTCTTCTCGGGTCAACATGAGGGCCCTTCTGCTCTAACGACCGCGGATTGCGATCGGTTAACGTCAGCGTTGGGTGGTCGCCGTGCGAGTGTTTGCTGCTTCGGATCGCTGCCACCCGGCGATCGATTCCCGCTCGAGCCGATTGGGACCGCGCCCCTGCACGGCCCGCCCGGGACGGTAGGAGGGAATGATGGTGCAGTCCGCGTCGAACCAGGGTTGTCTCGACGAGACCGAGCGGACCCTGCGTGGCCAGAGCTCGAACTCACGACGAGAGAACTTCCCGTGTTCCTGCGTCGTCACCGGGTGTTCGTCAGTGCCGTCGCGATCCTGCTTGGGATCGGCCTGATTCTGGGGGAATTTGGGATCCGCTGGTCCTGCTGGACATGGGTGTGGGCGTCAACCTCGTTGGGCTGATCCTGATGCTGGCGATCGTCGGGCGCAGGCCGGGTCGCCGCCGCTCGTGACGGGCTCCCTGCGCGGGAAGGTAAACGTGGTCCCGTGGCTCAGATCGACGGTGAATCTCGAGCGAGACTGCCGAAGCGTGATCATCAAGGACCAGCGGGGTGCGACATCGCGCGGTGGGTCAACCTTGGCGATCGGCCCGACCCCGAGCGCCGCTTGGAATGCCGGACCACAAGTGTCCTGGCTCGAATCCTTCCGCGACGGTAGATGCGCGAACGCCGCCGAGGCTGCCACCGGTATGCCAGCGTGATCGGTAGATCCCTCACGTGTCAGTTTCGGTCCGCTGGTGTCCTGACGGCTCCTGGTGTTCGGCTGTGCGCTTCTTCTTCAAGCCGGTGTCGACGGCGCCGAAGATCACCTTGGCGACCAGGCCGATGACGACGAGGTTGACGAGCATCTGGACGGTGACCAGTGTGCGGGCGAGGTCGCTCTTGGCGGTGATGTCGCCGAACCCGACGGTGGAGAACACGGTGACGGTGAAGTACATGGCGCCGATCTTGTCCATGGGCTGGGTGAAACTGTTGCCTGGGCCTGCCCGGTCAGGTAGTACACGGCCGCGAAAACGACCAGCAGCAAAGGGATTCCGCTGATCAGCGTTTGAAACCCGCGCAGCCGCGGGAACGGTGAATTCTGGATCGCCCTCACCTGCCAGGCGACCACCGCGCCGACCAGAACGAGGCCCCCGACAAGCAGCAGCAGCCCGAAGGATTCCGGCTTGTCCAGCGGCAACAGGTAGTAGGCCACGAACAGCAGCACCCCGACGATGACCGACCTGGCCAGCAATACTGCCTCGAGCCGCCGCCGCCGGGCGGGGGACAGATCCTCGTAACGCCTACTCGGTCGCGGCACTGGGTCTCTCATCTCTCAGGTGGACAGTGCCGGTCAGCAGGCCGTCGCACGGGGTGCCCGTGCCCGTGCCCGGCCTCGGCACCGGCGTTGTCACGACCGCGTGGGACCGGTCAGGGCGTGGCGGCTTGTCGGTGGTGCCCGCCGGCGTCGGGCAGCGCGGCGCCATGAGCCTGTTGCTGTCGCGCCCACAGCACGGTGATCCCGGACGCCAGGACCACCAGCGCGGCGCCGACCAGCGTGTCCACCACTCGTTGCTCGGCGGACGTGGCGACATCGGAACTCACCGAGGTGAACAGCACGAACGCCGGGGTGATGACCGCCGTGAACAACCAGAAGTTCGGTCCGATCCTGATCGTCAAAGCGATCACCAGCAGCACCAGACCGATGCCGATCAACACCGTCTGCCCGGTCCACGGCGCGGCCAGCACGGCGGCCGCGACGACCCCGATCACGGTCCCGACGATCCGCTGGACGGTGCGTTTGACCGGGCTGCGGGCGCCGGCCTGGGTGATCACCAGCAGGGTGACGATCAGCCAGGCACCGTTGGACCCCGGCCACCAGATCAACACCACCAGGGTGCTCAGCGTGCACAGCACGGTGAGCGTGGCGGCGTAGATGATGGTGTCGCCGCGGGTGTTCGGTTCCCGGGGAACGGGTTTCATCTTCCGCAGCAGTGGCGGGAACACCAGCACCGCCCACAGGGTGCCGCCGCCCCAGATCAGCATCGTCCACAACAGGTAGCTGGTGGACCCGCGGTCCACCGGGGCGTCGCCCCAGGCCGGTGGGGCGATCATCTCCAGGGACAGGTACAGCGGGATCAGCATCATGCTCTGCTGCAGCCCGAACAGCGCGCTGACACCCAGGCCGCCGCACATCAGGGCCATCAACGCGGCGCCGGTCAACGGGACTGCGCCGACGACGACGGAGATCGGCGCCAATGCTGCCATCAACCCGACGGTGAGATACCCGATGGCACGGCCGCCGTGGATGTAGTTCATCAGGCCGGTCAACCCGGCGAACACCGCCCAGGAGGACACGGCCACCTCATGGTTGATCAGTGTGAACGCCACGAACGGAACGCACAGCAGCACGACCGCGACCACCGCGATCATGGCGCGCCGCAACGGGTTCGGAGCCACCTTCGCGGGCGCCGCCGCACCGGCGGTCGCGGTGTCGGCGTGTCGGCCGGCGTGAGCCGCGGCCGCGTCGTCGGTCGACGTGCCTGGTGCCGGGTCGGCCGTGGCCGTGGGTTCGCCCGTCATGAACGCTGTCCGTTTCTGAAAAGACTCTCATCTAATGGTTGCTGCGGCGCCGCGCTCGGTGGCTCTGCGGAATCGTGCGGGTTCGACCAGGTCATGGTCATCGCCGCATCCACATCGCGGCCAGGGTCGTTGGACCCAAGTCCGCCAAACCCGACGCTGCCAAACCAGGCGGGCGCTGAGGTAGCGCCGACATCCGCGACCGAGACTGCGGGGGCTTCCGGAACCGCCTCACACAGCAACCCCGAACCTCCCATCACCGTCGGCATCGAACCCGCTCTTCCCCCGGCACTGCACATGACCATGGCCGCTGACGATGGCCCTTCGGGTCCAAACGACGCGGCCGGTCACCGAATGACCAGAGGCAGACGGCGAGGCCGGCCGTCGGCGATCGCGGATCGCAGCCGTCCCACGGCCACCGGCACGGCGGCCACTGGTGGGACCCGGCATCCCACCCATGGACGCGGATTCTGTTCAGTCCGCCGCAGCCTTGCTGCGCAGATGTTGACGGGCGCTTCGCTCGGCCAGGACCGGAACAAACGTGCGGATCGGTCTGCCGGTGAACTCCTGCCAGCAAGCGTTCACGATGTCCCGCACGGAGTCCGGCGGCACGCTGGGGAACTGGACGGTCAGCCGATCGATGAGTTCCTGCGCGGCGCGGGACTCATCATCCGCAGTCGACTCCACGTCAATAACCCTCTCGCTGAAGTCGAACTCGCTACAGCGTCACCCAAACGGGGTTGGATGCTCCCGGCTCCTCCGCGGGGTGCTCCCAGAAGAGCGGGTTTCGCTCGATCGTCACGGGGAAGCGGAGGCGCCTGACCGGTCCGCGGGCGCTGGAGTAGACGCGATCCTCCAACGGTCCGTCGAGGTTCGCTCCGTCGAGCAACTTGATGACGGGCGCCTCCTCGGGGATCCATCCCTTGCTGGTCAAGAGCGCGGCGGTGCGTGCGAGCGACATGCGCGTGAGCGATCCCTGGCCGGTCTTGAGCCTTCGGGTCAGCCCTCGGATGACGGCCGCAGCGACCTGGTAGCCGGTTGCCACGTCGAGCACCTCCACGGGGCACTCCCGGGGACAGGAAGCGTCGACCAACTTGCCGACCTCTACGAGCGGGATCCGGGTCTCGGGCTTCTCCAGCGCCCACGCCTGGTTGCCTGACGCGATCCCGGTGCTGAACTCGGTGATCGTGTCGAACCCGCGCCGCAGCTGCCACGGGCCGGTCCACCCGTAGGCGCGGAACGCGACCTCGACCAGGTCGGGCTTGGCCTGCCGGCGTTCGTCGGGCGAGACGAGCTCGTCGATCCCCTCCGGGCGATAGCCGTGGACCAAGACGTCCGCCTCCGCGAGCAGCTCCAGGAATCGGGCCTTGTCCTCGGGCTTCCGCAGATCCAGGAACGCCCAGCGCTTGCCCAGCATCAGGTCGTCCGGGATCCGCTTGAACGGGCCCGCCGACTCATCCGAGCCGGGGCAGTCGATCCGCAGCACCTCCGCGCCGCAGGCCGCGAGGAAACGCGTCCCCGTCGGTCCCGCGACGACGCGCGTCAGATCCAGGACCTTGATCCCGGCGAGGGCCCGGCCAGGAGCCGGCCTCCAGGAGCTCCCGTGCTTCGCACCAACCTGCACGTCGAAGATCGGCTCGGCATGAACGGCCCGTCCGGCGGGATGGGCCAGCCACTCGTCAAGGGTGCGGGCGATCGCTACCGTGCACTTCGCGTCCACGAGCAGCTGCTCGACCTCGTCGCCCTGACGCTTCCGGATCGCGGCCGCGACCTCGGAGGGGTCTTGGCGCACTCCCAGAGTGTCGGCGAGCCGCTTCTGCAGGGTCGCGAACGAGGCTTGGGCGCGTAGCCACTTACCGTCCGCCGTCTCGAATGCGACCATCCACGCCGTCGGGGCCAATCCCGCGCCTTGAACGGCGTCGTAGCCGGGCAGCACGGTCGAAGGAGGCATGGGAAAGATGTGGAACCACCCGCTGGCGAGCACGCGGTCCACCTCGATCATGGAGGGCTCGTTACGAGCGGCCTCCAGCAGTTCGCCCAGCGCGGCCCCCGCGGCGGCGAACGTCGCCGCCGCGAGATCCGTCACGGCCCACGGTGAGGGCAGCGCTCCCTCGCCATGAAAGCGAACCCGGTCGAGCCAGGCATCGTCGCCGTCGAGCGCGCGCCAGGTCTCGGTGAAGAACTCGTGTGCAAGCGGGTAGTCGGTGGTCATTGCGTCATGCTCCTTCTTAGGGCAGTGCACGGTGCAAAGAGTTCGGGATGCCGTGCTCGTGGGCGGCAACCGGCCACTGGCTGGTGGCCGGTCATCTTCGTATTCAGGGGTCCGGTCGCGTCGCCGTTCTCCAAGCGAAGCAGACGAGCGCCCCGACCCAACGCTCTCGACGTGACGAATGCGTTCGGCCGACGGAAATGCGCGACGACGTTCAGAGGTCTCTCGGCCGCTCCAATGGGGAGCCGCTGGAGACGGCGCCCGCCAGATTCGCCAGGCTCGTGGCTACCTCGAGTTGCCGAGGATGCAGTTCAGCTGGCCGCGGCTTCGATGATCTACTCGCCGGAGATCGTCACGCACTTCGAAGCGTGCCCAGCAGCAGACTCCGCCAGCATTCCGTCACGATCGCTTCGAGAAAATCCTTCGGCTCGAATTGTGAACTCAATGGCTCGATTCTGAGCCCACAAAACCTAGTACACTTCTCCATTCTTCGAGCGACTTCAGGGCATCGATTACCGGTTGCCGTCGAATCGGAGATCCTCGGCAATTCACTTGCATTCCGCTCGGTGGGTTTGGTCTCACCATTGCGGCGTTCCGGCGGTGCCGTCCCCTTTTTTCCGGCGTTTCCATATGGCCCGGGAACGGCACCGTCCGGGGCGAGCAGACGCCAAAATCAGGAAGCCGCTGCCTCGATGACCTTGTCGTCGCCTTCGTTGACGGCCTTGACCACTGCGTCGTAGTCGCCGCTGTCGATTGCCTTGGTCACCTTCTTCGTGGCCTTGGTGACCGCCTTGTCGACGCGGTCCAGGTAGAGGTCGTCGATCACGGCGGCGATTGCCGAGGAACCCACCGGCAGCCACTGCTCGGCGTCGACTCCGATGGCCTTCTCCTCATGCCGCTTCTTTATGGCCCCGACACCAGCGCCGATGCCAGCGCCGACCGCTGTTGCCAGCAGCAGCGGCGGGGCGAACAGTCCGACCACGAACCCGGCGACCGCGCCCACCGTCGTCCCTGCAGCCACCAGACCACCACCGTGCTCGACAACTTCGACGTCGCCGGCCGAGTCACGCTGGAGGACTACTGCAGCCACGACCGCCGTATCGCCCAGCTCCTTGATGGCCGCGAAGTCTTCTCCGGCCGCCGCTGCGTCGTTGCCGTACGCGGCGACCAGCAGGCTCACATTTCGATCGCCCATTGTCATTCCTTTCGGGTGAATGCAGCCCTCGGGGGCTGACTCCTTAGAGCCTGGCACCGGGCGTCCGATTGTGCAGGTTCCGACCGGTGCTTCACCTAGGTGAAAAGTGTCAGCCGATCAATTCACCCAGGTGAGATTGGCATCGTTGATGCTCGTTGGAAAGCGAGCCGGAATCGGTCGCAGAGGTCCGCGATATCTCACCTAGGTGAAGCCGCTCAACGCGGCCCACGCACGCACTGATGGTGCGACAGTATTCGTATGGCAGACGAGGGGCGGACACCGAGAGACTACCGCATCGAGATCCGCGGGGAATTGGGCGACCAATTCTGTGTGTTATTCGCACCGATGAGGCTCCACCGGGATCACGGCACCACCGTCTTGACCGGGCCCGTTCAGGACCAGTCGCACCTGCTCGGGCTGATCGGAACGATCCAGGAGCTCGGTTGCGAACTGGTGTCTTTTCAGCAAGCCACCGACCCGGACGGCCCTGTCCCGCGGACCGGTCCCGACGGCGGGTCGGCGCCCGCCCCACCGGGAGCATGAAGGACCGGACGACGCCGCGTCGAGACTGCGGGCGGGTCAGTATTCGGCGATCAGGCGAGGCTTTCAGTGGCTGTTCCTGTCGACCGCAGATTTGGCGATGAGGAGGACACCATCATTGGGACGTCGACCACCGTGCCGTGCGCTCGCGGGTGGCAACGCCCCTCCAGGCGGGCAACCGAGCAGGTGCACAGCCCTGCGGCCGGGATAGGTCGTCGGATGCGGACGTCCGCGCGCGCCACGAAGCCTGGGCTGAACCGCGCTGACTCTCGCCGAGCGGTGGCGGCGGGCTCATGAGTGCCTCGCAGATCTTCCTCGGCATCGCACTCACGGTCGGATTGGCAGTTGCCTGCCAGATCATCGCCGGGACATTCCGGATCCCGGCGATCATCTTGCTGCTGCCGGTGGGATTCGCGGCGGGCGCCCTGATTCCCGCGGTGAACCCGGACCAGCTGTTCGGCGCGGCGTTCCCGCCGTTGGTCAGCTTGGCGGTCGCCGTCGTCCTGTTCGACGGTGGGCTGGACCTGGTCCGGGAGGATCTGCGCGGCGCGGACCGCGGCATCGTGCGCCGGCTGCACGGCCTGGGGATACCGTTCACCTGGGCGGGCGCCGGCGTGCTGGCGTGGCTGCTGCTGGGCCTGTCCACCCAGGCGGCGATCATGCTCGGCGCGATTCTGATCGTGTCGGGACCGACCGTGGTGACCCCGATCCTGGCCGCCGCCCGGCCGGGGAAGAGGCTGACCTCGATCCTGGGGTTCGAGGGCACCACGGTCGACCCGATCGGCGCGCTGATCGCCGTGGTGGTCTATCAGCTCCTGGTGTCCAACGACTCGCACGCGTTGCGGGATGGAGTGCTCGGTTTCGTCGGACGGATCGGCATCGGCGTCGTCGGCGGAGCGGCCGGCAGCGGCGTGCTGTGGCTGTTGCTGAAGAAGCTGAAACTGACCGGTGTGCTGGCCGCGGAGGCCATCTTCGCCACCGTGATCACGGCCGCCGGCCTGTGCGACGCGGTACAGGAGGACACCGGCCTCGTCGCCGCCATCATGATGGGGATCGTGGTCGCCAACGTCCCGGGGTCGAACCTGTCCAAGGACCGCCCGCAGCTCAAGACGATCGTCCAATTCACCATCGGGGTGCTGTTCATTTCGATCTCGGCGACCGTCACACCGGCGTCCCTGCAGGGCGTGGTGTGGCCCTGCGTGGCCTTGGTGGCTGCCCTGGTGCTGCTGGTGCGGCCCCTGGTCGCCGTGGCCGTGACCGTCGGCACTACCTTGCGCAGGAACGAGCGGATCTTCATCGGATGGATGGACCCTCGGGGCATCGTCGCGGCATCAACCGCCGCAAGCTTTTCCGCCCCGCTGGTCGCGATCGGCATCGCCGGAGCGGACCGGCTGCTGCCCGCCACCTTCCTGGTGATCGTCGGGACCGTCACCGTCTACGGCCTCACCGCGGTTCCACTGGCCAAAGCGCTCGGACTGCGCCAGCCCGAACCGAAACCCGTTTCCGATAGCCCACCACCCTGAGCGGCCCCGGCGTTGCGCGGCCGGACCGCGGCCTCGCAGCACTGACTCCGAATGCACATCCAGCTCACCGACCGGGGACGCCCAAAATGCACAGAAAGCCGATCACAGTGCCTGGAGTACCGCCGAGGACGTCGCCCGATCTGTTGTGGACCGCGTATGAACACGGCCGGTCACACCGATGAGCACGACTCCAGCCGGCGGGGTCACTCCGCCCGTCGCATCGACCCGCGACTTCTGGGCGCTCATGGGTTACGCCGTCTCGCTCGGCGTCTTCGGGGCAGTCGCAGCGCTGCTGTTCCTGGGAATCATCGGTCGCGGCGCCCAGTGGTACTCCGATTCCGACTCGGGCTGGTTCGGTGGCCACTGGTGGTGGCTGGCGGTCACCGTGGGCGCGGGAGTCGTTGTCGGACTGCTGCACCGCCTGATGCACCTGCCCGAGCAGACACCGGGGTTCGTCGCGGATCTCGATCATGAGAGCGTCGACACCCGGCTGGTGCCGGGGATCGCGGTGGTCTCCGGCATCTCGCTGATGGGCGGCGCCAGTCTGGGGCCGGAGAAAGCGCTCGGCGCGATCGGCGGCGGAGCCGGCGGCTGGCTCGCCACCCGCAGGCAACTGAACACGGACGATTCCCAGGTCAATACCCTGTCCGGTTTCGCCGGCGCCTACAGCGGGCTGTTCTCCAGCCCGGTCATCATCGTCATGATGATCCTCGAGGTTGCCCGGCCGGGCGGCCAACAGTTCACCAAGGCACTCGCCGGGTCGATCGTCTCGGCCAGCGTCTCCTTCGGGGTCTACTTCGCGGTCGCGGGCGCCTTCTTCGTGGACGCCTACCAGGTGCCGACCTACGACTTCGCCAGCTGGCAACTGCTTGTCGCCGTCGGCCTGGGTCTGTTCGCCGCTCTGGCAGTGACCATCCTGGTGGCGTTGATCCAACTCATGACCAACCTCTTCGGTCGGATGAGGTTGCCGGGGATCGTGAAAGCAGCGCTCGGCGGCCTGCTGTTCGGGCTCGTCGGCGTCACCCTGCCGCTCACCATGTTCAACGGCAGCGACCAACTCAAGACGGTGCTCCACGAGGCAGGGACACTCGGTGCGGGATTGCTCGCCGTCCTCGTCATCGCCAAAATGTTCACCTTCGCCGTCAGCCTCGGAAGCGGATTCGTCGGGGGACCCGTCTTCCCTGCCCTGTTCATCGGCGGGACCGCCGGTGTTCTGGTGCACCAATTTGATCCCCGGCGTGCCGCTGGGCCTGGCCGTCACCTGCCTGCTCGCTGCCGTTCCCGGTTCCCTGGTCTCCGCACCGTTCGCGATGGTGCTGGCGGCAACCTTCCTCACCCAGATCGGCGCACTCCAAACCGCCCCCATCCTGATCTCCGTCGTGACCGGGTACCTCGCGATGCAGGGCGTCAAGTACCTGCTCGCGAAGCGCAAGGCGGCGGTCGCGGACACCGGGCCCGAAGGTTCCACGGCGTGAGACCACCACCAAGATCACTGGGCCGTCAAAGCCCGACACACTGATCGAACACCGCCAGCCCGGGCCTGCTGGGTGATCAACGCGAGACCCTGAGCTTTCTCCCGCCGACAGGGATCTGTTGAGTGGGCAGGCGGGTCCTCATGACGAGTGTCCGCGGTCTGTCAGGTGTCGCCGGTGTCGTCGGTGACCGGGTCGATCATCGGCACGCCGGATCCACGGTCGCCGCGGCCGAAGGCGTCGGAGAGCCGCACCGGCCGGTCCGGCCCGGGCAGCGCCGGCGCTTCCCGGGCCTCGACGGCGGTGGGATTCCCCGAGCGCATCCACTGGGCGAGGGGGTGGTGCCCGTCGGCAAGCGCGGGCCCGAGGACGACGGCCAGGATCAGCAGGAAGGCCATGCCGGTGAACCAGGTGACGAAGGACTGGGTGATGCCGAAGGCCCCGAATTGGGCGTACTGGCCGGCGACATCGACGGGCATCCACACCGCGGCGGCCACGGTGTACAGCCAGCCGCCTATGCCCATCACGATCGCGGTGGGCAGCAGCGCCCGCCACCGCACCTCGCCGCGGACCATCAGTCGGGCGGTCCACCACCACAGCCCGGTGCAGGCCAGCAGGCCCAGCGCCCAGTAGAGCACCGACCCGATGGGGCCGGTGAGCACGACGCCGGCCGCGACGACCATCAGCAGCACCAGCACCGCACCCAGCCAGGCGGCACCGCGGGCCTGGTTGCGGGCCCCACCGCCCGGCGGGCGTCGCCAGGCACGCAGGAACACCCGTTGCAGCGCGGTGGTGAACGACACGGCGAAGGCCACGGTCGTCAGGGTGCCGACGATCCCGGCCGCGGTTTTCGTTTGCTCGGGGGAGGTGAACGCGTGGGTGACGGTGGCGTAGGCGTCGCCGCTGACCCCGAACCGGGTGCTGAACACCGCCAGTATCTGGTCTCGCACGCTCTCCGGGGACAGCGCGGACACGATCACCAGCAGTGGCAGGAACGACACGAACGCCTTGGCCGCCAACGCGATCGAGCGGTCCACGAACTCGATCTCCAGCAGTCGGGACCACATCCTGCCCAGCGTCGTGGCCTCCAGCTGTTGGGCGTAGCGGGCGGCGGTCGTTCGTGCCCGGGCGACCGTGCTCCTGGTGGTGGTGCTGGGCTTCTCGTTCACCTCCTGATCACACCCCATGCCCGCGGGCCCGCGCCCGGGCGCGCTCGATCCCCCTGTGTTTGCAGTGGTCCCGCTCGGAGCCGACCGTCCGCGATGGCAGAGTCACACTGCTCGGCGGCGTTGTTTCCGGCGCCGGGCACCGACCTGAACGCCGGCCAACTGCTCCCGGGGAGATGACGGCGCGTCGTTGGGGTGGTACGCGGCTTGAGGACGTGCCGCGCCGTTCGGTGCGGACTCCGGTCCAAGGACGCCGGCCACCCGCGTCGAGGTGGCCGAGACGATGAAACCTGGTCGAAAACCTGCACTCCTTGATGTGGACGATGCCCTCGCACATCAGGTCCGGTGGACCCGGGTCCAACGGACCTGGCCGCCCGGCCGAGGCGGCGATGACGATGACATGGTCGAACCCGCACGATTCCGAACAACCGCCCCGGAGCTCGGGAGCCCAATGGATGGCGCGGGCAGTGGATGCGGCCACCGTGGGAGCAGTGTGCTCATGGCCCTTTGAACGCTTCCAGCTCACCGCCCGGGATGGACCGTGGCGACAGGGCGCTAACGTCTCGGAACCGATCGCATCAACTGCGTTGGGAGCGTTTGGAAGCTGCGGGCGCGGCCGCGTCCGCAACTGGGCCGTCGTCGATCACCCCGAGGACCTTTGCTCGTCCGACCGCGTCGGCGCGCGATGTCACGCCCAGCTTGCGGTAGACCGAACGCACGTGAGCGTGCAGGGTGTTGAACGATACGAAGAGGGTGGCGGCGATCTCCGCCTCCGAGTCCGCGCTGTCCAAACGCCGCAGGACGTCACGCTCGCGGGCGGTCAGGGCCGCGCTGCTCGTCACCGCATGTTGGGCGCTCGCACGATCAACATTGCCGAGTCGGTCGGCAAGGGTTCGCGGGTCGGGACAGGAGTCGACGATGGCGCGGGCCTCAGCCAGGATCGATGGCACTCTCGCGGAATCGCCGCTTGCGTCTAACACTTCGGCGAGCCGGATCAATGCGTGGGCAAGGACAAGCGGTTCGCGCCACGTGCGGAGGAACTCCACCCCATCGTTCAGCTGCGCGATGGCGTACTGGTGGTCACCTCGCGCGGCAGCCGCGACGCCGACGGCCACCCGGACCGCACCGAGGGGGTGTTGGAGGCCATGCTCGGCCACGAATTCGCTGGCCTCACTCGAATACCGCTGCAGATCCCGGTCGTTTCCGAGCTCGCCGGCGATGAGCGACCGATACGCGATTGCCGTGGCGACAGTGATGGTCTGACCAGCCGGCATTCCCGCGACCTGAGCCAGGCTGAAGTACTTGTCCGCGGCCGCGAGGTCCCCAGCGAAATAGCTGCCGACACCGAGGGCGTACTGGCTGACCGGCCACCACCGGGACTGGGGGCTCTCCAGCTCAGCGACACGGCCTGCGTTGGCCAGCTGGGCCCCGACGTCGCCGCTGGGAAAGATGCCTCTGAGCGTCATCAGGCCCGAGTCCAAGCAACTGAATCCGGCCACCGGCCCCGCATCGAGAGAGGACGAGGACTCGAGCCTGTCCATGATGAGGGCCGCCGCAGCGTGCGCGCCGCGGAACGACAGAGCCCACGCCTGGATCAACAACAGAGCGGGATCGTCATCGAGCCTGCCCGCAGGGAATCGGCGAAGCAACCCGAGCACACCGGCGTACCTGTAGGCGTTGAAGAAGGAGAGCCACGATGACGTCAGGATGTCCGCGGCCGCATCGACGTCGCCACCGTTCAACGCGTGCGTGATCGCTTCGTGCAGGGCGCCGTGCTCGCGATACCAGGTCATGGCGCGACGGTGGAGCGCCGGGGCGAGGCCAGGCTCGCGGTTGTGGAGCTGAACCCCCAGGAGCTGGCCGAACATGTGGTGATAGCGATACGAGACACCCTCGTCGTCCAAAGGGATCACGAACAGATTTCTCCGGGCCAGCTCGGCCAACGCGCCCTGCGAGCCCGACCGCTGCAGTACCGCATCGCAGAGCGGCCCGTTCAGGCTGTCCAGCACCGAGGTACGGACCATGAAGTCCTGCATCTGCTTATCGAAGGAGTCCATGACTTCCTCCACGAGGAAGTCGACCACGTGCCGGTTCGAGGCCCCGAAGCTGGCCACGAGCGCGTGCCGGTCGGCCGCGGCCGCCAACGACAGCGACGCGAGATACAGGCCTGCGGGCCAACCCTCGGTCCGCTCGACCAGGCTGACAACATCCTCCGGAGCCAGACCGAGCGAGTCCCGCTCGTTCAACAGCGCAATACCCTCGGCGGGGGTGAAACGCAGATCGCCGGCGCGCAGTTCGAGGAGGTTGCCTTGAGCGCGCAGCCTCCCGAGGGGCAGTGCGGGCTCGGCTCGGGTGGAAAGGACCAACTGGACGGCCGCGGGTTGATGATCGAGCAGCCAGCGCAGCATGTCCCGCGACACCCCCGGCTCCAGCACGTGGACGTCGTCCAGCACCAACGTCATAGCCGGCTGCTCGGCCAGCACCCTCAACAGCCGGGGCAGCATTCGATCCATGATCAATGCAGGAGCCGTCACTTCGTCGGCCACAGCGTCACTGAGACCCGGGCAGGCCCGACGCAAGGCCCGTACCAGATGCGCCCAGAACACGACCGGATCGTTGTCCATCTCATCCATCGACACCCACGCCACAGTCCGCTGGTCAGTTCGGGACGCACCCCAATCCGCAAGCAGGGTCGTCTTCCCATAACCGGCCGGACACGCCACCAGAACGAGCCGCACCGCCTCCGCCGCATCCAGGCGCCTCAGCAGTCGATTCCGCTGGATCACCCGGTCGTGCATCGGCCGTGGACGACCCTCGATGTCCACCACCGCGGGTCTCGCATCGACACCACCGGCCACAACAGAGCCGTCAGTCTCGGTCACTGCCTCCTCCATGCGCCACAAACCGTTCTCCCGTACGGGACGCCTGGGAACAACGCCGACGGTGTGACCGGGAGGCAGGCGCCCCCAACGGGGCAATCCAGGCACTTCGGTCCGACCGTACCGGAGTCGCGAGGCCCCTACCCGTCGACAAGCAGCCCGGTCCGCAGCGTCGCGAAGGAATCTGTTTTCACACCGATGTCGACAAGCCTGGCCCGGAGAACGTCACCATCCAGCCGACCGATCACTGAGCGACCAGCGGCATAACGGGCGGTGCTGCTGGACGCTGGATGCGGACGAAACGGCTTGACCAGAACCCGGCAAACAGAGCTGGCCCAGCCCGAGGCGCCGAATAGGGCGCCAGGCATTCACGGCCGAGCCGGAACCGCAATCGAAACCCCAACACCTCAATTTCGCGGTGGGTCTGCCTTGATCGTTGTCGTTCCGCAAAGGGATCCCTCATCGGACCCAACGGCGCCCAGCGGCGGGGCGCCTGCGGGCGGAGGAACTTGGATACTGACCGGGGTATTCGGGGAATTGTCCCAGGACCACGCTGCGGCACTGGTGGCGCGGCTGCGGGCCGTTCGACGACAGCGCCGCCTGACATTGCTGAAGGTCGAACACCAATCCTCCGGACGGTTCAACGCGATCGTCGTTGGCTCCGGCGACCGCGGCGACCGGGCGGCCGCCGTGCCCAAGCCCGTCGAACTGGCCACGTCGACGGTGTGTCCACCGAAGAGCGACTCTCTGGCGAATGAGCAGCAGCTCGGCCGTCGATTGGCGGCCGGACACCGCGGGTTCGATCTGCCTCGGCTCGCCGCGTCGGCTGCGCGGGAGGCGGGGCCGCTGGCCCGGTACGCCTCGGCGATCCGTTCCCAGCGCGAGGACGACGACCGCGATGCCCTGACCATCCGCGAACAGGACCCGCGGTCGGTGGCGGTGGTGCATGACCGGCCTGTCGGCGACCTGACCGAAATGCTCGTCACCTGGCGGTGTCGTGGCCGACTTGACGGCCGAGAAACCCGAAAAGGCTCGCCGCCGGCCCCCGATGGTTGTCGGTCGGTCCGCGCCGGTCCCGCAATCGCCGATCGCGGGACCGGGATTCCGTCGACCGTTTGCCCGTCGGAGGCTGTGAAGGACTCACGTTTGTCCGGAGATTTCGATAGCCCAACCAGTTGATAGCCCAACAGTTGGTAGAAGCGCAGGTTTCCGATGTCGGTGGTCGCGGTCTCGCCAAGGTGCGCGCGGGCTCGTCGATGTCGGAACGTTTTTCGGGGCTTTCGCGAGTGGGAGGATCATGGACGGTGTTCCTCTGATCGGACTTAATGACCGGCATTGACCGCCGAATGGTGTGCTTGTCGGGTGAATTAACGCCGCTACTTGCGCTCACCGATCGGGGTGTCTACCGTTTTTGCTCGGGGTGCCGAAACCCTGGCGATATTCTGTCGATTTGGCTGAGGCTGATTCCTCGTTACCGGGGCTCCGGTGGGTGCGCCGCCGCGGAGACGGGTGCCGAGTTTCCTGACATTAGGGGGCAGCGATGTCTGGTTGGCGGATGCCGGCTTTCCCTCGGGCGGCGCTGGGTTGTGTGTTTGCGCTGATGGTTGCTGGTTCTGTTCCGGCCGCCTGGCCTGGGCAGGCGGCGGCCACCGGGGGCTTGCCCTTGCAGGCCCAGTTCTCCGCCACGGCGACCGAATTCGGTGTGCCCACGGCGGTGCTGCTGGCGGTGGGCTACGAGGAATCACGGTGGGAGATGCACGGCGACCTGCCGAGCGTCGCGGGCGGGTTCGGCCCGATGCACCTCACCGACACCGCGGTGGTGGGTCGCGGCGATGGACAGTTCGACGGGGACGCACGAGGCGCTGCCGAATCGCCCGTCCAGTCCGAGCTCCTCGACACCGGTGGTCCACCGCCGCGCGAACACGAGGCGACGCCCGACACGTTGCCGGCCGCCGCCGCGCTGCTGGGTGTGACCCCCGATAGCCTGCGCCGTGAACCGGAGCAGAACCTCCGGGGCGGCGCGGCGTTGCTCGCCCGCTACCAGCGGGAGGTCACCGGTGACCTGTCCACCGACCCGGGCCGGTGGTATCCGGCGGTGGCGCGGTACAGCGGGCCGCCAGACGCCGCGACGGCCCGTGCCTTCGCCGACGACGTCTTCAGCCTGATCCGCGACGGAGTCGCTCGCACCACCTACGAGGGCCAGCAAGTGCGGCTGGCCGCCGACCCCGACATCCGTCCGGACCGTGCCGCCGTCGCCCGGCTCGGGCTGCCGGAGGCCGGCCCTGGGGCCGCGGCCGCGGAATGCCCGCGCACTCTTGCCTGCGACTACCTTCCGGCGGCGTACGCACAAACGGACCCGACGGACAAGACGAGCTACGGCAACTACGACTTGGCCGATCGGCCGCGCGACGGCGACGCGGTGCGCTACATCGTCATCCACGACACCGAGGGCTCCTACGACGTCACCCTGCAGTCGTTCGCCGACCCGACCTTCGGGGCTTCGGCGCATTACCTGATCCGGTCCGCTGACGGGCACGTCACACAGAGCGTGCCGACCCGCGATGTGGCCTGGCACGCGGGCAACTGGTACGTCAACAGCCACGCGATCGGGATCGAGCACGAGGGCGTCGCGGTCGACGGCGGCGCCTGGTACACCGAGGCGCTGTACCGGTCGAGCGCCCGGCTCGTCAAATATTTGGCCCGGCGGTACCACATCCCGCTGGACCGGGCGCACATCCTCGGACACGACAACGTGCCCGCCCCCACCGGTGCGTACCTCAACGCCATGCACTGGGATCCCGGTCCCTACTGGGACTGGGACCACTACATGGAGTTGCTCGGGCGGCCAAGTCCCAGCCCCGGTGCCACCCACAGCCGCATGGTCACCATCGCGCCGTACTACGGCACCAACCGCCCCCCGCTCACCGACTGCGGCCCGGACCCGTGCCTGGTATTGCCCAATCAGCCGGCCAGCTTCGTGTACCTGTACACGGAGCCGGCCACCGGGGCCCCGCTGATCGGGGACCCCGCGGTCCGGCCCGGTGCCGGCACGACCCAGATCGACGACCTCCGCGACAAGGCGTCCAGCGGCCAACGGTTCGTGGTGGCGGAGCAGCGCGCCGGGTGGACCGCGATCTGGTTCGGCGGGGCCAAGGCGTGGTACCCCGACCCGGACGGCACCAACAGCACACCAGTGCAGGGGCGGATCGTCCGGCCGCGTACCGGACTCGCGTCGATCCCGGTGTACGGACGCGCCTACCCGGAGGCCGCAGCGTATCCACCGTTCATCTCGGCACAACCCGTCGCCGCCTTGCCGTACACGATCCCGGCGGGGCAGGCCTACCCGGCCGGCGACCCGGTGACGGCGGACTACTTCTACTCAACGACCGTTGACGGCTCCGCGCCGGGCAACCGCACCGTCGTTCGGGGGAGCGAGCGGTACTACGCGATCGAGTTCAACCACCGACGCGCGTTCGTCAACGCCGCCGACGTGACCGTCGGATTCGCGTGACAGCGCACCCGACGGGTCGCCCACAGTAAATGCCGGGCTCCACCCTCGCCCTCCGGCGTGATGCCCTCCGCTCGGGCCGCTGTCAGACCACCGACTTCAATCTGGTCCACCGGTGGCCCATACCTGCGGCAGATCCACCGGCCAGCACCAATTCTCAATACCTGACAAGGACGGCAGGCGGCGTTCCCATAGTCGAGGGACCCGCCCGCGTTCCAGCGGTGCCTCACATCGCCATAAACCAACAATGGCACCGCTCGATCGCCATGCCGCCGTATCGCACCGTCCTGCTTCGAACGACGAGCGGTACCGCGTCTTGTGTTGACGATGCCGGCGCCACGCCGACCCTCCGCCGCCCGTGCATTCGTCCCGCTCGAGGATCCCCTGCGGAACGATGTCGATCATGGAAGCAATGGCCCGAAGTCGAGCCCTGAAGTCCCGAATGCGGTTAGGCTTGTGGAACTGGTGGCGGCCAGGTGTCCGCCAGCCGGCGACGCCGTCGATCCCGGACGTCCGCCTCATACCCAATACGTGTCGTGTGTCAACATGAACGCCGCGCGCTGCTCCTCCGTCATTTCCTCGGCGCGGGCGAGCGTCTCGAAACAGTCCTCACGCGGACCGCCGGGAGCGAACATCAGCAGCATCGACGCGCCGCCTCCACCGCGGAAGGCGTGCAGTCCGACCCTCTGGGACGTAGAAAAAGTCGCCCGGATCAGCCGTTGCCCAGGTGCGGCCGTCGTAGAGGCGGATCTGCCCGGACAGCACGTAGAACTGCTCGGAGATCGAGCGGTGGAAATCCGTGTCCGGCCCAGACTCGTCCTCGCCGAACGTCCAGCAGTAGAGCCCGAACCGTCCCTCGGTGCGGTCGCCAGTGCCGAGGTACTCGCAGGTCCCCCGGTGCGGTAAACGACGTCGGGATGTTCGTCAACACGCCGTAGCCAGGCGCTGACCTCGCCGCTGTTGCCGTGGTACGTGTCTGGTGGGTAGTTACGAGGGAGGGACAACTCAGGTTCCTTGACTGCGTGCGGCCACACCGTCGAGTCGCAGCACCGCCGACTCGTCACGGCGAGTCCCGGTCGACCCCACGTGCCGGTCGCTGGTTTCGGGCCCGTTCTTGATGACGTGGACCAGCGCCATGCCGTGCCCGCGGCCTAGGTCGAACTCTGACTTCAGCCACTCGAGAATGACACCGGACCTGGTGTCGGCACCGAAATCCTGGATGTGTGCGAGGTCGACGATTTCATGTGGCGTCCGACCTCCTCCGCGGCGTCGAGGTAGGCCTGGAACGACGTGGTGGTTTCCTGTCCGTTGCTGATCGGGTATTGCTGACCCGGGCGGCCAGCCCGTGGGAGCGCACCAAGTCGTAAACCTATGAGCTCACCGATTGCAGCGTCACGGGCTGCCGTCCGGACCGGCGGTCCGGATGCTGACCCGTGCGGTCATGTCGAGTTTGACTTCGCCGAATGTTGAAATGGGTTGCCAAGACAAGGGCGCCAGCTAGCGCCGGTCCTGGGAGCGGGGAGCTGGATCCGCTGGGCTTCGGACCAGGACGTCTTGGAGCATGACGGCGTTAACCTATACCAAAGCGGCTTGCAGAACCGCAACCCCACGGGGTTGTGACCGCACTGCGGCATACACCCCTTGACGAGAAGGGCCTCGACCGCTGTGGCCGGGACCCTTCCCTTCATTCGTTGTCCGCCGGCGTTGGGCCAGATCGTCAGTTCGTACTCCTCGAGCGGAAGGTCGACAACCAGGTCTTAGGCGGAGCCCGACCTTCGGTGACGACCCGCACGCGCCGGGCACCGGGATTGGCAGGTGTGTAGACGGGCTCAAGGACGGACCAGAAGTGGGTAGAGGTCAAATGCAGAGCCTCATCGACGTCGAGGTTGGCCTCCTTCCCCTCTTCCCGCCCAGCAGGAGCATTGGGAGAAAACGGCAGATCACCGGCGATTCCGGATCGAGTCGTGCCGTTCAGACTTTGAGCGGAGCTCGGATTGCGACCCGGGGTTCCGGCAAACTGTCCACGCCGTCGAGGTCGAGGGTCGGGAGGGTGCGGTCGAGCCATCGGGGGAGCCACCAGTTGGCGTCGCCGAGGAGCTTCATCGTCGCCGGTACCAGCACCATCCGCACGAGGGTCGCGTCGACAAAGATCGCTGTGGCCAGGCCGAGGCCGAACATCTTGGTGGCAGCGTCCGGGCCGGTGACGAAGGCGAGGAAGACCGCGATCATGATGAGCGCCGCTGACGTGATCACCCGGCCGGTGCTGGCGATGCCGCGGACGACCGATGCCTCGTTGTCGCCGCTGGTGACGTACTCCTCGCGGACCCGGGAGAGCAGGAAGACCTCGTAGTCCATGGAGAGCCCGAAGAGGATGGCGAACATGAACATCGGGATGAACGAGACGATCGGCACGGTCGAGGTGAGGCCGATGATGCCGGCGCCCCATCCCCACTGGAACACCATGACCATCACGCCGTACGACGCCCCGATGCTGAGCAGGTTGAGCGCCACGGCCTTCAGCGGCACGAGCACCGATCGGAACACCAGCATGAGCAGCAGGAACGACAGCCCGAGTACGGCACCGATGAACAGCGGCAGCCGGTCGTTGACCCGGGCGCCGACATCGGCGAAGTTCACCATCTGCCCACCGACGTGGGCGTGCGCGGGGCTTCCCGCGAGCACCGCCGGGATGACCTCGGCGCGCAGCCGCTCGACGGTCTCGCGCGTTGCCTCGTCCTGCGGTCCGGTCGTCGGGAACACGACCACGGACGCGATGCCCGCCGCGGTGTTGACGTTCGCCGGCGCCACGGAGGCGATGCCGCGGTCGGCACCGAGCGCGTCGACCAGCCTAGCAACCGCCCCCGGGTCACCGGCGAGGTCGGCAGCGACCACCAACGGGCCGTTGCGACCGGGGCCGAACCCTTGCGCCACAAGGTCGTACGCCGCACGCTCGGTGCGGCTCGACGGGAGCGCACCGTCGTCGGGGACGCCGGGGCGCAGGGCCAGCGCGGGTGCCGCCAGGGCCAGCAGCAGCGCGGTGACGCCGATCAGGTACGGCCAGGCGTGGCGGGTCACGTGCCGGACCCACCGCGACCAGCCCACACCGTCGGCGGCGAGCCGACGGCGGAACCCGAAGCGGTTGATGGCGTGGCCGGACACCCCCAGGAGCGCGGGGAGAAGGGTGATCGAGACTGCCACCATCACCGCGACCACCATCGCGAGGGCGATCCCACCACCGGTCATGAACGGCACACCGGCGACCGCGAGCCCCAGGACGGACACGACGACGATGCCGCCAGCGAACACCACCGGCTGACCCGCCGTGGCGATGGCACGACCGACGGAATCCTCGACCTCGAGCCCCTGCGCGAGGTAGTCGCGGTGCCGCGTCACGACGAACAGCGCGTAGTCGATGCCGACACCGAGCCCGACCATGGCCCCCAGCACCGGGCCCCAGTTGGGGACGTCGATCACGTGGGCGAGCAGGGACATCGCGCTGATGCTCACCGCGAGGCCGAAGACCGCCATGCCCATCGGGAGAGCGGTGGCGATGAGCGACCCGAAGGACAGGAACAAGATGACCGCAGCGACGAGCAGACCGATGGCCTCGCCGATTCCGGCCGGGGGCGCCTCGAACGCGAAGAAGAGGTCGCCGCCCATCTCGACCCGCACGGCCGAATCCGACTCGGCGCGCAATTCCTTGAGGTTCACCAGGTCCGCGGCGGTCAGCGCGTCCAGCGTCGGGTACTGGACGCGCACGAGCGCCACGCGTCCGTCCGGTGACACGACCCCGCTGTTCCGTGCCGCGTCAGGCCCGGCAGCCAGAGGACCACTCGGATCGCTGGCCGACAGAACGTGCGGCAGCGCGGCAGCATCCGACTGGACCTTCGCGAGTGCCGCGCGCGCCGGCGCCGAGTCGAAGAACGTGGCGGCGTCGTCCCGCGGCGTCACTACGACCTGCGCGGTCAGACCTTCCTGGCCGGTGCCCGCGGCGGCGATGAGGTCGTTGGCCTGCTGCGAGTCGAGGCCTTCCACCCGGAACGAGTCCTCGAGCTTGTGGCCGAAGGTGCTCGCGGCGCCCACGACGAAAACGGCCAGGATCAGCCATGTCCCAATCACCACCCACGGGCGGCGAGCACTCAGGTGGCCCAAGCGGTACAGGCTCTGTGACATCATCGGTGGTCCTCCGGATCGTGAACGTCTCAGCCCAACTGCCGACGTCCTCGATCGTGGCCAGTCACGCCGTGCGGGACATCGGCCGTGGAGGCCTGAGTCGTACCGGCCGATGGACCGGGACACGCCTGGTTCTTTCGGCCGATACAGCGACCGCGTGCGATCCCTACGCTGGACCCGTGATGGGAAACGCGGTCCTGGCCTTGTGGAACGAACCTCGGGCTCCGCAGCCGCCTGCGCGCGTGTGGCGGGACTGGGCACTGGTCGCTGTCCTGGTGCCGACCGCCGTTCTCGAAGGCATCCTTCGTACGGATGCCGCGTGGCGTCCGGCGGCGCTCGTGCTCGCCGTGGCGTTGGTGTTCCCGCTTCTGTGGCGGCGGACGCACCCACTCGCTGTCGCCGCGGTGCTCTTCGGCGCACTTATCGTGCTGAACCTCGTCACGCTGATCAATGGTCCCGCCACATCCGTGGGGCTGTACACGATGATCTATGTGCTGCTGATCCCCTACGCACTGCTTCGATGGGGGTCTGGTCGCGAAGTCGTGATCGGGTTGTCGATCGTCGTGGTCGGCGGCCCGCTCGGGATCGCGAGCGATTTCAACGGCTTCGGCGAAGCGGCAGCGGGCTTCGTGTTCCTCATGTTCCCCGCATTTCTCGGCGCCATGGTCCGCTTCGGGACAACCTCGCGAACTCGCGAGCTGGACCAGGTCAGACTGCGGGAACGCGAGCAGCTGGCGCGCGAGCTGCACGACACCGTGGCGCACCACGTGTCGGCAATGGTGATCCGCGCTCAGGCGGGACGCGTGGTCGCCGAGTCGCGACCCGCCGCCGCGGCCGACGCTCTCAAGATCATCGAGGAGGAAGGTTCCCGTACGCTCGCCGAGATGCGGGCCATGGTGGGCGCCCTGCGCGAACGCGACGATGCCGACCTCGCTCCCCAGGGTGGCGTAGCCGACATCGAGCGGCTCGCACGCACCCGCGGCGACGAGCCCCGGGTCGAGGTCCACATGTCTGGCGAGCTTGACGACCTCAGCCCGTCGGTCGCAGCCGCGACCTACCGCATTGCCCAGGAGTCGATCACCAACGCGATGCGACACGCCCGACATGCCACCCGCATCGATGTCGTGGTCGCCGGTGCGGACGACGTCGTACGACTGACGGTCCGCGACGACGGGGACGCGGTCTCCACCAGCCG
>JBBQGJ010000060.1:0-24076 GCA_038322925.1 Mycobacteriales bacterium
TGCCCGCCGAATCGGTCTTCTCCATGTGAGGTTCCAGGTGCGCGACCGCCTGCTTCATCACCACGGCGGAGGTGAGCACTAACGGCAGCTGCATGGCGCCGGAGCCGAACAGTTCACCGACCGTCTTCATGCCCTCCAGCAGGGTGTCGTTGATGATCTCCAAAGCGGTGCGCCGCTGCAGTGCCTCATCCAGATCGGCCTCGAGCCCGTTGCGCTCGCCGTCGATGATGCGCCGCTGCAGCCGCTCGTCCAGCGGCAGCTCCAGCAGTTCCGCGGCCCGGGTGGCCCGGCTCGCGGCGGTGGTCGCGCCGTCGAACAGCTCCAGGATCTTCTGCAGCGGGTCGTAGTCGCCCTGCCGCCGGTCGTACACCAGGTCCAGCGCCGTACTGCGCTGTTCGTCGGGGATGCGCGCCATCGGCAGGATCTTCGACGGGTGCACGATTGCCGAATCCAGCCCTGCCGCAACGCATTCGGCCAGGAAAACCGAGTTCAGCACCTGCCGGGCCGCGGGATTCAGCCCGAACGAGACGTTCGAAACCCCCAGCGTCGTATACACATCGGGGTGGCGGCGCTTGAGTTCCCTGATGGCCTCGATGGTCTCGATGCCGTCTCGGCGGGTTTCCTCCTGGCCGGTAGCGATCGGGAACGTCAGGCAGTCCACCACGATGTCGGACTCGGACAGTCCCCACCGTCCGGTGAGGTCGCCGATCAGCCGCTCGGCGATGGCCAGCTTGTGGTCGCGGGTGCGTGCTTGGCCCTGCTCGTCGATGGTCAGTGCGACCACGGCGGCGCCGTGCTCCTTGACCAGCGGCATGATCCGGCCGTACCGGGAGTCCGGGGAGTCGCCGTCCTCGAAGTTCACCGAGTTCACGATGGACCGGCCGCCGAGCTGCTCCAGCCCGGCCTGGATCACCGCCGGCTCGGTCGAGTCGATCATGATCGGCAGGGTGGACGCGGTCGCCAGGCGGGCCGCCATGGCTTTCATGTCAGCGGCTCCGTCCCGGCCGACGTAGTCCACGTTCAGGTCGAGCAGGTGGGCGCCGTCCCTGGTCTGCGCGCGGGCGATCTCCACGCAGTCCTGCCAGTTCTCGGCCAGCATCGCCTCGCGAAAAGCCTTGGAGCCGTTGGCGTTCGTCCGTTCCCCGACCATCAGCACGGACGCGTCCTGGGCGAACGGCACCGCCTGGTACAGCGAGGACAGGCTCGGTTCCGGTCGCGGGTGGCGGACCGCGGGGGTGGTTTCCCGGATCGCCTCGACCACCTGCCGCAGGTGCTCCGGAGTGGTGCCGCAGCAGCCACCCACCAGACCCAACCCGAACTCCGCGACGAAACCGGACAGCGCCTCGGCCAACTCGCTCGGGGTCAGCGGGTACACCGCACCATTCGGCCCCAACTGCGGCAGACCGGCGTTCGGCATCACCGACACCCCGGTCCGCGCGTGCCGGGACAGGTACCGCAGGTGCTCGCTCATCTCGGTGGGCCCGGTCGCGCAGTTCAACCCGATGTAGTCGATACCCAGCGGCTCCAGCGCGGTGAGCGCCGCCCCGATCTCCGATCCGAGCAGCATGGTGCCGGTGGTCTCGACGGTGACGTGCACCAGGACCGGGACTCCGATGCCGGTGTCGGCCATTGCGCGCTTGGCGGCCAGCACCGCGGACTTCGTCTGCAGCAGGTCCTGGCAGGTCTCCACCATCACGGCGTCGATTCCGCCCTCGAGCATGCCGCTGACCTGCTGGGCATAGGCGTCCCGCAGCGCCACGTACGGCGCGTGGCCGAGCGTGGGCAGCTTGGTGCCGGGGCCGACCGAGCCCAGCACGAACCGCGGCTGTGTCGCGGTGGAGAACTCGTCCGCCTCGGCGCGGGCCAGCGCGGCGCCGGCCAGCGACAGTTCGTGGATCCGGTCTGCGATGTCGTACTCGGCCAGGTTGGCCAGGTTGGCACCGAAGGTGTTCGTCTCGACCAGGTCGACACCGACCTCCAGGTACGCCCGGTGCACCGCCCGGACGATGTCCGGGCGGGTGACGTTGAGGATCTCGTTGCAGCCCTCGAGGCCGGCGAAATCGTCCATCGACGGGTCCTGGGCCTGCAGCATCGTGCCCATCGCACCGTCGGCCACGAGAACGCGCTGCGCGAGCGCGGCCAGCAAGGGGTGCACAGGGGTGGTGGTCACCGGTCCAGGGTAGAGGCCACCGCGGCCCGGTCCAGTGAACTGCCGTCGGACGTCGCGCATTCGACGCAATCACCGCCCGTTCGCCACACCCTGCGCGCCGGCAGACGCTCCCTTCGTGAGTTCGTGACCAGTGCCTGCAGCTGACTCGTTCACCCGATTGATCGCCATGACCGCCGGCGTCTGCTTCCGGCCGCTGCGGACGGACGTAGGCTGACCTCCGTGAGTCAGTTTCAGGTGCTGCGGAACCCCGTGATGGTTGCCGCCTTCGAGGGGTGGAACGACGCCGGAGACGCCGCGACCGCCGCCGTCGAGCAACTCAGCCTGACCTGGGACGCCACCCCGTTGACCGAGCTGGATCCGGAGGGTTTCTACGACTTCCAGGTGTCCCGGCCGACGGTCCGGCTGATCGACGGCGTGACCAGGACGATCGATTGGCCGACCACCCGGCTCTCGGTGTGCCGGCTTCCGGATTCACCCAGCGACGTCATCCTGGTGCACGGAATCGAACCGAACTTCCGTTGGCGGGCGTTCTGTGACGAGTTGCTCAAGATTGCTGTCGAGCACCAGGTTGCCACCGTCATCGGCCTGGGCGCACTGCTGGCCGATGTGCCGCACACCCGGCCGATTCAGGTCACCGGATCCGCGCACGACGAGTCGACGGCGGCCAAGCTCGGCTTGACCCGATCCCGTTACGAGGGACCCACCGGCATCTCCGGGGTGTTCCAGGACGCCTGCGTACAGGCCGGGATCCCCTCCTTGTCGTTCTGGGCCTCCGTCCCGCACTACGTGTCGCAGGCGCCGTCGCCGAAGGCAACCCTGGCGTTGCTGCACCGGGTCGAGGAGATCCTGGACATCGAGGTGCCGCTCGGTTCGCTGCCGCAGCAGGCCGACGAATGGGAGGCAGAAGTTTCCCAGATCGCCGCGGAGGACGAAGAGATTTCCGAGTACATCCGGGCTCTGGAGGAGCGTGAGGAAGCAGACGAGCCGTTGCAGCCCGCGTCGGGTGAGTCGATCGCCGCCGAATTCGAGCGCTACCTGCGCCGCCGCGGCCCGCGCCCCGGCGAGGGCCGCCGCTGACGCTCGAGATCTCCCGATCGACTCGCCACTTTCGGCCGCTTGACAACCCCTGCCTCGAAACGGCCGAAAGTGGCCACTCGATGGATGGCAGGCACTCGCCCTCAGCTCTCCAGCTCCCGGTGCCACAGGGTGTCCACGACACGCGCGACTGCCGTCGTCAACAGCCGCCGGAAGGTGCTGGAAGGCAGGTCCAGCACCTCGGCCGCCCGTTCCAGGGTGGGCGCCGGCGACAGGTACGCGCGGTAGAGCACGCGCGCGAGCTTCCGGTCCGCCGGCGTCGGTCCCAGCGCCGCGGCGTCGGTGACGATCTGCTGCAGCGCCGCGACCCGTTCGCCGGCGGACGCGTCCTTGCCCGCACGATCGGTGACGATCCGGGAGCGCAGCAGCGGGTTGTCCCGCAGCCGGTCCGGCCGGGTCGCGTCCCGCAACGCTCGCTTCACGGCGGCGCCGAACTCGACCTCGCCCAGGACGAGCAGCGCCGGTGCAGCTGCCGGCGCGCCGTCGCCCACCTGGGTGCCGATCTCCTGCGCGGACAGCCGCGCCACCCAGGCCGCCGGCGGCACCACCCGCCAGTCGTGCCCGAACACGGTGTAGTTCCGTCCGCCGACGGTGAAATCGGCCTCCGGAACCCTCCGCTGGTCGGCGTACTCGCACATCTGCTCCCACTCCTCGGGATGCGCGAACGGCAGCAGCGTGACCGCCAGCCCCGGTGTGCTGAGGTAGTGACGGCCGAACTGGCTGGCGATCAGACTCTGCACCGGCGAGACGGACTGGTAGGCCTGATCGGACATCCAGAATCGCACCAGCGTCACCCGTTCACCCGGCCGCAGCGGGGCGTGCAAGGCCAGCCGCCGCCAGGCGGCTGCCACCGCTGGGTCGGCAGCGCGGTCGGCGGGCGCAATGTCCTGCACGGCGAGCAGGCAGATCACACCGGCCAGGGCGCCGCGGCCGTCGCGGTTCACCAGCCAGGCAGCTGGCTGTTCAGCGAACCAGTACCTGGCCAAAGCGGCCGACTGGGCACCCTCGTGCCGGTGCACCAACGCGCTGACCTCGTCGAGGTCACCGGGCCCCGCGGGCCGGAACAGGCCCATCTCGGTGTCAGAGTCGGGTGCCTGCAGGAACTGCCGCAGGTCGGTGTGCAGGTACATCAGGTCCATCAGCACATTGGCATGTCCGGCCGGATCCGCGCCATCCAGCCGGGCCAGATAGTGCAGCCGCGCCCGGGTGTGGACATCGATCCAGCGATCCGGGTGCCGCCACCGCAGGTCCGAGGCCAGCACGTTGCGGGCCAGGTCGTGCAGGTACAGACCGAGTGGTCCGGGGTCGACGAACGGCAGCCCGCGCATCCAGCCGAACAGGTCCGCGGCGTCCGGGAGGTCGAGCAGCGCGGCAAGCAGCGGTTCGGTGACCACCCGGACCTGCGCGGACGCCTCGAGGGCCTGCCGGTGAGCGGGCGTCGGTGCGTCCCGCAGGAGGGTGCCGAGCAACTCACCGATGACGTCCGCCGACCTGTCAGGAGCGAAGACGCCGTGGTCCTTGAGTACCTCGCCGACCAGCGCCAGGGCCAGCGGGTGGCCGTGGGTGAAGTCGACGGCGGTGTCGTGCAGCGACTCCTGCACGCCGCGGCCGGACAGGTAGGCGTGGCATTCGCTCCGGCTGAGGTTCTGCAGGTTGATCACCCGGATCAGGTCGGCCCAGCCGGGGTCGGTCCGCCAGCCGGCCGACGGCGGCCGCTGACCGGCGACGATCAACAGCGTGTCGGCCGGCAATTGCGGGGCGATCTCCTCCCGGATCCGGGCGTCGGATTCCGCGAGCAGTTCGTACGTGTCGAGTAGGACGACGGTGCGCGGCCGCGGGCTCTCGTCGGCGAGCAGCGGCGCCAACCGGTGCCGCAGTGCGTCCACGGTCGGTGGCGTGTCCCTGGCATCGATGGCGAGCACGTCGGCCCCCGTTTCCGTGCAGAGCGCGCCGAACCGCCGTAGCAGCGTGCTCTTGCCGACGCCGGCCGGCCCGTGCACGAACAGCACGGCGACCATCGGGTCGTGGGACGCGATCAGGGTGGAGAACAGCTCGAGTTCCGCCACCCTGCCGACGAAGCCTCGCCGGCGGGCGGCGGCGATCCGATCGGCCATTCTCGGGGCCATCGCCGGCTCCTGTTGGATTCCTGGGTTGGGACGGGGTCGGGACTGCTTACTTCACGGCATTCGGGACCAATCGGGCGTTGTGTCGCCCTCGGGTATACCGCGAACCGACCCCGGCCGCCTCGCTCAGTGCCCGGGTTTCTGGATGTCGGTCTGCGCCGAGACCGATAGCCCGCCGATTCCGTAGCCGTCGGCCTGCGCCGCGACCGACAGCCCGCCGATTCCGTAGCCGTCGCTCTGCAGCTGGGCGGTCTGGAGCTGCGGGGAGGACCCGAGTGCCGAGTGCTGTTCGCCGGCGTGCGCTGCTGCCGCGCCGGCGATGCTGAACGTGGCCGCTGCCGCGATGGCCAGTGCGGCGCCGGCGATCCGGGGCAGCGTGGCGAGGTGGCGGTTCATCGTGATCCTCAGAACTCGTTGTCGGAACGGATCTGCAGGGTCACCGTGGTGTTCGCGGTGCCGGTGTTCTGCGCGCAGACGCTGTAGTAGCCCGGTCCGGGGAACGTGCCGTAGGCCGACCGGAGCTCTCCGGACCATGCATTGACACGGGTCGGCGTGTTCTGGATGACGACGCCGTTGCGCAGCAGCTTGAACTTGGCGCCCTGGTTGGTGGCGTAGCCGTCCGCGCGGACCTGGTAGCTGGCGTACTGGTTGGCACTGCACACACCGTTGCCCGGCGTCAGCACGGTGGAGCTGGGCGGGCCGGCCTGCGCGGCAGCGGCACCTCCCAGCGCAATGGCGGTTGCTGCGCCGGTGGCAAGGACGGCGGCGGCGATGCGGGCGGAAAGGCGAGTGGTCATGACGGTCCTCCGGGATCCGGGGATCGGAACCCTGGTGGCTCCGATCTGCGACGAGGGGAAAGGTAGATCCGCCGTCCGCTCAGTTCCCAGACCGGAATCCGCTCACTTTCCGCTCAGCAGTCGACGGCGCCACTGGGTCGTACCGAATCCCCGATGAAATCGTCAGTACTTTCGCCGGCTGGAAGGCGT
The DNA here is from genome assembly GCA_038322925.1 of Mycobacteriales bacterium. Lineage (GTDB taxonomy): Bacteria > Actinomycetota > Actinomycetes > Mycobacteriales > Nakamurellaceae > Nakamurella. The sequence goes on from JBBQGJ010000060.1 coordinate 6,375, forward strand.
CCCCCGTGTCGTCCCGGACGTTGTCGGTGTCGAATTGAGTCACGACGATTCCGGGTGCGGTGATAACGATGTCACCGCGATGGTTCCTCAGCGGCGCACCGCGCTTCGATTGGCGGCCGCGACGATTGCTGTGCCTGGTCGGGCAACCGACATCCAGGTTGGGCTACTTGTTCTCGCCCGGGTTTCCGGTGTGTTCGGTCTCGGCGCCGGTGGGTTCGGGTTTCGCCGGGGCGTCGGTGGCGGTGGGTGATGGACAGGAAGTGGGGGGCGTGATGCTGTCGCCGGCCGTGCTGGTGCAGGTGGCGGCGGGTCTGCTGCCTTCGTTGGTGTCGCCGCCTTCCTTGCCGCCGACTCCTGCCATGTTGAGTCGGAATGCCAGGACAAGGGCAACGACGGCGAGGGTTGCGGTGATCCAGATGGTGATGCGGCGCATGGATTTTCCTCTGGTGAGCGGGCGGGCGAGCGAAAGTCGACTGGGTTACCAGGCGAAGTCTTCGGTGTTGATCTGGTCGGATGCGGCCCCGGCGTTTTTCGCGGCCGTTCTGACGGCTTTGATCCACCGGGGTGGACCGCAGACGAAAATGTCGCGGTGGGCGATGTCGGGGACAAGCGACTGGAGCGCATCACGGTCACTGGATGCCGAGCTGGTTCCTGCTGGTAACCAGCTTCCGTCAGCGCGCCGCGGTCCGGGCAGAAAGTGGACGTCGATTCCTCTCCGCGCGGCGAGTTCGTCGATCTCGGCGACGAAGATGGCGTCATTGGAGTCGGAGTAGCGGTAGACCAGGTGGCCTCGCCGGGTCCGAAAGGTGTGTCCTCGAGCAGGGCACGGATCGGGGTGATGCCGACACCGGCGGCCAGCAACAGCACGCGGGGGTGGCGTCGGCGTTCAGCGGTCATGGACCCGTAGGGGCCTTCCAGGAACACTCTGGTCCCTGGGACGAGCCGGCCGACGCGGTCGCTGCCGTCGCCGATCGCCTGGACGGTGACCCGCAGTCGGTCGTTGGTGGGGGCGGCGGAGATGGTGAACGGGTTGCCTCGTGACCACCAGGGGCCGTCGAGGAACGCCTAAACTCCTGAGCGGTACTCGCCGGGCAGCGGACGGCGACAACCCTTACAGCACAACGGTTCTCCGTCGCATTGTGAACGCAGCACTACAAGCCAGCACGGCAAACACCGAACTCGAACCCCTGCCCGTCCTCACACCCAGAACGCGACGTCCTCGCCCTCCTTGGTGAAGGACTGTCCAACAGAGATATCGCCGACCGCATCGCGATCAGCGTCACCACCGTGAAGACGCATGTCGCCCGACTGATGGAACGCACCGGCGCCACCAACCGCGTTCAACTCGCACTGCTCGCGTTGCGCCACAACATCACCCGATAGAGCCTGAGACAACGAAACTGGATCCGAGTCTGGAGCTCGGCGATCCGTGCGTCGAGGTCATCGATGTGCTCGGTGATCATTTAGGTTTGCCCCGGCCTCGACGGCGATGTCCGCCGCCGGCTCGCTTGTTCTGCCGGCCACGCACCGCGCGACCAGCGGATCAGAAACCGGGCCGGACGAGCAGAACCCCGGCGCAGCAGAGCATTCGGATCGGCAACGGGGCCGGTGAGGCCAGCGCGGCCGAGTCTCAGCCAGCGCCGAGCGCGCCGCGCCGGGCCGTGAAGAGCGGCTCCAGACGCGCTTCCAGCCGAGCGAACACCGCGGTCCGATTTCAGCGCAGCGAGATACCCAGCAGCGCATCGACGGCGTTCGCGACCACCCCGCCGGCCAGCGAACCGTCGGCCACCCAGCGGTCGAGGACCTCGATCGCGGCGGGCGTGTCCAGATCGTCGGTCAACGCCGATCTGACGTCGTGCAGCACCTGCGAGGCGTCGGCGCCCTTGCGTCCGGCGGCTTCTCGCCACGCGGCGAGCCGCTGCAGGGCCCGGTCCAGCAGGCCGTCCGTCCATTCCCGGTCCTCGCGGTAGTGGCCGGACAGCAACGCGAGCCGGACCGCCATGGGGTCGACGCCGTCCCGGCGCAACCGGGAGACGAACACCAGGTTGCCGCGCGACTTGGACATCTTCTCGCCGTCCAGCGCGATCATCGCGGCGTGCGTGTAGTGCCGGGCGAACGGCACGACCCCCGTCAACACCTCGCTGTGCGCGGCCGAGCACTCGTGATGCGGGAATATCAGATCGCTGCCGCCGCCCTGCACGTCCATCGTCGGACCCAGCCGATTGCCGGCGATCGCCGAGCATTCGATGTGCCATCCGGGCCGCCCCAGCCCCATCGGGGATTCCCAGGACGGTTCGCCCTCGCGCCGCATCCGCCACAGCAGCGGGTCGAGCGCGTTCCGCTTCCCGGGCCGCTCCGGATCGCCGCCGCGTTCGGCGGCCAGCGCGAGCATTGTCGACAGGTCGTACCGGGATTCGTAGCCGAACTTGGGTGCGGCAGCCACATCGAAGTACACGTCGGGATGCTCGGCGTCCTCGACGCGGTAGGCCGCGCCCATCTCCAGCAGTCGCGCGACGGCACCCGATACCTCGTCCATGGCTTCGACCGCGCCGATGTAGTCCCGCGGGGCAAGGACCCGCAGGGCCGTCATGTCCTCGCGGAACAGCTGGATCTGGCTGTCGGCGAGTTCGCGCCAGTCGACGCCGTCGCGAGCCGCCCGCTCCAGCAGCGGGTCGTCGATGTCGGTGATGTTCTGCACGTAGTGCACGCCGCGCCCGCCGTCCAGCCACAACCGCTGCACCAGATCGAACGCCAGATAGGTCGCCGCATGCCCGAGATGCGTTGCGTCATAGGGGGTGATGCCGCAGACGTAGATGGTGGCCGGCTGACCGGGGGTGGTCGGACGGACCATGTCGGTGGCCGAGTCGTACAGCCAGAGCGGCCCGGACGCGCCAGGCAACGACGGGACGTGAGGTGAGGCCCAGGACTGCACCGGTCCACGATAAACGCCGCCCGCCACCCGCCGGACCGCTCAGTCCGGCACACCGGGGATGACGTGCCGGTTCGCGTGCAGCACCGCCGCCTGCCAGCCGCGCAGGCTCGTGCCGCGAAGGTCGGCCGGCGGTGACGAGGCGGGGAACATGATGTTGTCCCGGTCCGGATGGTGCGGCAGGTTCAGTGCGTGGCCCAGTTCGTGCACGAGCACGGTGTCGTCACAAGTGTTGGGGTGTGCCCGGTCGAACAGCGAGGCCTGCACGACCACCCAGTCCGCGCTGATCCCCAGCGAGCAGCCGGTCACCTTGCCGGCGATGTCCCGGACGACGATCACCGTGATCGGAACGCCGATCGTCACCCCGGGGAGCGGCGCGGTCGCCGTTACCCGGCGGTAGAACTCCGTGTGCCCCAGCACGTCGTCCAGCAGCAGCCGGCGATTCGCGTGCGGCGCCAACGCGTTCGGCGGAGCGGGTTCGGGTTCGACGCGCACGCCGGTCAGCCGGACGCGAATGCCCGCGCCCGCGGTCAGCACCCGGTCGGCCCGGTCCATCGAGCTGGACAGCCGATCCTCGGTGGTCAGCGGGCGGCCCAGTTCGTCGGAAAGGATGACCACCCGGACCCGCAGCGTGGCCGGTCCGATGCGTTGGCCGGTGACGGCGGCGTGTGCGGCCTCCCCCGCCGCCGCCACCCCGCTCGACACGTCCAGGGTGGCAGCGCCGACGGCCCGGGTCATCGCCCTTGTCACACCCTTGAGAGCGTCGGCCAACCGACTGGCGCCGCCGCCCAGGATCACAGCGGCGGCCAGGGAATCGGGGTCCGATGGCCCGGCGGGCGGGGAAAGGTGGGGTCGTCGGCCAGTGCTTCGAGCCGTTCACGGAGCACGTCCACCTCGTCCCGGGTGAGCAGGGCCGCCAGCTCTTCCCCGAGGTCGGCGTCGAGGTCGGTGAGCAGCTTCGCGACGCCGTCCACCACGGCGGCCGGCAGCGGGCGGCCGGCCCAGCCCCACAGGATGGTCCGGAGTTTGTCATCGGAATGGAAGCACAACCCGTGGTCGACGCCGAGCACCCGCCCGTCGGGCAGCGGCAGCACGTGCGAACCCTTGCGGTCCGCATTGTTGACCACGAGATCGAAGCCGGCCAGGGTGGCCAGCGCCGGTCGATCGGCATGCACCAGCGCCACCGGCGAGCCGTCTTCGTCCACCGCCCGCAAGACCGGCAGCCACCCGGCAGGCACCTGCTCGATGCTCACCAGATCGACGGCCTCGTCCGGGTTGGCGTCCTCGATCCAGCGCTGCACCATGCCCGGCCCGAACGGCCCGGAGCGGAGCACCGTCAACGGCACGCAGTCCCAGCCCGCGACCTGCGACACCAGGTAGGCGGCACGTTCCCGGTCGGCCAGCGTGCCGTCCGGGAAATCCCACAGCGGGCGTTCGCCGCGGACGGGCTTGTAGATGCAGGGCACCGTCAACCCGTCCGCGGACGCCTCCGCGAGCAGGGTGACGTTCGAGGCGTCGGTGAGCCGACCGGTGATCGTGATCTCCCCGGAGGTCAGCACCTCCGCGATCACTGCATCGATCCCTCCGGTGTCGATCCCTGGGGCGTCGTCGTCGGTCTCGCTCTCGGGGCTGGCGGGGGTGCTCCTGTCTGGCGGGGGTCTCGAACCGGTCGAGGCCGGCTCAGCCGAGGGCACCGCGGTGATAGCCGTTCAGCCGCGGGCAGATGTGGCCATCCGCATCCAGCGGGTTGTTGCACAGCGGGCAGGGTGGGCGCCCCGCAGCCACCACCCGCTCCGCGTGCTTGGCGAAATCCCTGGCCTCGGCCAGTGACATGAACACCCGGAGCGCGTCGGGGCCGTCTTCCCGGTCCTCGAGCACGACCTCTTCGCCGACGTCCTCCTCGGACAGCGCCAGCAGTTCGACGATCACCTGGGAGCCCTCACCGTCCCAGGCCAAGCCCATGGTCCCGACCCGGAACTCGGCGTCCACCGGAGTGGCCAGCGTGGCGTCACCGCGTTCGGGGTGAGCATCGCTTTCCGCCTGTGCACCGAACCGCCGGGCGACCTCGGTGATCAGCGATCCGAGCCGATCGGCCAGCACCGCCACCTGTTGCTTCTCGCAGGCCACCGACAGCACCCGCCGGCCGTCGACGACCTGGAGGAAGAACTCGCGCTCGCCGGGCTGCCCGATGGTCCCGGCTAGGAACCTCTCGGGTGAGCGGAAGACGTGGACCTGGCGTGGCATGGCACCTCCGAGCTTAGGCCACCGGGTCTGGACGGGACGAAGTCGAGCGGCTCCGTGCCGCAGGTGGTCGCGGAGCGGTCAGCGGGTGACGCCACCGGGCACCGCTTCCGAAGCAGCGACCGGTTGTGCATCTTCGGGTGGTGGATCTTCACGCCGTAACCGCGGCACCGGGTGGGACCCGAGTGATCGCAGCTCACCGGTGTCGTTGATGCGTTCGACGAACGGGCGCAACGGGGTGTAGCGGATCACCGACAACGACGCAGGCGCCACCACGATGCGCTGGAAAGAATCCAGGTGCAACCCCAGGGCGTCCGCGAGCAGCGCCTTGATCACATCGCCGTGCGAACAGATCAGCACGGTACGCGCAATCGGGCCCTTGGCGGCGCCGTCCGGGGCATCCGCCTCGGTGGCGTCCGGTCCTTCCGATCCGTCCGGCGGGACCGGCGGCGCTGGTTCTCCAGGGGGAGGCACCACCAGGGCCCGGACCGCCTGGACCGCCCGTGCCGACACCGCGGCCAGCGACTCGCCGCCTGGGAACACGGTCGCCGACGCGTGATGCTGCACCGTGCGCCAGAGGGGTTCGGTGGCCAGTTCGCGCAGCGGCCGACCCGCCCAGTCGCCGTAGTCCACCTCGGCGAGCCGGTCGTCGACCTCGACGGTCAATCCGGTGGCCGCCGCCAGCGGGGCGAGCGTCTGCTGGCACCGCTCCAGCGGCGAGGAGACGATGCGATCGATGGCGATGTCGGCGAGCCGATCGGCGATGCCGGTGGCCTGCGACCGGCCGTTGTCGTCAAGGTTGATGCCCGGGGTGCGGCCGGCCAGCACTCCGGAGGTGTTGGCCGTTGACCGGCCGTGCCGCAGCAGGATCACCGTGGTCACCCACGAGCGGGGCTCCGGCCTGGCCCGGCCGGCCGGTCCCGGTGACAGCGAGCCGTTCGGGGCCGTCGAGGTCGTCATCTCAGCGGCCGATTCGGTGCCGGCGGTCCCACCGGAAGCGCTCATGTCGCCGCCAGCGCGCCGGTGCTCAGCGCGATGATGATCGCCGCGGCCAGCGCCCAGCGGTACCAGACGAAGATCTTGATCGTGTGACCCGCGACGTACCGCAGCAGCCACGCCACCGAGGCGTACGCGACCACGAACGAGACGATCGTGCCGATCAGGGTGGGCAGCCAGCCGACTCCCCCGGCCTCTCCGCCGGTCTTGAGGGCGGACGGCAGCTCGTAGGCGCCGGCACCCAGCAGCGCCGGGATGCCGAGCAGGAACGCGAGCCTGGTCGCCGTCACCCGGTCCAACCCGCGCATCAGGCCGACCGAAATGGTCGCGCCGGACCGGGACACCCCGGGGATCAGCGCAAGGCACTGCGCGAACCCGATGATCAGCGAGTCGGCCAGGTTGAGCTCGCGCTCGCCGCGGTCCTGCTTGGCCACCGCCTCGGCCAGCAGCATCACGCCACCCCAGATGATCAGCGCGAACGCCACCACCCACAGGCTCCGCAGCGGTCCGGCGACGATGTCCCTTCCCAGGTAGCCCACCACCACGATCGGCAGCGAGCCGATCAGCACCAGCCAGGCCAGCCGGTAGTCGGGATCGGTGCGTCGTTCGGCGTTGAACAGCCCGCGGACCCAGGCGCGGACCAGCACAACGATCTCGGTCCAGAAGTAGATGACGACGGCGAGGATGGCGCCGACCTGGATGACCGCGGTGAACGCCGTGACGGACGGGTCGTCGATGGACAGCCCCATCATCTTGGCCGCGATCGTCAAATGCCCGGTCGAGGACACCGGAAGGAACTCCGTCAACCCCTCGACGATGCCAAGGAAGATCGCCTGCAGGATCGTCACGCCGCCACGCCGGCCTTCTCGGCCGCTTCGACGACGGTCCGCAAGGTGCCGATCCGAGCCTCGAGTGTGGAATCGAAACAACTGATGTTCACGCTGGTGACGCCCCCTTCCGCGAGCCGGGCGAGCCGATCGGCGATCCGGTCGACATCCCCGAGCAGGCAGGTGCGGTCCAGGAACTCGAAGGGCACCGCGGCCGCCGCGCCGGCGTAGTCGCGCGACAGGAACCGTCGCTGCACCTCGTCGGCCTCCTGCTCGTAGCCCATTCCGGAGGCGATCCGGTGGTAGAAGTTCGTCTTCTTCGATCCCATGCCGCCGATGTAGAGGGCGGCATTCGCACGCACCCTGGCCGCGGCCTCCCGCGGATCGGCGGCGACCGAGACCGGTACCTGCGCGCTGATGTCGATCAGGTTCGGGTCCCGCCCGGCGTCGAGCGCGGCCGCGTGGATCCTCTCGATCGACTCGCCGGCGGACTCGGGGTCGAAGAAGATCGCCAGCCAGCCGTCCGCGATCTCACCGGTCAGCCGCAGGTTCCGCGGTCCGAGCGCCGCCAGGTAGACGGGCACGTCGGCGCGGACGGGCTGCAACGAGAGCACCAGGGACTTGCCCGGTCCGTCGGGCAGCGGCAGCGTGAAGTGCTCGCCACCGGCGGTCACCCGATGTCGGTGCAGGGCCTGCCGAACGATCTGGACGTACTCCCGGGTCCGGCCGACCGGGTCGTGGAACTGCACGCCGTGCCAGCCCTCGGAGACCTGCGGACCGGAGACGCCAAGGCCGAGCCGGAAGCGCCCACCGGAGAGCGCATCCAGGGTGGCGGCCGTCATGGCGGTCATCGCGGGGGTGCGGCCGGGGATCTGCAGCACGGCCGAACCGATGCCGATCCGGGTGGTCCGCGCGGCCACCGCTGCCAGCACACTGACGGCGTCGGAGCCGTAGGCTTCCGCCGCCCACACCGCGTCGTAACCGAGGGTTTCGGCGGACTCGGCGAGTGTGAGGTTCCCCACCAGTTCGGCCGCCGAGGTCGCATACCCCAGGTTCAGGCCAAGACGCACACGGTCTGGCACGTTCAGGCACCCCTTGTTCCAGCGGCCCGGCGCCGACAGAATCGGCCCTCGATCGGCCTTGTGCCGTCGGCTCCCCGCGTGAATACGGTACCCGCGGCGCGCCCCCGCACGGGCCACGGCACGGCCGGTGCGTAGGTTGACGCCATGGATTCGCGCCGCGTCGGACGCAGTGGACTCGAGGTGTCCAGGCTGGCTCTCGGCACCATGATGTGGGGTCGTGACACCGGCGCCGACGAAGCGGCGGCGCAGCTGGAGGCGTTCGTCGGTGCCGGCGGCAGCCTGATCGACACCGCGAACATCTACGGCGACGGGGATGCCGAATCGATCCTCGGCACCCTGGTCCCCGACGTGGTGCCTCGTTCGTCGGTGGTGCTGGCCACCACCACCGTCGGGGTGGGAGGCGGGCGCGGCCGGCTGCTCGCGGCGCTGGATCTCTCGCTCGCCCGGCTCGGCGCCGACCACGTCGACCTCTGGCAGGTTCACGGGTTCGACACGTCGGTGATCTTCGAGGAGACCTGCTCGGCACTGCGTACGGCGGTGGATTCCGGTCGCGCCCGTTACGTCGGAGTGTCGGGAATGACCGGCTGGCAGGTCGCCACCATCGCCGGGGGGCTGCGCGCGTTCGGCATTCCGGTACCGCTGGTGTCCGTGGAGTCGGAGTACTCGTTGGTCGAGCGCGAGCCGGAGGATTCGCTACTGCCGGCCGCCGCCGTGCACGGCCTCGGCCTGCTCGCCTGGGCGCCGCTGGGTCGTGGCGTGCTGACCGGCAAGTACCGGCACGGCACACCGGCCGATTCCCGTGGCGCGTCACCGCATTTCACCCGGTACGTCGGCCGGCACCGGACCGAACACGCGGCCCGGGTCGTGGAGGCCGTCGCGACGGCCGCGGACGGGCTTGGTACGTCACCGCTGGCGGTGGCCTGCGCCTGGGTCCGTGACCGGCCCGGCGTGTCCAGCGTCGTCATCGGCGCCAGGGACCGGGCGCAGCTGCTGGGCTCGCTGGCGGCGGAAGAACTCACCCTGCCGGCCGAGATCCGCGCCGCCCTGGACGACGTGAGCGGCGCAACGGAACCCGCCCCGGACCTGCCGACCGAGTCCCACGCCGACTGACCCTGCCCCCGTTACGGCGCGGATCATCTTCGCCAGCGCGGCTGAACTCGTTTACTTCCGCCACTCCCGTCCCATAACCCTGGGACTTGATCCGCGCCGCCGAAGATGATCCGCGCTGAAACAGGGGCGCCACGGTGGCCGAGGCGCCGGGGTCGCGCGGGTAGGGTCCCCACGTGCCCGAGGTCTTCGCCGAGTTCTGCGCCGCCGGCCTGTGGCCCGGGGTCGGGCCGGTCGTCGCGGGCCAGCTGGCGCAGGCCGGGATCACCGGACCGGCGGACGTCACGGCCGGAAAACTGGCCGCGCTGCCCCGGATGACCGACCGCAGGGCCAACCGCCTGGTGACCAGCTTCGTGGGCGCGACACACCTCTACGAGCTCGCGGAACTCCTTGTCCCGCAGGAGATCCCGGCTCGCTGGGCGCTCCGCCTGACCGACTCACTCGACTTCGCTGACGCCGCGCAGGCGCTGCGCACGGACCCGTGGCGGCTGCTGCTGCTGCCGGACGCGACCGTGGCCCAGGCGGACCGGCTGGCCCGGTCCGTCGACCCCGACGTCCGCCGTGACGACCCCCGCCGCGGACGTGCGCTGGTGGCCTGGACGCTGGCCCGGTTCGCCCGGGACGGGCACACCGCCTCCCCGGAAAGCCTGGTTGCGGGCGCGCTCCGGCCCTTCGGGGTGGATGCCCGCGGTGCCCTGGACGCCGCAATGGCGGCCGGCACCGTGGTGTCGGTGACGGACCCGACAGATCCGACCGCCTCGGACGAGCCGTGGGTGAGCCCGAAGGCGCTGGCCGACGCGGAATCCTCGGTCGCCACCCACCTCGCCCGGCTGATCGGCTCGGCCTCGTCACTGGCCGGCGCGCGGGCGATCAAGGGCGTGCTGTCCGGGCTGGAATCGGAGGCGCAGTCGGGGGCGCAGTCGGAGGCGCAGTCGGGGGCGCAGTCGGGGGCGCAGTCGGGGATAGTCGGCTCGGGGCTGGATGCGGTGCAGGCGGGAGCGGTCGGATTGGCCGCCGCGCACGGGGTCAGCCTGCTGACCGGCGGTCCCGGTACCGGCAAGAGCCGGACCATCTCGGCGATCGTCGCGTTGTGCAGCAAGGTCCAGGCGTCGATCGCGCTGGCCGCGCCGACCGGACGGGCCGCGAAGCGACTGGAAGAGCTGGCCGGCAGCAACGCCACCACGATCCACCGGTTGCTCGGCGCGCGCCCGGTGTCGGACTCGGGATCGCGGGCCTCGGTGTTCGAGCACGACGCCGACAACCAGATCGAGGCCGATCTGGTGGTGGTCGACGAGGCGTCCATGCTCGACGTTGAATTAGCCGCAGCATTGGCGTCCGCTCTGCGTGACGGCACCCACCTGGTGATCGTCGGCGACCCGGCGCAGCTGCCGTCGATCGGCCCCGGCCGGGTGCTCGGCGACCTGATCGACAGCGGCACCGTGCCGGTGACGGAGCTGCGCACGCTGTACCGGCAAACCGAGGGCGGCACCATCGCCAGGCTGGCCACCGCCGTCCGGGCCGGCCAGCTGCTCGCGGTCGACGACCCGTCGCACGAGGTCGTCGTGGTGCCCGCCCGCGGGTCGGAGGAGGCCGCCCGACGGGTCGTCCAGGTGGTCACCGACTCCATTCCCCGCGTCTTCTCCAGCAGCGGCGATCAGATCCAGGTGGTGACGCCGGTGCACCGCGGACCGGCAGGTACCCAGGCGCTGAACCGGGCACTGAAGGCTGTCCTGAACCCTGGCACCGGGACGGTGCGCGGCTTCGACGCCGGCGACCGGGTCGTCGCCACCGCCAACCATCTGGACGCCGAACCGACCGGTTACGCCAACGGCGAGGTCGGCACCGTGGTCTCCACCGGCGACAACACGCTCAGGGTCGCGTTCACCGGCGGCGAGTCGGAGATCAGCGGGAAGTCGCTGGCCGACCTGCTGCACGGCTGGGCGATCACCGTGCACCGGGCGCAGGGCTCGGAGTGGGAGGCGGTGGTCGCGGTGATGCCGCCGGAAGCCGGTTCGATGCTGAGCCGACCGCTGGTCTACACGGCGCTGACCAGGGCCAGGAGGCACCTGACGGTGGTCCATGCGGCCGGCCCGCAGCTGGCGCACGCGGTCCGGGAGATCGGCTCGCTGCCGCGGCGGACCCGTCTCGAGTCGCTGCTACGCGCGGCCCTGACGCCGGCGTCGGCACCGGGAGACGCGCCATGAGCGCGCTCGCGGGCAACCGGTGAGCATCCCCGTGACGGGTGTGATCACTCGCCCGGATCCCGGCGTGGATCCGGCACACCCAGCGCCGAGCAGGCACACTCGTTGCAAGGTTGTTTCGTGCTCGGCGGTCTTCCTGCCCGACTCAGCGGAGGTGATGGGCGATCAGCGCACAACCGCCCATGGTCGATCCATCGTCCGGGGCCGGCAGCGGTCCGGGCAATCCGCCTTCGTGGGCGCCGATCGGGCATCCGCCCGACGAATTCGACTACCGGCCGTTGCGGATCGACGCGACCGTGTCCCGCGCCGCAGCGGCGACCATGCTGGCCGTCCGCGCCGAGTTCGCCGGCTGGGAACTGGCCAGGGTGCTGCGGTTCCCGGACGGCAGCCGACGGGTGTGGTTGCGCCGTCGCCGCTCCCCCGGGTTGTTGCCCGACCTGACGCCCTGACGTCGCGGCCCGACGCGCCGCGGCCGGTGGCCGGGCACATCGATGCTTCGAGTGCGCCTTGACAACCGGTCCTGAGAGCACCGGCGACGCCACACCTGACGGCCCAACCCCCGACAGCACCATCCAGGGCAACTCAACCCCGGACCCGCCCGACCTCGACTGGCGGCTGACCCGCACCCAGGTGCTGCGCGACTCGATGGGCGTGGCCATCGCGACCGGCGCCTACGCCATCTCGTTCGGCGCCATCGCGCTGGCCGGCGGGCTCAACGTCTGGCAGACGCTGGCGCTGTCGTTGCTGATGTTCACCGGCGCCAGCCAGTTCGGGCTGATCGCGGTGATCGCCGGCGGCGGCGCACCACTGGCCGGGGCGGCCACGGCGATCATGCTGGGTGCTCGGAACGCGTTGTACGGGCTGAGGTTGGCCGAGATCCTGCGGGTCAGCGGGCTGCGCCGGCTGGGCGCCGCCCAGCTCGTCATCGACGAGTCGACCGCGATGTCGATCGGCCGGGACACCGATCGGGCCGCGCGCCTCGGTTTCTACGCCACCGGCCTCGGGGTGTTCACGCTGTGGAACATCGGCACCCTGGTCGGGGCGGTGGGGGCGTCATGGCTGTCCGATCCGCGCGCGCTCGGGTTGGACGCCGCCGCCCCGGCGGCGTTCCTGGCCCTGCTGGCGCCGCGGTTGCGCGGCCGCGAGCTGTGGGCGTTGGCGCTGGTCGCCGCCATGGTCGCGGTGCTGGCGGTACCGCTGGTGCCGGTGGGTGTGCCGGTGCTGCTGGCCGGGCTGGTCGGCGTCATCGCGGGCCTGATCCCCCGCAAGGGAACGACCCCGGCACCCGACCCCGCCGAATCCGCCGAATCCATCAGATCCATCGACTCGAGCGAGCCGGACGACCAGCCCACCCGGGAACCGTCATGACCATCTGGATCGGCATCGCCGTCGGCTGCCTCGGCTGCTACCTGCTGAAGCTGGCGGGCCTGTCGGTACCCAAGAGCGTGCTCGAAAGGCCCGCGGTGCACCGCATCGCCGCGTTGCTGCCGGTGGTGCTGCTGGCCGCATTGATTGCGGTGCAGACCTTCTCGGACGGCCGGAGCCTGGTGATCGACGCCCGCGCCGCCGGTCTGGCGGTTGCCGCGGTCGCGGTCTGGCGGCGGTGGCCGTTCCTGCTGGTGGTCGCCCTCGCGGCGGTGACGACAGCCCTGGTGCGCCAGCTGATCCCGGCCAGCTGATCCCGGCCAGCTGACCCGGCTCGTCGACCGCGGTCAACGACAAGTCAGCAGTTGCGCAGCAACCGCTCCAGCACCCTGGTGCCGAACTCCAAGGCGTCGATCGGCACCCGCTCGTCCACTCCGTGGAACAGCGCGGTGAAGTCCAGGTCGGCCGGCAACCGCAGCGGGGCGAAGCCGTACCCGACGATCCCCAGCTGGTGGAACGCCTTGTTGTCGGTGCCGCCGGACAGCATGTACGGCACCGCGTGGGCACCGGGATCCTCCGCTTCCAGTGCGGCCCGCATCGCCTCCACCAGGTCGCCCTCGAACGGGAACTCCAGCGGCGGGATCCACACCCAGTCGATCTCCACGCCGTCACCGACGATCTCCGCGACCTCCTCCCGGAAGTGCCCCTCCGATCCGGGCAGCACCCGGCAGTCCACGGTCGCCTCGGCGGTCGAAGGGATGACGTTCGCCTTGTACCCGGCCTTCAGCATCGTCGGGTTGGCGGTGTTGCGCAGGGTCGCGTTGACGATCCGCGAGATCGGGCCGATCTTGCGGACGGCGCCCTCCAGATCGTCCTCCGGGAACTCCAGCCCGGTCAGCTCGTGCACGGCCGCGAGCGTCGCGTCGACGGTCGGGGTGCGGGTCAGCGGGAACTGGTGTGCGCCCAGCCTGGCCACCGCCGCCGCGACCCGGGTGACGGCGTTGTCCTCATTCACCATCGATCCATGGCCGGCGCGGCCGGTGGCCGTGAGAGTGGCCCAGGCGACGCCCTTCTCGGCCGCGGCGACCAGGTAGGCGCGGCGCTGGTCGTCCAGGGTGATGGAAAACCCGCCGACCTCGGAGATCGCCTCGGTGGCGTCGGTGAACAGCTCGGGATGGTGCTCGACCAGCCACTGCGACCCCCAGGCGCCGCCGGCCTCCTCGTCCGACATAAACGCGAAAATCAGGTCCCTCGGCGGTACGTAACCGGTGCGTTTGAACTCCCTGGCGACGGCGATCGTCATGGCTACCATGTCCTTCATGTCCACCGCGCCGCGGCCCCAGACATACCCGTCCTGTACGGCGCCGGAGAACGGGTCGACAGTCCACTCGGGGGCGTGCGCCGGCACCACGTCCACATGCCCGTGGATCAGCAGCGCACCGCGCTGGGGGTCGGCGCCCGCCAGCCGGCAGATGACGTTGCCGCGCCCGGGAACCGACTCCAGGTAGACGGTCTCGTACCCGAGCTCCTCGAGCTTGGCCTGGATGTAACGGGCCGCCCTGGCCTCCCCGTCACCGATGGTGTCCGGGTCGCCGGTGTTCACCGAGTCGATCCGGATCAACTCGCTGCACAACTGCACGACCTCGTCCTCGGCGGCGCTCCGGCCCGGACGGGCCGGCTCGGTGACCTGATGACGCTCGGTTCGATCAGGCTCGGTTCGACGATCCCGGTGGTCGCTCATGAAGACCATTCCTACCGCACCAACAGACCCCGCTGATCAGCCCTGCCGCCGCAGCCCGTACCTGGCCTCCGGCCTGCCGACCTGTCCGTACCGCAATGTCCGTTCCGCGGCGCCGGTATCCGCGAGGTGCTCGAGGTACCTGCGGGCGGTGATCCGGGAGACGCCGAGGAAATCACCGATCTGCCCGGCCGACGCCTCCCCCATCTCGCGCAGCGCACCGACCACGATCGCCAGCGTCTCCTTCGTCATCCCCTTGGGCAGCGAGCCGCCCGCCGGGGACCGCAGCAGCGCCAGCGGGCGGTCCACCGCGGCCTGGTCGACGTCGGTGTCGCCGGCGGCTTCCTCGCGGAACTGGTCGCGGAATTCCTGGTAGGCCAGCAGCCGGTCGCGCAGGGCCGCGAAAGCGAATGGCTTGATCACGTACTGCACAGCACCCTGGGCCACCGCCTGACGGACGATGTCCGCATCCCGCGCGGAGGACACGATCATCACGTCGACAGTCGACCCGGCCGCGCGGATCCGGCGGAACAGGTCAAGGCCGCTGCCGTCAGGCAGGTGCAGGTAAAGCAGCACGAGGTCGATCCCGCCCTTGCCCAGTTCCCGCTCGGCCGCGATCCTGGAATGGGCGACGCCCGCGACGCTGAACCCGGCCACCCGCTCCACGTACGCGCGGTGCGCGCGGGCCGCGATCCGTTCGTCCTCCACCACCAGCACGCTGATCATGATTGACCCGCTGCTGTGGCGGCATTCGAGCGTGCCGTCCCAGCGGGATCGCCGACGGTAGAAGGTGTCTCATCACCCTGCGCAGCTCGCACCGGCAGCCACACTACGAACCGCGCGCCCGGTCCGGGTTCGGCAAGCACTGTGCCGCCGCACCGGTTGACCGCCTGCGCCACCAGCGCGAGTCCGAGACCGCGGTCCCCGGCCGGACCCCGCGCCGTCTTCGTCGACCAGCCGCGGGTGAACACCGACCCCGCCTGCTCGACGGTCAGGCCGGGTCCATTGTCGGTGACGGTGATCCGCACTCCCCCGTCGGCCAGGGCGCCGGCCACCTCCACCCTCCGGGCCCGCTCGGGGGGCTGCGCGGTCAGCACGTCGAACGCGTTGTCGATCAGGTTGCCCAGGATGGTCACCAGCTCGTAGTCCGGTGCCAGGTGCTCGGGCAGCACCGACCCGGCGCCGATCGTCAGCTCGATGCCGCGCTCTGCGGCCTGCGCGGACTTGGCCAGCAGCAAGGCCGCCACCGCCCGTTTGCCGACGCCTTCGAGCACCCGGTCGGCCAGCGCCTGAGCAGTCGCCAACTCACCCACCGCAAATGACAGCGCGTGATCGGTCTCGCCCAACTCGATCAGCGAGATGACGGTGTGCAGCCGGTTCGCCGACTCGTGCGCCTGCGCCCGGAGCGAATCCGAGAAGCCTTGCGCCCGATTGAGTTCCCCGCTCAGCGAGTCCAGCTCGGTGTGGTCGCGCAGGGTGATGACGGCACCGACCACGCTGCCCTTGACGACGACCGGACGACGGCTGATCAGCAGCACCCGGTCATCGGAGAGCACCAGCTCGTCGGTGAGCTCGTCGGGAGTGTCGATCAGCTCGGCGATCTGGACCGGCAATCCGGCCTCCGCGGCGCTGGAACCGAGCGCCTCGTCGGTCAGCCCGAGCAGCCGCCGGCCTTCGGCGTTGACGCTGACGATCCGGCCGCCACCGTCCAGCAGCACCATTCCCTCGTGCACCGAGGCGAGGACGGCGTCGTAATAGGTGAACATCCGGGCCAGTTCCTGGGTGCCCATCCCCAGCGTCTGACGGCGAACCCACCTGGCGATGATCAGCGAACCGATCACCCCGGCCACCAGGGCGCCGAGCACGATCACGGCCAGCACGGCCAGCCGCGCCTTGGTGGCCTGATTGATGTTCTCGACGGTGACGCCGACCGAGACCAGCGCGACGACCTGGCCGTTCGACGTCACCGGGACGATGGCCCGCATCGAGGGCCCGAGGGTGCCGGTGTAGGTCTCGACGCCGATGCCCCCGGCCAGCGCCGCGTCCCGGGTGCCGCGGTATTCCTGCCCGATCTGCGCCGGATCCGGGTGGGTGTAACGGATCCCGTCCGGTCTCATGATCACCACGAAGTCCGCGCCGGTCTGCGTCCGAACCGCCTCGGCGTACGGCTCCATCACCGTTGATGGCCCCGGGATCTCTTGGCCAGCAGGGTAATTCGCGCCGACGGCGCGCACCACGTCCGGCGCGGCGGCCACCGACTGCGCCACCGCGGTGACCCGCGCGGCGGTGGCCCGCTCGGTGTCGCTGTCGGTTTCCCAGAGCAACGCGACGAGCGTTGACCCGACCACGACCAGCAGCACCACGGCCTGCAGCAGCAGGATCCGGCTGGCCAGCGACCAGCTGGAAGCGATTCGGGTGCGCACTCCGGACACCTCCCGCGGGACGGTGGACCGCCGCTTCGCCGTCCGTGACCAGACCCTACCGAGAGATGAGCGGACCGCGGCCAGAGGAATGTGTCAGGCCGAAACGGCGCCTTTGGTGAGACCCGCCATTTTCCTTATGTACGTATCAGTGACGGGAATGCCACTGGACGGGAGTCTTTCCACAGATCGAAGCAGATCCCACCCCAGGCAGGAGAACACGATGGCCAGCATCAACCCAGGTCCGCCAAGACAACCCCGAACCCCATCAGGAACGGGCGCCACCACGAAACGCAAGAAGGTCAGCACGCACTGGCTCTACGTCGCGGTGATCGTCGCGGTGGTTGCCGGCGCGGCCGTCGGTCTGATCTTCGGCAAGGACGCCGCCGGGCTGGCGATCATCGGCACGGCGTTCGTGAACCTGATCAAGATGATGATCGGCCCGATCATCTTCTGCACGATCGTGCTTGGCATCGGCTCGGTCCGCAAGGCCTCGCAGGTCGGCAAGGTCGGCGGTTACGCATTGCTGTACTTCATCGTGATGTCCACCTTCGCGCTGGGCCTGGGCCTGTTGGTGGGCAACCTGATCCACCCCGGGGACGGCCTGCAATCGGCTGCCGCCAGCGTGAGCTACACGGTCCCGGAAGCGCAAGGATCCGGCGAGACTCACGAAAACTGCCCGCGAAACGCTCTCCGTGCCTCACGTAGGAATGCCCGCGTAGCGGTGAGCGTGGTAGGGCATGAAGAGTGGGTTGTCGATGACGTCTCGTGCCGAGGTCACCACGAGGTACGCCCG
>JBBQGJ010000061.1:0-23856 GCA_038322925.1 Mycobacteriales bacterium
AGGGCCCTTCATCGTCTGTCTCAACCAGAGTGGGCAAGGGGGGAGTTGAACCCCCACGTCCTTTCGGACACACGGACCTGAACCGTGCGCGTCTGCCATTTCGCCACTTGCCCGAGCGACGCCGAACAGGCTAACACGCAGCGTCGGGTGGCCTCGACCGTCCGCCCTGGGCCCCGGACACATCCGGATCGAGCGGGTGGCGAGCCGAAGATGCGGAACCGGGACCTTCATCAGGCGTCCACACTACGATCACAGGTTGAGGTGTGTCGGACAGCCGTGCCCGGAAATCGGGCCGTGAACAGGCACGATCGCCAACGGATGCGACCGGACAGGGTCGGGACGGCAAAGGAGGTGACGATGGGCGTCATCCAGGGCTTTGAGCGGCGATTGCAGGGCGCCGTCGGCAACACCTTCGCCCGGATGTTCGGCGGCACCGTTCAGCCGGCCGAGGTCGCTGACGCCCTCCAACGCGAGGTGGCCGACCATGTCCATCACCAGGGCAGCCGCACGATCGCCCCGAACAGCTTCCGGGTCCGCCTCGGCCCGACCGATCGTGAGGTACTGGGTGCCGACGAAGCGAGTGTCGGCTCGGCGCTCTCGGACCTGATCCGGGAGTATCTGGACGAGCAGGGCTACCAGACGTTCGGGGATGTCGCCGTCACCCTCGAACAGTCCGATTCCCTGCACACCGGGCAGTTCCGCATCAGCTCGATCGTCGATCCCGACGTCGACCGACGGTCCCGAGACAGTAGAGCAGGAGTGGGACGCATGACCCAGCAGCCGGGCGATCCGAACCGCGACCCGAACCGCGACCCGAACCGCGAACCACAGCGCGAACCGTCCTATCGCGGGGAGGACCCGCGCGGACCCGACCAGCAGTACGGCCCCGGCTACCAGCAGTACGGCCCTCCGCCCGGTTACCAGCAGCCCTACGGTGGCCCCGGTGGGCCCGGCGGACCTGGCGGTCCCGCCGGACCCGGTTACGGTCAGCAGCCCTGGGAACAAGGACAACCGTGGGAGCAGCAGCCCTACGGACCGCCGCCACAGGGCTACCCCCCGCAGGGACCGCAAGGCCCGCAAGGCCCGCAGGGACCCCAACCGTGGGAGCAGGGTTACCCCCAGCAGCCCCCGCCCGGGCAGGGCCAGTGGGACCAGCGTGGCCAGAACTACCCGCCGCAGTACGGCCAACAGGGATACGGACAGAACTACCCACAAAATTACCCACAGCAGTACGGCGCCCCCCAACAGGACATCGTCGCGACGTTGTCCGTGGACGACGGCTCCGGCCGCAGTTACCAGCTGCAGCGCGGTTCGAACGTGGTCGGGCGCGGCCAGGACGCTGCCTTCCGGCTGCCGGACACCTCGGTGTCGCGGCGCCATGTCGACGTCTACTTCGACGGCCAGTCGGCCGTCCTGCACGACCTCGGCTCCACCAACGGCACCACCGTCAACGGCTCCTCCGTCCAGACCTGGCAGCTGGCCGACGGAGACGTGATCCACATCGGTCACTCCACGGTCGTGTTCTCCAGCCGGTACTGAGCCGGTCGGACAGGTCAAACCCGTGCCCGCACTCATCCTCCAGCTCACCAGAGTGGGATTCCTGATCCTGCTCTGTCTTTTCGTGCTGGCCGCAATGCGGGTGATCCGCACGGATCTGCGGTACGCCGCCGAGCCGAGATCCGGTGCCGACCAGCCGAGGGGCGGCAGGGTCGAGCCACGCCAGGGCAACGCCCCTCGGATGGCCGCGTCGATCCTGGTGGTCACGGCCGGTTCGCTGGCCGGTACCCGGTTGCGGCTGGGGTCCGGACCAATCCTGATCGGGCGGGCCGAGGATTCAACTCTGGTGCTGGACGATGATTACGCATCCACCCGGCACGCCCGGATCACCCAGCAGGGTCAGGAGTACTTCCTGGAAGACCTGGGTTCGACGAACGGCACCTACCTGGACCGCGCGCGGGTGACCATGCCGACCCCGGTGCCGATTGGGGTGCCGATCCGGATCGGTCGGACGGTTCTCGAGTTGCGCCCATGACCCACCATCTCGCGTACGCCGCCCGGAGCGACCGCGGTCTGATCCGCTCCAGTAACCAGGACTCGGTCTACGCCGGGAACAGTCTGCTGGTGGTCGCCGACGGAATGGGCGGGCACGCCGCGGGTGACATGGCGTCCCGGCTGGTCGTGGCCGCCTTCGTCCCGCTCGATTCCCGTGATTCCGGCGGCGACCTTCTTCGTGCACTGGCCAGGGCCACCCGGCAGGGCAACGCCGCGATCGCCGAGGTCGTGCACGACAACCCCGAACTCGACGGCATGGGTACGACCGTGACGGCGTTGCTGTTCGACGGTGGACGGTTGGGGCTTGCCCACGTCGGCGATTCCCGCGCGTACCTCTACCGCGACGGCGTGCTGCATCAACTCACCCACGACGACACCTTCGTCCAGTCGCTGATCGACGACGGCCGGATCACCCAGGACGAAGCCGCGCACCACCCGCAGCGGTCCCTGCTGCTCCGCGCCCTGAACGGCACCGACGTCGACCCGTCCCTGACGATTCGCGAGGTGACCGCCGGCGACCGCTACCTGATCTGCAGTGATGGCCTGCCCGGCGTCGTCTCCGCCGAGGCCATCGCCGATGCGCTGGCCAATCCCGATCCCGGTGCCAGCGCCGATGCGCTCATCCAACTGGCGCTGGTCGGCGGCGGCCCGGACAACATCACGGTGATCGTGGCCGACGTGGTGGACACCGGTGTCGGCTCCGGGCTGACCGAAGCACGCGCCGAAGCGGACGCCGATCCCGACGCCACCGGCCCGATCGGGACGGTCAGTTCGGTACGAATGACGAAGGAGATGCCGCGGGTCCCGCTACCGCCCATTCCGGAGGACGTTCCGGCGCGTGCGGTGTACGCGCCCCCGGAGCCGGACGCCATCGACGACGACACCGAAGATCTGTCCGCTGCGGGGCTGGAGGAGACACCCGCCCGCCGCTCACGACGCCGTCGCGGCGCGATCATCCTCGGCGTGTTTTTCGTGGTGCTCGCGGTGCTGGTGATCATCGGCTCGTTCGTCTGGGTGCGCAGTCAGTACTACGTCGGTGAGCAGCAGGGCCAAGTGGTTGTCTTCCGCGGCGTCGACGGCTCGGTACTCGGGGTTTCGCTGTCCTCGGTGCAGGAGGGGTCCTGCGAGCCCGGGCTCAACGGATGCAGCCCGCTCCAGGTCGACGACCTGCTGCCGGCCGCCCGCGACCAGGTGGTGGCCGGCATTCAAGCCGGCACCCTGGACGACGCCCGGCAGGTGGTCATCCGACTCGCGGGGCAGATGCTGCCGCCCTGCCCCGAAGCGACCGCGAGTACCACTGTGACCGCCACCCCAACCGGCCCGACTGGCTCGAACTCAGTGCCGAACTCAGTGCCGAACTCAGTGCCGACCTCCGACGCCTCCGGTTCCGTCGTGCCCGGCGGCTCGTTGCCGGTCACCCCGACCCCGGCCACCGTGACCCCGACTGCCCTGACCCCCACACTGCCGGCCCCCGGCTCCGGCGTTGCACCGGGTGCCGGGATCACCGCCCTGCCCGGCGGGTCGGCGCCCACCTCCCCGCTCGGTACGGGAAGCGTCATCTCCTCACTCGCCACCGGGACTCCGCTGTCCACCCGGGCGCCAGAGCCCGGCGTCACCTGCCGGGTGGTCCGGTGAGCAGGCGGTCGAACAGCACGGGCGCAGCGCCGGGCGAGGTGGCCACCCGACGGCGCCCGACCGGCCGGGCGGCCGAGCTCTGGCTGCTGATCTTCGCCGCGATCATCGTGACGTCGGCGCTTGTCATCGTCGAACTCAACCAGAACCGCACGCTGAGCTGGTCGCTGGCCTACTACGGCGGCGGCTACCTGGCCGCACTGGCCATCGCGCACCTGCTCATGCGGCGCTACGCCAAGTACGCCGATCCGCTGCTGCTCCCCATCGTGGCCCTGCTGAACGGCATCGGGTTGGTGATGATCTACCGGCTCGACCTGGCGGCGCAGATCGCCGCGGCGAACCGGGGTGTCGACGCGCCGACCCCGCAGGCCACCTTCCAGTTGGTGTGGACGGCGGTCGCCCTTGTCTTCTTCCTCATCGTGCTGGTGGTGGTCCGCGACCACACCGTGCTGCAGTCCTACGCGTACACGCTCGCGCTGGTCGGCGTCATCTTCCTGGCCATCCCCGCCGTTCTGCCCTCCAGCCTGTCGGAGGTGAACGGCGCACAGATCTGGATCCGGGTGCCCGGCGTGTTCTCCATCCAGCCCGCGGAGTTCGCGAAGATCGCGCTGATCATCTTCGCGGCCGCGTTCCTGGTGTCCAAGCGCACGGTGCTGTCCACCGCCGGCAAACGCATCTTCGGCCTGGTGCTCCCCAGGGCTCGTGACCTCGGCCCGCTGATCGTCGCATTGCTGCTGGCGCTGGCCGTTCTCGTCCGTGGCAAGGACCTCGGCACCGCGTTGCTGCTGTTCGGCACGCTGCTGGCGATGCTGTACGTCGCCACCAACCGGGTCTCCTGGCTGATCATCGGGCTGCTCGGTTTCGCCGGGGGCGCCTACGTGGCCTACCAGTTGTTCGGCCACGTCCGGGTTCGGGTGGACATCTGGTTGGACCCGTTCGGCGACCCGCTGGGCGACGGATACCAGTTGGTGCAGTCGCTGTTCGGGCTCGGCACCGGCGGAATCTTCGGCACCGGCCTCGGGGCCGGTCGCCCGGACATCGTGCCGTTCGCGTCGACCGACTTCATCATGGCCGCGCTCGGTGAGGAACTCGGGCTGGTCGGAGTCACCGCGATCGTGCTCTGCTACCTGATCCTGACCGCCCGCGGCATCCGCGCCGGGCTGGCCTGCCGCGACGGCTTCGGCACGCTGCTGGCCGGCGGGCTGGCCTTCGCGCTCGCCCTGCAGATGTTCATCGTGGTCGGGGGCGTCACCAGGCTGATCCCGCTGACCGGTCTGACCACCCCGTTCCTGTCCTACGGCGGATCCTCGCTGCTGGCCAACTACGTGATCCTGGCCCTGCTGGTGCGGATCTCCGACTCGTCCCGGCGCCCGCCCGAACCCCGCAGATCCCCGCCGCTGGCCCGCCCCCAGCCGCTGTCCGAGGCCAGCACCGAAATGGTGCCGGTGATGGGGAATGGCAGCCGCAGCCAGACGGCGGGCGACTCCGTGGGTCATGCAGTGGGCGACACAGTAGGCGACACGGCATGAAGAAGCCGCTGCGGCGGCTTGGTGTCGCCGTCATCGTGATGATCGGGCTGCTGCTCGCGAACATCGCCTACACGCAGGTGATCAAGGCCGACGACTATCGCGCCGACCCGAACAACAAGCGCACCCTGGTCGCCGAGTACAGCCGGCAGCGCGGACAGATCACCGCGGTCGGGGGTGTGGTGCTGGCCCGGTCGGACCCGGTCAACGACCAGTACGAGTACCAGCGGGTCTATCCCGGCGCGGAGGTCTACGCGGACCTGACCGGCTACTACTCCATGCGCTACGGACCGACCGGGCTGGAACGCAACCAGAACGAAATCCTGTCCGGTGAGTCGCCGGAGCTCATCGCCGGCCAGTTGTCCGACCTCATCACCGGGCGCGACCCGCGGGGCGGCAACGTCGAGCTGAACGTCGTCCCTGCGGTCCAGCAGGCCGCGTACTCGGCGATGACCGAGAAGAACTACGTCGGCGCCGTGGTCGCCATCGAGCCGTCCACCGGCAAGATCCTGGCGATGGTCTCCACCCCGTCGTACGACCCGAACCCGCTGGCCAGCCACAGCGACGAGGTGCAGCGCCAGGCGTACAACGCGCTGGTCAACGCCGACCCGAGCCCGCTGGTCAACCGCGCGATCGGAGCCGTCTACCCGCCCGGCTCGACGTTCAAGCTGGTGATCGCTGCCGCCGCGCTGCAGAACGGGTACACCCCGCAGACGCCGGTGACCGGCGAGTCGACGATCAACCTGCCGGACACCGGCGGTGCGACGTTGTCCAACTTCGGCGGCGCGACCTGCGGCAACGGTGGTGGCGCCGACGTCCCGTTCATCGAGGCGCTGGCGTTCTCCTGCAACACCGCGTTCGCCCAGGTCGCGATGGCCGTCGGCGCCGGGCCGATCAGGCAGCAGGCCGCCGCTCTCGGGGTGGACGGCAACCCGGTCGACATCGGGATGGACGTCGTCGGGTCCAGGCTCGGTGACGTGCCGGATACCGCAGCGCTGGCGCAGACCGGCATCGGGCAACGCGACGTCGCGGTGACGCCGTTCCAGATGGCCTGGATCACCGCCACCGTCGCCAACGGCGGCGACCGGATGGTCCCGCACCTGATCGCCAAGACCACCAAGCCGGACCTATCGGTGATCTCGCAGACCAGCCCGGAGTCGCTGGGACAGGCGATTCCCATCCCGGTCGCCAACCAGATCCGCGACATGATGATCGAGTCGGAGAAGGAAACACCAGGGTCCGGCGGTATCTCGGGTCTGACGATCGCCTCGAAGACCGGGACCGCCGAGCACGGCACCGACCCCAAGAACACCCCACCGCACACCTGGTACACCGCCTTCGCGCCCGCGGACAACCCGACGGTGGCGGTGGCCGTGATGGTCGAGAACGGCGGTGACCTCGGCCTTGACGCCACCGGGTCCAAGGTCGCCGCGCCGGTCGGCCGCTCGGTGATCGCCGCCGCGTTGGCCGGCCCGTGATGCTCACGCCGGGCCTCGTGTTGTCCGACCGCTACCGGCTGAGTCGGTGCATCGCGGTCGGCGGGATGGGCGAGGTGTGGGCGGCCGACGACATCCGGCTCGCCCGCGCCGTGGCCGTCAAGATCCTACGAACGGAACTGACCGGCGACCCGGAGTTCGTGGACCGCTTCCGCACCGAGGCACGGATCACGGCGGCACTCAACCACCCGGGGATCGCCGCGGTCTACGACTACGGTGAGGTCGGCGGCGGCGGCGACCCGCGCGGGCACACCGCCTACCTGGTGATGGAGCTGATCGCCGGGGAATCGTTGTCCGCGGTGCTGGCGCGGATGAGGCGGCTGTCCACCGGCCGCACGCTGGACGTCCTGGACCAGACCGGCCGTGCCCTGCAGGTGGCGCACGCCCGCTCACTGGTGCATCGGGACATCAAGCCCGGCAACCTGTTGATCACCCCGGGTGGTCAGGTCAAGATCACCGACTTCGGCATCGCCAAGCTCGCCCACCAAGCCCCGGTCACCCGCACCGGCCTGGTGATGGGCACCGCCCAGTACATCTCCCCGGAACAGGCGACAGGCCACCCGGCGGTGCCGGCTTCCGATATCTACTCGCTCGGCGTGGTCGCCTACGAGTGCCTGGCCGGCCGACTGCCGTTTCCGGGTGAGAACGCTGTCGCGATGGCCATGTCGCACGTCCGGGACAGCCCGGGTCCGCTGCCCGCCGATGTGCCGCCGGCCGTTGCCGCGTTGGTGATGCGCATGCTGGCCAAGGACCCGACGGCCAGGTTCCCGAACGGTGCCGCGCTGGCCCAGGCGGTCGGCCAACTACGGTCGGGATCAACCGGGTCGATCGCGGCGGGCGCGACCGGCCCGCACCGCGTCGGTCCCCCCGCAGCGGCCGGACCGGTCCGACCGACGGCCGGCTTTCCCGCTCCGGCGCTCGTTCCCGCCGCCGGTGCAGCGGCTGCCCGCACCTCTCCGCCCACCCGCCGCGCGCCGTTGCCGGTGGCGGTCGGGCCCGCGAACCAACAGCCCGCCCGACCCCGGTCCCGACCGCAGTCCCGACCACCATCCGGCGCCGCGCGCCAGCCACCACCACCTCGCCCGGTCTCACAGCGAACCGGGCTGTCCGTCGCACTGGCCATGCTCGTGCTGGCGCTGGCCGGAGCACTCGCGGTATGGATCAACCAGAGCGTCGGCGAGCTGCCGTCGCCGGTCGCGCCGGCCGGGCTGGTCGTCGATCACGGCGCGGGCCCGGGTGCCGGAGCGCTGTCCGGATGGTCCTCATGAACCCCGTGATCGGCGAACGGATCACAGTCGTGATCACCGACCGACAGCGCGCAACCCCGGCACGGGGAAATGCGTCGGCACCTCGGCGGACGGTGTGCTGTCGGGACGGGCGTGCCCGGGTTCGGGCGGCATCATCGACACTGGTCACCGGCACCACCTGCGCCGATGGTAGTCGGCCTGGTGGTCAACACGGTGGTCAACGAGTGCGGAACTGTCGCAGTGCAACCAGAGGACGGCAATGACGGGATACCTGTTCGGCGATCGCTACCAGGTCGGGGACACCCTCGGCTTCGGCGGTATGTCCGAGGTGCACCGTGGCCGTGACCTTCGCCTCGGCCGGGACGTCGCGGTCAAGGTGCTGCGTGCCGATCTCGCCCGCGACCCGTCATTCCAGGCCCGGTTCCGGCGCGAGGCGCAGAACGCCGCGTCGCTGAACCATCCGGCGATCGTCGCGGTCTACGACACCGGGGAGACGGCCGGCGAGACCGGCCCGGTGCCGTACATCGTGATGGAGTACGTCGACGGCGACACATTGCGCGACGTGCTCAAGCGGGAGGGACCGCTGCCGCCGCGGCGGGCCATGGAAATTGTCGCCGACGTCTGCGCCGCGCTGGACTTCTCCCACCGCCACGGGATCGTGCACCGCGACGTCAAGCCGGCGAACATCATGCTCAACCGCGCAGGCGCGGTGAAGGTGATGGATTTCGGCATCGCCCGCGCGGTCTCCGACGGCCAGGCCACCATGACGGCCACCTCGGCGGTGATCGGCACCGCCCAGTACCTCTCGCCCGAGCAGGCCCGTGGCGAGTCGGTGGACGCCCGCTCCGACGTCTACGCGACCGGCTGCGTGCTGTATGAGTTGCTCACCGGGCAGCCCCCGTTCACCGGGGACTCCCCGGTGGCGATCGCCTACCAGCACGTGCGGGAAGCGCCGCGGCCGCCGAGCGAGGCGCAGCCGGGGCTGCCCAAGGAGCTCGACGCGATCGTGCTGAAGGCACTGAACAAGAACCCGCTCAACCGGTACCAGACCGCCGCCGAGATGCGCTCCGACCTGGTGCGGGCGCTGTCCGGCCAAGCGGTGCAGGCCACCCCGTTGATGTCCGACGACGAGCGCACCGAGCTGATGCGCGCCGCGCCCACCCGGGTCGGCCCCGGCGGATCGCCGCCGCTGCTGGCTCCGCCGGCGCGTTCGGTCCCCGACGGGGACTGGCAACCGGAGGACGCCGACCGGTCCAAGCGGGTGTGGGGCTTCGTCGGCATCGGCGTGCTGTGCCTGGCGCTGCTGGCCGGTGCGATCTGGCTGACCCTGCGGGTGATCAGCGCACCACCGCCGCCGGCGCTGGTGGCCGTGCCCGACCTGTCGGGAATGACCCAGGAAGAGGCCACCGCCAAACTGCGGGACAGCCGGCTGACCCTGGGAACCATCACCCCCACCGAGTCCAGCGACGCGGACAAGGACAAGGTCGTCAACCAGCGGCCGTCCAGTCAGACCCAGGTCGCCCAGGATTCCCCGGTCAACCTGGAGATCGGCAAGGGCGTCAGCCTGGTGTCGGTGCCGAACGTGGTCAGTTACACGCCTGACGCGGCGAAGAAGGCGCTGAACGACGCCAACCTGCAGTACCAGGAGGTGCCGCAGTCGTCCTCGGACGCCGACAAGGGCAAGGCGCTGGCCCAGGACCCAGCAGCCCAGGCGCAGGTCGTTCCCGGCTCGACGGTCAAGGTCACCATCGGGACCGGTCTGCAAACCGTCGAGGTACCGGATGGCATCGTCGGGCAAAGCCTCGATCAGGCGACGGCTGCACTGGGCGCGGCCAAACTGCAAGTGGTGTCGCAGGAGGCGGACGGCACCGAGCCGGCCAACCAGGTCACCGGTATGGACCCCGCCGCCGGGACCAGGGTGCAGGAGGGCACGCCGATCACCCTGACGGTGTCGAACAACAGCCTGATGGTGATGCCGAACCTGCAGAACAGCACGCCTGATCAGGCCATCGGCATCCTGCAGGACAACGGATGGAAGGGCGACGCCGGCAGCCTGAGCAAGTCCAGCAAGGTCACCACCAATCCCGGACTGGTCGGCGCCATCCTGTCCCAGTCACCGGCCCAGGGCACCGTGGTGCCGAAGGCGGGAACGGCGGTGAGTGTCGTTGTCGGCGAAGCCGGCACGGAGAACGTCCCGAATGTCGTCGGCAAGACCGAGGTCGACGCGAGGGCGGCCATGGCCGGGATCCCCAACGTCACCTGGGGTGTTGCCGGGGCCACCCCGCCGGGCCAGGCGGGCACCGTGCAGGGCCAGACGGCAGCCGGGGTCGTGCCGATCGGCACGCCGGTCACCGTGAACGTGTACGGGCCGGAGGCGGCGCCGGCGTCATCCCCGGCGTCATCCCCGGCGGCGCCACCGGCCGAGCCGGCGCCGCCGGCCAGTACGGCGACACCCGGCGGGTGAGGTGCCGCTGGCGGGCGGCGCCGGCTCGGCGAACGCATTCACCGGCCCGGTTCACAGGGAACTCATTGTTTCCACAGGTCCGAAGGTGAGTCTGACAACCATGAGCCAGGACATGCCACCGCGCCCCTCGGACCAGCGCCCCTCAGATCAACGCCCCTCAGATCAGCGCCCGTCAAATCAATGGGACGGCGATCGGTCAGTGGGATACCCCGGATATGTCGCGCCGTCCCCGTCGGACCAGCCGACCGCCGTCAGCGGGTCGACCGGCCCGGGGTCGTCAGCCCGGACCGGCGCGGCGTGGAGCCGGCAGGTGGATTCCGACACCGGACCGGTCCCGGTGCAGCCCGCACAGTTCGATCAAGGCTGGTGGCGTCCCCGGCCCAGCGGTGCGTGGTCCGCACCGACCTGGGGCGACAACCCCCCGCACGCAGGCGCCACCTCCGCCGACCCCACCGCACGCCCCGCCCCCACCTACGCGCAGGCATGGTCATCCGGCGGATCGACCGGCTCATACACCGCGTACCAGCCGCAGGGCTACGGGCCGCCCACCGGCACGCCGACGTCAGGTGCCCCCGGGTCAGTCACCACCCCGACGCGCCATCGCGGCACAATGCTGGTCGCGACCGCGGCGGCCGTCGCGTTGCTGGCCGGATTCGCCGGCGGGTTCCTCGGCGGACAGCTGTCCTCGAGTTCCAGCTCGTCGGACAGCTCACTGACCCAGCTCACCACCTCCGCGCCGGTCTCCGACAACCGTGGCGCAGCGCCGGCCGGGTCGGTGCAGGAAGTGGCCGCCAAGGTGCTGCCATCGACGGTGTCCGTGCTGGCCAGCTCGTCGACCAGCGGCGGCGAGGGCTCCGGCATCATCCTGACTCCGGACGGGCTGATCCTGACGAACAACCACGTCGTCGAAGGCGCCACCGACCTGCAGGTGCGGTTCAACGACGGCACCACCGCCACCGTGGAGGTCGTCGGCAAGACCGCCTCCGACGACCTCGCCGTCATCAAAGCCCAGGGCGTCTCCGGGCTCACCCCGGCCGGCCTCGGCTCGTCCGGCACCCTGCTCGTCGGCCAGCCCGTGGTGGCGATCGGTTCGCCGCTCGGACTGTCCGCGACCGTCACCTCCGGCATCGTCTCGGCGCTCAACCGCCCGGTTCGAACGTCCTCGTCCGAGCAGAGCCAAAGCGGCCAGCCCGGCCAGGACACCGTGATGAACGCGGTGCAGACCGATGCCGCCATCAACCCCGGCAACTCCGGCGGGGCGCTGGTCGACATGAGCGGGGCGGTGATCGGCATCAACTCGGCGATCGCTTCGCTGTCCACGTCCACCGACGGCAGCCAGGCCGGCTCCATCGGCGTCGGCTTCGCCATCCCGATCGACCAGGCCAAGCGCATCGCTCAGGAGATCATCAACACCGGCACTGCCACCCACGCGGTGCTGGGCGCCTCGGTGCGGGACACGTCCACCGGATCCAGCCAGATCTCCTCCGGTGCGGAACTGGCCGAGATCACGTCCGGCGGGGGCGCCGAGGCCGCCGGACTGCGGTCCGGTGACGTAGTGACCAAGGTCGGCAGCCAGTCGGTGGAATCCGCTGACGCGCTCATCGCCGCGATCAGGTCGTCCCAGCCGGGCGGCACCACCGACATCACCTACACCCGCGGGACGGACACCCAGACGGTGACCGTCACGTTGGGGTCTGCGCCGGCCAACTGACCGGCCCTCGGCCGGGAGAACCCGTCACGACAGGCCAGTAACGGCCCGTAGCGCGATTCGTGCTGCGGGCCGTTACTGCTGGTCGGAAGTACTGCGCGGCTTCTGACACTGAGCTGGATCGGCAGGGACCACAGGCTCAGACGGCACTGAGCCGCAGACGTTCCACATCGGCCTCCAGGGGCGGCACCCGGTCGGCTGCCCAGGCGTCACCGCAGGTCTGCAGCCAGTTGGCGAGCATCCGGTGCCCGCCCTGGGTGAGGACGGACTCCGGGTGAAACTGAACCCCTTCGACGGCAAACTCGCGGTGCCGCAGGCCCATGATCACCCCTCCCTCGGTGCGCGCGGTGACCTCGAGTGCCGCGGGCACGGTGCCGTCGACCACCGCCAGTGAGTGATAGCGAGTCGCGATGAACGGGTCCGGCAAACCGGCAAGCACGCCCGCCCCGCCGTGGTGCACGAGCGAGGTTCGGCCGTGCAGCAGTTCCTCGGCCCTGTCCACCACTGCTCCGTACACCTCGGCGATGGCCTGGTGACCCAGGCACACCCCGAAGATCGGCAACCGGCCGGCGCCCCAGCGCACGATCTGCTCGGTGACGCCCGCATCCGCCGGTGTGCCGGGACCGGGGGACAGCAGCACGCCGTCCACACCCAGCTCGGGAATCTGGTCGGTGGTCACGGCGTCGTTGCGACGGACGATGCAGTCCGCGCCGAGCTGCTCGAGGTACTGCACGAGGTTGAAGACGAAGGAGTCGTAGTTGTCGACGACCAGGATGGTGCTCACGCGGACCAGCCTCGCACACCCGCATTCGACCCCGCGACGCGTTTCAGTCGGTCGACATCCGGTCGAACGGCAGATACGGCTCGAGCCACGGGAACACCACGAAGAACAGCAGCGCCACCACCGCGAGGAAAAGCCCCAACGCCTGCAGCCATTTCACCGCGGTCGGCCCCGGCAGGCGGCGCCAGATCCATACGTACATGTCATCCCTCCCCCAGCTCGGGCGGCAGGAAGCCAGGTGCCTTCGCGTAGCTCTGCGTCAGCACCCCGTGGATGATCATGCGTTCGCGGTCGGAGAACTGCGGGTGGCAGGTAGTCAACGTGATCAGCCGCTGGGCATCCGGCGGCACGGTGGTGGAGTCGACGTGCGGCACGGGCAGCACCTGCGCGAAGTCCGTCGGAACGGTGATCTCCCGGCCGTACACGCCGGCGTACTGACCGGTCTGCGCCCCGACACCGGCGCAATGTGCGTGCTGGGTGCCGTCCCAGCCCGACTCTTCCTCCTGCATCGGCAGCACTCGGTACACGAACCAGTCGTCCTGGGTCTCCACGACGAGAGCGTCGCAGGACGCCAGCAGGCCAAGGTCGTTGAACGGCGAGCCCTTGGACACCCGGTGCCCGGCGACCGCGAAATTGCCTTGCTGGCCGGGCATCTGGGTCCCCGCGTAGTGGCCGGGACCGATGTACAGGTCGTCGGAGTTGGTGCCCTCCACGATGGTGAAGCGGTAGTCCGCGCCGAACGCCGGGATGTACAGCTTGGCGAACCCCTCACCGGAGAGCGTCTCGTACCTCGGCGTGCGCTGACGCGGGTCGGTGACCAGCTGATTCGGATCGGTGACCACCACGGTGTCGGTCGTCGTGGTCTCCGCGCCGGCCCACACCTGGTCGATCGCCTCGGTGGCCGCCGCCTGCTTCTGACTGCCGAACAGGTCGGTGACGTACACCTCGTAGACCACGAACAGCAGCACCACCACGCCAAGCGTGATCAGCAGCTGGCCGACCCCGCGCACCACCGTGCGCACCGCTTCCCGGCCTCGACGTCCTGGCGCGGGTGGCGGCGCCGCCACCGGTGCCTGCGCCCCGCTCATCCGCCGGCCTGCTTGGCCGCGCTCAACCGGATCGGTCCGTCGTAGGCGGGCAGCGTCACATTGTCCACCGGCGTGACGTCGTAGACCAGCTGGAACTTGTCGACGTACTGCCGGTAGAGCCGCACGCCGGGTTGGTCGTCCAACGCGGCGACCATGGCGTCCGCGTCACCGATCGCGGTCACCACGAACGGCGGCGAGTAGGTGCGACCCTGCAGCAGCAGGGTGTTGCCGATGCAGCGGACCGCTGACGTCGTCAGCACCCGTTGATCCATGATCATCATCGCTTCCGCGCCGCCCGCCCACATCGCGTTGACCACCGCCTGCACGTCCTGCTGATGGACCACCAGGTCGTCCGGGTCGACGCCCGCGGGATAGTTGCCGTCGGCATCTCGGGGCGCGTCGGACAGCGTCACCCGCAGCCCCGGGCCCTGCACCGGCGTCAGTCCGGCGGCAGCCTGCAACCCGCTGGCCCGCTCGAGGACCTGCGCCACCTGCGGTGACCGGTCGCTTGCCGCAGCCGCATCGATCTGGTCCTGCAGCTTGGCCGCGAACCCGTCGGCACCGCTGACCCGCTGTTCGGCCTGGTTCACCACAGCGGACAGGTCCACCGACCGGTTGCTGATGTCCTCACCGGCCGAGTAGGAACGGGCCGTGCCGAGCAGCAGGCCCGCGATCAGGCAGACCAGGACGACGCCGATCCCCCAGCGGGAAGCGTGCCACTGCCGTGGAACGGGTAAGCCGGGTCGCCGCACCCCGACCTCCTTACCCCATCCAGCCAGCACACCGACGGGGAATCCCGCCGGACACCGTAGGCTAGTTTCCAGAACGTACGGTTCCGGTGATCCGCCGACCCGTGCGCGGCGGGAAGGCCGTCAGAGCGCCGCCCGCAGATTCCCAAGCCCCGTCCCAGTATGCGGGGTGCTCAGCGTGGAGGGATGTCGTGCCGAAATCCAAGGTCCGCAAGAAGGTGGCCACGTCCACCGCCCGGGCATCGACAGAAGCGAACGAGGCCGCGGCCGCCGCGACCCGTGCGCATGTTGCCGCGCCGTCGTCGCCGCTGTACATCGGCGTCATGCTCGGGTTGATGATCCTGGGCCTGCTCTGGCTGGTCGTCTATTACCTGTGGGGCCAGAACATCCCGTTCCTTGCGGGGCTGGGTAGCTGGAACTTCGCCATCGGGTTCACGTTGATGATCGCCGGACTGTTGATGACCATGCGGTGGCGCTGACCAGAGTTTCCACCTGCTCGATGGGTGGAGCATACCGAAACACACGCGTGTGATTCATCCCCAATGTGGACAAGTCCTGTGGATAACCCCTCAGCGTTCCCCGGGGCGGGCTCCCGGTCATGGGGGCCGCGCCCGGTGCTGATCGGTGCCGGCGCACTGTCCGCCGTGGTGGTCGGCGTCTACGCCGTGCTGTCGGTCAGTCCGCTGGAGCGACTGGCGGCGGGTGCGATCTGCCTGGTGTTGGCGGTGACAACGGTCGCCGGGTACCGCCGCCGGGTGATCGCCGGTCCGGGCGGACTGCTGATCAGGGGACTGACCGGAACCCGCGCCGTGCAGTGGTGGCAGGTGAGGAATCTGTCGCTGGGCACCAATCGCCGGCTGGGCGCGGCCTCGGCCACCATCGAGGTGGACCTGCACGACGACGACCTGCTGATCTTCGGCCGCACCGAGCTCGGCACCGATCCCGCAGAACTGCTGCCCGAGCTGCGCCGCTGGTGGTCGGTGACCCCCAGGACCGACTGGCCGGCGAGCGGGCCGGAGCGGACCTGATCCCCCCGTTCGGCAGGGCCACCCCCGCCGACCCCGGTCCCCTTTCCGGCGCGGATCAACGTCGCCCGCGCGGATTATCGTCGCGGTTATGGGACTGGAGTGACGCGAGTGAACGATTTCGTACGCGCCGCAAATGTTGATCCGCGCCGTCAAGGGGTACTCGGTCAGTGCGCGGGAACGCAGCTGATGCCCTGCGTGCTGTACAGGCAGAACCAGTTGCCGATCTGCGCGTCACGCACGATCACCAGACCGAGCAGTACCACCACGACACCGACGCAGGTGCCCCACTGCCAGGCATTCCTGGACTGCTGCGGTGGGTACACCATCGCGACACCGACGACGGCGCCCACCACCAGCCCGCCGAGGTGGCCCTGCCAGGAGATCCCGGGCACTTGGAAGGTGATGAAGACGTTCAGCGCCACGATGACGAGCAGCTGCCGCAGGTCGTAGCGGAGCCGCTTGAAGGTCACCAGCAGCGCACCCATCAGGCCGTAGATCGCGCCGGACGCGCCGATCGTCAGGCTCACCGGCGCGCTGAAGATCAGCACGCTGACCGAGGCGCCCAACAGGCTGAGCAGGTAGATGACCAGGAACCGGCCACGCCCAAGGATGCGTTCCAACGGGATGCCCAGGATGTAGAGCGAGATCATGTTGGTGGCGATGTGGATGAGGCTGCCGTGCAGGAACCCCCCGGTCAGCAGCCGCCAGTACTCGCCCGACGCCACCTCGGCCGGGATCAGCCCGCCCCGCACATACAGGTCCGAATCGGCCAGGTTCATCACCGACCGGGCCTGCAGGGCCGTCACCAGGAACGCCGCGAGGTTGATGCCGATGAGCACCATCGACACGATGGGCCGCTGCCCCCAGCGGGATCCGGCGACCGTTCTCGGGGGTTGGTAGTTGGCCCGTGCCTCCGCGACGCACGCCCGGCAGTGGAACCCGACGCTTGCCGGGGTCAAGCATTCCGGGCACGCCGGACGTCCGCAGCGTGTGCAGGTCAGGGCGGTAGCCCGGTCCGGGTGCCAGCTGCAGACCTGGGTCTGGGCCGCCGGTGGACCGCCGCCGCCGATCGGGTACGGGGGAGGTGTGGTCACCGGGCTGGTTTCGGATTCGCCGGAGTCGGATGCGGGATCAGCTGGGAGTCGGGGCCGGGC
This sequence comes from Mycobacteriales bacterium, assembly GCA_038322925.1. GTDB lineage: Bacteria > Actinomycetota > Actinomycetes > Mycobacteriales > Nakamurellaceae > Nakamurella. The sequence continues at coordinate 16,926 of JBBQGJ010000061.1, forward strand.
GTCCGCAATTGGTGGATCGGGTCAGACCGACGGCGCGGCCGGCGCGGAGTCGTCCTCGATGCTGATCGAAGTGATCACCACGTCGTCCGCCGGCCGGTCGAACCGGTCGACCGACGTGGTCGCGATGGCGTCGACCACGGCGCGGGAGGCCTGGTCGGCGACCTCACCGAAGATGGTGTGCTTGTAGGTCAGGTGCGGCGTCGGGCCGACGGTGATGAAGAACTGCGATCCGTTGGTGCCCGGCCCGGCATTGGCCATCGCCAGCAGGTAGGGCTTGGTGAAGGCCAGCTCCGGGTGGAACTCGTCGGCAAAGGTGTAGCCGGGCCCGCCGCGGCCGGTCCCGGTGGGGTCGCCGCCCTGGATCATGAAGCCGGAGATCACCCGGTGGAAGATCGCGCCATCGTAGAACGGCCCCTGGGTCTGTCCGGTCGCGTTCTTGGTCGTGTACTTGGCGGTGCCGCGGGCCAGGCCGACGAAGTTGTTCACCGTCTTCGGGGCGTGCAGGGGCAGCAGCTCGATCCGGATGTCGCCGCGATTGGTGTGCAGGGTCGCGTAGAGGTTGCTCACGAGGGACCATCCTGCCACGGCCGGCTGTGCCGATCCTCCCGCCGACCTCGCGCCGACCCTCGCGCCAACCCTCCTGTCGAGCCTCCCGCCTGCTCCTGCGCCGCAGGCGGCCACCGGCCGGTCACAGACCGAGGTTGGCCACCGTCTTGATCACCATCTGCCGTCCCTTGACGGACTGCAGCTGGTTGGACTCGGCGACAACGGCGATCGGCCCCTTGGACACGGCGTAGACAGATTTGTCGGCAGTGACCATCGCACCCCCGGCCCAGCCCGGCGGCTGGCTGGCCGGATCCGAGCTCTCGATGGGCACGTGGGCGTCGACGGCCGCGGTCGCGGCCTCGGTGGTGTCCGCCAGGATGATCCGCACCGTCGCCATCCACCCGCCGTCCGCCCGGCTGAACACGCAGATCGGGTACGGCTTGACGTCGATGATCTGGGTCTGGCCGGTGTGCTGGCCGTTGATGTCGGCAACGTCGGTGTCGGACAGGTAGGGGCAGTCCGCCGGTATCGCCGCCGGTTCGTCGGTCGCCGGCGGCGGCACAGCGGTCTGCGCTGAACTGACTACCGCCGTCACCGTGGTCGGTGAGGTGATCGTGCCGACCGTCACCGTCTGGGTGGCGGGGCTCGTGCTGTTGCCGCTCGCCGAGCCGCCGGCGCACCCGGCCAGCGCGGCGGCCACCAGGGCAGTGCCGAAAACCCCGCCCAGCACCGGGAAGAGCCGGAGCCTTTGCATGGCTGTCCCCTCCCGCCCCTGGGCTCGACGCAGCCCCCGTTGGTCAGAGACCGCCGCTACCTCCAACATCGACACGTCCATCATCGACGTCGTAGTGGTGCAATCCGATCAGCACACCCGTCGGATCGGTGACGTAACAGCGGGAGCCGATTCCCGGCAGCGTGAACGGAGCGACCACCAGGGCACCGCCGTGCGCCGTCACCGCTGCCAGCGCGGTGGTCAGGTCGGGCACCCGGATCACCGGAATGCACCGCGGCTGACCGTCCAACGAGGCCATCAGCCCGGTGTCGACACCCGGTGCGTCGCCGTGCGGAGCGACCAGATAATCCGCCGCAGAAGGGCTGCGGCTCCCAGCCGAACACCGCGGACAGGAACGCGGCCGACCGTGGCAGGTCGGGGCTGTTGATCTCGACATAGCTCACCGGCCGGGTCATGACCGCTCACCCACCCGGGGTTCCCGGTCCGGCAGACGGAGCGTGGGGGCGGACTCCCACTGCCGGAGCACCCCGCCGAGCCAGCTCTCGGCCAGGTAAAGATGCTCCGGACGGATCTCGTGCCAGCGTTGCCGGCCCGCCTGCATGGAGTTGATCAGCCCGGCGTCGATCAGCACGGCAAGGTGCTGAGAACCGGCAGGGCGGCTCATGGTCAGCAACTCGGCCAGCTGGCCGCTGGTGGCCGGCCCGTAACTCAGCCGTTGCAGCTGTGCCCGCCGTGACGGATCGGCGAGTGCGCGCAGCGTCGCGCTCAGTTCGGCGCCCATGGATCACCCCTGTTCGACGTCGGGTAAGTCAGCGCTAACCCATTTAATCAGTAAGTCGTTACTTAAGGAATCCGGCAGACGGGCGATGGGTGGGCGATTCGTCCGAAGCATCACGCGCCTCAGGTACCCTCGGCAGACGAACCCACCGCTGCATGTCCGGATGGGCCGATCCGTGGAGAGGGACACCATGGTCGTGACGCAGCGCCGCAACACGACGCAGCGTGCCGCCATCCTGCAGGTGCTGGCCGGCACCGACGAGTTCGTCTCCGCCCAGGACCTGCACAGCGCGCTGCGCTCCTCGGGCTCCACCATCGGCCTGGCCACCGTGTACCGCGCCCTGCAGGACATGGCGGGCGGCGGCGACCTGGACACCGTGCGCAACCACACCGGCGAGGTGCTCTACCGTCAGTGCGAGCAACCCAGGCACCATCACCATCTGGTGTGTCGACGATGCGGTCGCACCCAGGAGGTCGAAGCGCCTGAGGTGGAACAGTGGGCGCGGACCGTCGCCGCGCAGCACGGCTACTCCGCCATCGATCACGAGTTGGAGCTGTTCGGGCTGTGCGCCCAGTGCTCTGCCGCCGCCGACTGAGGCGCTGAGCAAAGCCGCCGGCTCACACCACCAATGACGGCTCGTCCGGCGCGGACAGGCACAGCGTGGTGTCCACCACGGCCGGCGAGCTGGACACCCTGGGCTCCAGGTCACGGATCCGGACCGCCAGGTGAGGCTCGGCGTCGTCACCGGACAGGTGCAGGTCGGCCAACACGGACAGCTGCCGCGGACCGACGAGCTCCAACCGCAGGTAGGTGACGCGCACGATCTCGGGCAGGTCCAGCAGAGCCTGCAAGGTGGCGTGTCGCACTTTGCGGTCGACCTGCTGACCGACCAGGAACCGCCGGTTCCGGTTGACCAGCGCGATGGCGATGCTGCCGAGCAGCACGCCCTGCACGGGATCCGACGGCCCCTGCTCAGCAGGGATGGGGCATGGTGACGCAGAGCAGGCTGACGAGGGAGGCGGGCAGTTGAAGAAGAGCGCGGGCACGGTGCTCCACCGCGTCCAGGACGGGGTCCTGCAGGTGCTGCTGGTGCACATGGGTGGGCCGTTCTGGGCCCGCAAGGATGAGCATGCGTGGTCGATTCCCAAAGGCGAGCACGGCGATGCGGAGGAGCCGCACGCGGTGGCCGCTCGCGAGTTCCAGGAAGAGCTGGGTTCGCCACTGCCGGACGGCCCGGAGAGCTACCTGGGCGAGACCCGGCAGAGCGGGAAGTCGGTGGTTGCTTTCGCCCGCCGCGCGGACTTCGACGTGGCCGGCGTCACCAGCAATACCTTCGAGATGGAGTGGCCGCCGCGCTCCGGGCGGATGCAGTCGTTCCCGGAGGTGGACCGCGCCGAGTGGTTCGACCTCGACACTGCCAGGGTGAAGCTGGTCAAGGGTCAGGTGGTCTTTCTCGACCGACTGGCGGCCCTGCACCGCAAGGCCGGCTCCGGCGGGAGCTTCGCCTGAGCCGGCTCGTCTCGGGTGCCCGCCGATGCCTCGGATCGGCTACGTCACCTCCCGCCGCAGGCTGCGCAGCATCGTGGTCGGCATCACTTGGGCTCACGCCCGATCGGCGGGTCACGGAGCTGACCAGCGACGCAAACGCTGCACGAGCGCGTCCCACGCGGTGCGGTTCCCGGCGACCGCGCCTGCCACCAACTCGGGCAACGCACCGGCGGGCGACGACACCTTCTACCAACTGGAGCGGTCATTGTGTTCGGTGGCCTGGAGCAGGTCCGCACCCAGGTCGGCCGGCACCGCGGCGAACGCGCCGCGTACCGACGGGCGCTGCGGATCGTCGACAGCACCCAACCACCACCGTCCTCGGCCTGGTCGAGGAGGCCGAGGACTACCTGTGGCCACCGGAACCGCCGCCCGAGGACGGGGAGACCCTGATAGATCTGCTGCATCGCGAACTTGGCGCGTACCTGATCAGCGGATGAACGAGTTGTTGTCGGTCGGTGACGACGGCCGGTTGACCCGCTCCCTGGCCGGACGGTGAGGTTTCCGGCTGCGGGAGGTCATGCCGGTTACGGCCGCCCGGCACGGCTGATCTGCCTCTACCGTGACCAACGGGTGCCTCCGCGCATCCAGCACGGCCCTCCCGCGGCGTCTTCCCGGACATGCAGCGGGAGAGCCGTTGTCCTATTCAGATGCCCGTCACACTGACGGTGCCGACCACCAACATCAAATCTCGGTGGTCGCGAAATCAACGTCAGCAGCATCAATCACGGTGCCCACCCCAGTCGGCGTCATCCACAGGGACGTTCAACACGCGTACGGCAGCTTGTATGTCTCTTATCGTGATCATCAACTGCATCGGATCGGCCGGGGAGTCGAGGAAGTTTCCGAGATGCTTGTAGAAGGCGCGCGCCGCCTCATCTCGCGCATGGATCAACAGCGCCCGCAGTCCAGCTGTCTCGCTGATCTGTACGGCGCGACGCATAGCGTCCGCGAGGAGCGCCGCCCCGAGGCCCTGTCCTCCCCATTGTCGGTCCACGGCGAGACGTGCGAGCAACAAGCACGGAACCTGTGAAGGCGCATGCTTCGCAACCGGCGTTGGCACCGCATCTTTAGCCCTGGTCACGCAGTTGAAGGTTGAACGAGGTGCCGGCGGAGGTGGTCGGGCACATCCGCCGGGACCTGCGGCTGCCGGAGGGCACCATGCCAATCTGCGCCTCCACGCGCACGGCCGAGCGGCACCGCAACTTGGTCCGGGCCCGCGGCGAGGTCTTATACGACCCGGCGGCTGGCCCGGAAGGTCGCCGCTGACGCGATCGAGGAGGCTGCCCGACGGAAGAATGACCCGGCCGATCTGATCAACATCGCGTTGGAGCGGCTCGTGGAGGGCAGTTACGAGTTGCCGGCGACTTGCGCCGCCTCGACGTACCGACGGTCGACCACGCACTTCAAATACCGGTGCCCCTTACGCGGTAGGCGATCTCGTCGATCCCGATCCTGCGCAGCCCGTCGAGTTGATCGGTCTTCCCGGTCAAACTCGGCCACCACCCGCGTCACGATGCCGCTGACGGTCCGCCAGGACAGCCGCAGGAACACCGCGACCGCGCTGAGCGCCATGTTCTTCACCAGCCACGCGCAGGTGTCCTCCAGCAGGTACATGCATTTCCGCGCCCGGCCGCGCCCACGGCACATACGCGACCAGCACCCCTGCTCCGGGCACCGCAACCGCGGCGCCGGGGCCTGCAGGAACGTGCGAGTGGTGCCGGTGTCCACCGTGCGCCACCGCCTGGTCCCGGCGCCGGAGTCGTACCTGCGTCAAGGAGGCTTTGGTCTGAATGGATACATTGGGTTAGGGTTCGGCGCATCCGGGTGAAGAGCAGTCCGGTGACTAGGCCGTGTGTCACGGAGGTTTTGGTCTGAATGGGCACATTGGGTTAGGGTTCGGCGCATCGGGGTGAAGAGCAGTCGCGGCGACTCGGACTGTTGTCGAAAAGTTGATATGTCCTGAAGGGGGCCGTGTTCGATTTGGTGGTCTTCGGGTCAGGGATCCACGTGAGCGCTGGGCACTGATGGCGACCAGCAGGCTCGCCAGTGCTGTCGAAGGTGTGCACAGTGGCGACTCCGGGCAGGTTTCGGGACATGTCGGTGCCTTGCCGGTCACCACGTCCGAGGTCGTGATCGGCCCGGAGGCGTTGATGAACCACGCCGGGGCCCTGGATTCACTGCTAAAGGTCACACACGCCCCGGCCACTGCCCGGTGGCTACCGGTGGTTACCTGGATGCGGCACAACCCGATGCAGACTCCATGGTCTGTGCTCGTCCGTCGTGACGGGGAAGTCGTCGCGGCGGCCTTGCTGGTGCGCGTGTTTCGCCGTGGTGTCTACCGGTTCGAAACCCCATGCGAGGGCTATCTCCCCAGCTGGTTGCCGTCACGAGACGCCCACAGCGCCAAAGCGTTGGCCGTCGCCCTCGCCAGGAGCCTGCGCGCGATACGTAATCCGTGGGTACTGCATCTGCGTTGCCTCGAGCTTGCCGATCCGGCCGTTGCGGCCATCACCGAGGAACTGGCTGTCACTCACAGCGACAACGGTGTCTCACCTCGCATTAACTTCAGCTCGGGTGAGCCGCTGACAGCCTACTTATCGCGCAATACGCGATCGGCATTGGCAAAGGCGCACAACCGGATCAAGAATGCCGGGCTCGCGATCGAGATGAGGTGGACTCGCGAACTGGAAGAAATCGACGCCATCGTCCCGGAGGTTCTTCGGCTGTACCGGAAGCGTTCGTCGCAGCTCGGCCACGATGTCGCTCTGCTGGCGAATGCCGACTACCGAAGCTATCTGGCGGATGTCGTGCACTCGTACGGAGAAGCGGGACTAGCTCGGTTGCTGACGCTGCGACTCAACGGCCAACTGGCAAGCTATGCGTTGTGCTTGGAGTCGGCGGGAACGATGCTGGTGTACTCGAATCGGATGTCGCCGGATTGGGCACGATACAGCGCTGGGGCCATCACCAACGCCGAAGTGGTCAGGACCGCGCACAGTGATCGCGGTATCCGTTGTCTTGACTGGGGTACCGGCCTGCAGCGGTACAAGCTCAGCGGCGATGCCACGTTGCACCCACACCAAAACATCCATGCCTGGTCGAGTGAGATGGCCCGCGGAGCCTGGGTCTGGACGCAACGGGCTCGACAGATAGCATCGTCCGGCCACCGGATTTTTCAGCGCCCTCCTAGTACTACAGGGCTAGATCATAAGGGTCTGGAGTCGCAGTCGGCGGACGAAGTGTGACCGGCGGGCCCGGGTTTGATGCTCTCGGCGCCAGTTTGACCAATGCAATGCGTGGCTGACTGGGTTCTCGTGGTGAATGAC
>JBBQGJ010000062.1:0-23613 GCA_038322925.1 Mycobacteriales bacterium
CAGCCTCCGCGCGGGGTTCGTCACCTACGCCCATCTCCGCGGCGCCAGCGACCGTGCCATCGCTCACCAAACTCGGCACCGATCTCTTGCCAGCATCGGTACCTACGTACGCATCCAGCAAGCCTGGACTGACAACGCGGCGACCGTCCTAGGTTTTTGAACGCCCCGAACCGGCATGCCCTGGAAGCGCCCGTGGCCTTTGCCGGAGATCGCGCCGGTCCATAGCCAGCCATTCATCGTCACGCCCAGTTTTGATGTGCGACCAGTACCGGCCATTAACTGTCGGTCAAGCCCGATTCAATAACCCCAACCGAGCCGCACGCGCCGGTACCGAGGGGACATAGACAACACCATGACCGAAGACCCGTCAGACGCCGCTCCGCGCTCGACGAACCCGACGTGCAGCCCCACCGCCGACGCGGGCCGGCGATGATCACGTTCGTGCCCACGCCGGCCCGTGCCGCCGGTCTGAGCAAACTCAACGACCGGGCCGCCCGCTCGTTGATCAGCAGCCCGGTAGCCGCGCTGATGGTCGGGGCCGGTTATCTGCTGTTCTTCGGACGCGGGATCGCGAATGCGATCCACATCGATGGAACCGACCAGGTGCTCGATCCGGTGGACTACGGGACCTTCACCGGTGTCCTGGACGTCGTGACCCGGATCGCCGGGATCGCCGGCGCAGTGCTCATCTTCGTGCTGGTCTGTCGGTACCTGCGGGTGCCACGGGAACTGGCCGGGATCCCCCGCTATCCGGCCTCGCCGATCCCTGCGCTCGTCACGCTTGGTGTCGCGTTCACCGGGATTGTGGTGGCGGGTGTGCTGTTGAACGTTCTGCAGGGACCGGACCCGGACCCGAACGCCGCGGGCGGCGGGATTGTCGGCAACCCCTGGGCACTGTTCAGCCTGTTCTCGGACGTCAACGCTGGCGTTGTCGAGGAAATCGTCATCGTCGCGATCCCGGTACTTATCGGCCGCCGCGCCGGCTGGCACCCGATGCTCATCGTCGGTATCTCGATGGCCATGCGGTGGCCTTTCCACATCTACCACGGCTTTTGGGCCTCCCTGCCCTGGGCGATGCTCTGGGGTGGTGCGTACGTCACCGCATTTCTCTACCTTCGCCGGCTCGCTCCGCTGATCGTGTTCCACGCGATGTACGACGCCCGCATCGACATGCAATCCGCCTACGGCGACGCCGGGGGAAACTTAGTCCTGCTCGTCGGGGTAGGTCTTGTTCTCGGCCTGGCGTTGCGGATCACATCGGACCAGCGTCGACGCCTGAACCCTGCCGCCGGGATCAGCGACGCCGCGGCCGCCCGTTACGTACTGCTCCGCGGCGGGCCGCATAACGTCGCAATCCTCATCGTCGGCGGTGCCGTCGTCGCCGCGGCGATCGCCGTGGAAATCACTCTCGCCCCCGACCTCATCACCAGGCTGATCCTGGGAGCCGTGATCGTCTTGACCCTCGGAGTCCTTGGAAAGGTGATCTGGTCGGGATGGACCGCGGCCAACGTGATCGTGCATCAGGACATTGATGGGGCCACCACCGGTGTTATCCGCTGGCACACCACCTACACCGGCGATACCAGCATCGACACCATCACCACCGGAATCGACGCGATAGACGCCGTCGGCGAAGTCGCCGCCCTCGATCACCAGGATGTCGTCCTCGCCCGCGGCGACAAAGCCCGCCGCGCGACGTTCGCCGAGTTGGGTCACTACCCCGCCACCGGTTGGCACCCCTTCCGCAGAATCCGCATCCCGGCAGAGGCTGCCGCCGCCTTTCCACCGGTCGACCACCTCGCGCCATCGGCCTAGAGCATCGACCGCCGCAATTCGGTTCGACCTGCACACTAGATATGTCGGTCATTCGATCTGGCGACGCGGTGACCCACGGAACCGGCACCCGAATGGTGCGCCCCGCCCCGGCTATGACTCCCGGAATGGGGATGGTGCATCGTCGAACAGGGCGATCTGAGCTAGGTGCACCGGTCGCAGTCCCGCTAACACCGCTTGGCTGATTTCGGCGCCGTCGCGGGCGGCGTCTCGGACGGCTCTCGCGCGGCCGCGGGCACCGCGGGTGTCGGCGAGCGCACCTTGCACGGTGTCGCGCCGGCGACCGTAATCCTGGCCGTTGGCGCGGTGGTTGGATTCGCGCCAGCATCGCGGGTTCTGACACAGCGGGTTGTCGCAGTTATGCGCGAGGATCGGCACGCCGAGGAGTGCGTCGACCCCGTACAGCGCGGCGTGGCCGAAGCGGTGCGCGATGACCACGTAAGTGCGCCGGCGGATCGAACCGTCGAGTTGGGTGAGGTGTTCGTCGGCGATCTGGAACCGGCCGTGTCCTTTGCCAGAGATCGCCCCGGTCCACAACCAGCATTCATCGTCGCGGCCGGTTTTGATGTGGGAGCGGTACCGGTTCACGATCACCGGGTCGGTAACAGCCAACCGCAGTTGCGTGATGGTGTTCATGCTCATCCGGGCCATGTCGCGAGCCGGCCGTCAGAAGTCCGAACTGACCGGGACCGCCGCTGTCGATGCGGCGCGGCTCTTGCGGGTGCCGGCGGCTTTCCTGCGTGGCTGCCGACCACCCCGACCGCTTGGTGTGGTTCCCGGTGTCAGGTCGGACACCACGATCCCCGTGAAGGCTGATAGCTCCGCCAGGGTCATGATCGCCGTGGACTCGGCAAGCCCGGCGGTGATCGCCGCGTCGATCTCGGCCAGCTCCGCGCGGACCTTGCTGCGCTTATCGATGTCCGCCGCGATCCTCGCGGCTGCGTCCGCCCGCGCCTGAATGCGTTCCTTGTCGGCCGCCTCGACCCGCGCCCTGATCTCGTCCGCTGTCACCATCTGTGCCCCCCATGAAACGTCAGCTGTACTCAGGAAGACTACCCAGCCTGCACCATAAGTTGTCCCCATTCCCGGGGGCATGTCACCCGCTACCGGGTGCGGCCACGGACGGGTAGTGCGTCTTGCACCTGCCCGTGTCGCGTAGACGTACCGATTTCATCGGCCCATCGGTTCACACCCCACTACCAATACTGTGCCGAACCCCGCCAACCACCGGTGACGTTCAACGGTCCAGGGGCATTGCATTCCCTGCTCGACAAGCCTAATGCCGACGACCTCACGCCAAGATCAATGCCGGGGCTGAATCACACCTCTTGCACTAGCAGTGTGCAAGCATCGGGACTGCTACTGTGCGCGGGTGACGATGACCATCCACAAGGTGAGCGCTGGGGATGGGTATGACTACCTGACGCGGCAGGTGGCGGTCGCCGATCAGGACCTGGCCAAGGGCCAGGAGCTGGCCGCGTACTACACAGCTTCGGGTGAACCACCCGGGGTGTGGGCCGGTCAGGGGTGCCGCACCCTTGGGGTGACCGGCACGGTGCGGGATGATCAGATGCAGGCCCTGTGGGGTGAGGGTCACCACCCGGACGCAGACATCCTCGGGCCGCTCCCGCTGGGCCGGGCGTACCCCACGTTCACCAAGGGCGGCACGGCGTACTCGAAGGCGTACATGGCCGGGTTGCAGCTGTTCCGGGAGCAGAACGGGCGCGGCGCGACCGAACCGGAACGCCGAGCTCTACGCCTGACCGCGGCCCGGGCGACACTGCTGGACATGGGCCGGCCGGCGTCGGCGCGGAACCCGGCGGCGGTCGCGGAGTTCGTCGCCAGCCAACGCCGCGCGGAACGGCAGGCCGTCGCCGGGTATGACTTGACGTTCTCCCCGGTCAAGTCGGTGTCCACCCTGTGGGCGGTGTCCGACCAGCAGGTGCGGACCGTGATCGAGGAGGCGCACCGGCAGGCGTGGCAGGAATCCCTGGCCTACATCGAGGCCGAAGCCGGCTTCACCCGCACCGGCGCCGGTGGGGTCGCGCAGATCGAAACCCACGGCCTGGTCGCAGCCGCGTTCGATCACCGCACCAGTAGGACCGGTGACCCCGACCTGCACACCCACGTCGTGCTCTCCTCCAAGGTCCTCGGTGTCGACGGGAAGTGGCGGTCCCTGGACGGGTGGCCGCTTTACGCGGTCGGGGTCACCGCGTCGGAGATGTACAACGCCCGCCTGGAAGATGCACTGGTGCGGTCGTTGGGGGTGGCGTTCCACGACGTGCAACGCCCCGACCCGGGCAAGCGCCCGGTGCGGGAGATCGCCGGAGTGCCGGCGACGCTGATGCGAGCGTTCAGCCGGCGCCGGGAAGCCATCGAGCAGCGGTACCAAGAACTGCTCCGCGACTACACCGCCGAGCACGGCAAGGACCCGTCCCGGTCGGTGCAAGCAACCATGTCGCTGTACCAGCAGGCCACCCTGGAAACCCGGGACGCCAAGGCACCGGGCATCCCCCTCGCGCAGCGGGTGACGCAGTGGCGGGCCACCGCGGACCGCGTCCTGGGTGACACCGGGCGGGACCGGATGCTCCGCACCGTCCTGGGCCCGGACACCACCCAGGAGTGGGACACCCGCACCCTGCCGGAGGTCGCCGAGCGGGTTCTCGAGCTGGTGTCGGCGGAGCGGTCGACGTGGAAACCCATGCACGTCCGCGCCGAAGCCGAACGGCAACTCCGCGCCCACCCCCTCGCCGTCGGGGAGCACCGCGGCGCGGCGGTCGACGAGGTGCAGCGGCTGGTGTTGGGACCCGGCGGGATGTCGGTGCGGCTCACCATGGACGCCCTGGAACCACTACCGGCCGAGCTGGTCCGGTCCAACGGTGAGTCGGTGTTCCGCGTTCACGGCCAAGTCCTCTACACCTCCGAAGCAGTGCTGGCAGCGGAGGACCGGCTCGTCGCCGCAGGCCGGGAAACCACCCCCTACAGCGCGATCGTCCTGGCGGAGTTGCTGGCCGGGTTGACGCCCGGGCAGGTGGACCTGGTTACCCATTTCGCCGGCGTCGGTACCCAACTCGCGGTCGGTGTCGGCGCCGCCGGTGCCGGCAAGTCGTTCGCCATGAACAGGCTCGTCAAGGCGTGGCAGGGCACCGGTCGCCGGGTCATCGGCCTGGCGCCCAGCGCGGACGCGGCGATCAAACTCGGGCAGGAGATCGGCGCCCCCGCGCAGACCATCGACCTGCTCCTGACCCGCCACCAACACGGCCTACTGGCGCCGGACGCTGTCCGGGCCGGGGACATGCTGCTCGTCGACGAAGCCGGCAAGGCCGGCACCAGCAACCTGGACCGGCTACGGGCCTTCGCGGTCGAACGCGGCGCGGTGATCCGCTTGGTCGGCGACCCGCAGCAACTCGGGTCGGTCGCCGCCGGTGGGGCGTTCCGGCTCCTGGCCCACGAGCTCGGCGCCGCGGAAATGCTCGACGTGCTCCGGTTCCGCGACCCCGAAGAGGCAGCGGCGTCGCTGCAACTCCGCGCCGGGGACCAGGCCGCCTCCGACCACTACCTGGCCCGGGGACGGATCCACGAAGGCACCACCGTCGACGTCGCCGACCAGGTGTACCGGGGGTGGGTCACCGACCGGGCGGGCGGCCGGTCCACGATCATGATGGCCGCCAGCAACGCCGCGGTCGGCGACCTGAACACCCGGGCCCAGACCGAGCTCCGTGCAGCGGGCGTCATCACCGGCCAGCCGGTCGCGTTGCGCGGTGAGCAGTCCGCCGGCGTCGGGGATGTGGTCCTGGCCCGCCGCAACGACCGGCGGATCACGATCGGGCACCGCGGGGACTGGGTGCGCAACGGGTCCCTGTTCACCGTCCGGGCTGTCGGTCGGGACGGGTCACTGACGGTTAAGCGGCAAGGTGGTGACGCGGTCACCACCTTGCCCGCCGACTACGTCACCGCCCATGTGGACCTGGGGTATGCCTCCACGATCGACCGGGCGCAGGGCATCACCGTGGACACCGCCCGGGTGATCGCCCACCCCGGGATGACCCGGCAACAGCTGTACGCGGCGATGTCCCGCGGCCGCGCGGAGAACCACGCCCACATCGAGGTCGAACAACAACTCGACGTCGACGTGGACCGCGCCCCCGACCCACGGGCCAACAGCGAGGTGGTGTTGCGGCAGATCATCGCCCGGGACGGTGCGGAACGGTCCGCCACCGAGACCCTGCGGCAGGAGATGGACGCACCCCACCGGTTGGACAGTCTCGTCCCGCAGTACACCCACGCGATCGAGGTGCTGGCCACCGACCGGCAGCAGGCCAAACGGAACGTGCTGGCCGGGGTGTTCGGGCAGCAGCAAGCCGCCGCGATGCTCGCCGACCCCGCCGGCGATGCGTTACTCGCCGAACTCAGCCACCACCCCGACATGGCCGCCGCAGTGACCGCAGCCGCCCAGGAGCGGGAACTGGGCACCGCCGAATCCGCCACTCAGGTCATGCAGTGGCGCATGGAGAAGCTGCGCGACGCCATCACCGCGGCGGAGCAACACGAGCCGGCGGGGCCGTTGCCGTGGCTACCCGCCGTCCCCGACGCCCCCGAAGGCGAACTCCGCGACTGGACCGCGGGGCGCGCCCAAGCGATCGGTGAACGCTCCCAGGAACTTGCCGGGCTCGTCGACGCCGAGCACCCGGGCTGGGCCGCGCCGTTGGGTGACCGCCCAGCCGAACCAGCCCCAGCCAGGGACTGGGACCGGGCCGCCGCACTCGCGGCCGCGTACCGGGAACAGTTCGGCGTCACCGACGAAGCGTCCCTACTGGGCCCCGATCAGCCGGAGACAGGCACCCAGGGCCGGGCCTGGGCGGCCGCCGACGCCGCGGTGCGGACCGCCCAACAGTGGGCCGGCCCGGACCGGGACGCAGGCGGACCTGTTCCGGGACACATCGACGTGGGTGAGGACGTCGAACCCGCGGAACCGTCGTTCGCGGACCGGTTGGCGCAGGCACTTGAACCCGCCGGTGGGCGTGACCCGGCGGAGCAGCACGTCAACGTTGGGTACGAGGCGTACGGGCCGCAGGAAACCCAACAGCTCGACCGGGGTCGGGGACACCGGCTCTGACACGGCAACTACGTCGCGGGCGTCAGCTGTGCCGCCAGTCGGTCACGTCGTCGGACTCCGGTGGCGCGGTACCGAGGTCGTCACCTTCGGTGGTGACACCGAGCCCGAGCACGGTGCGGTTGGCGTAGGCGAAATAGGCTGCCACCTGGTTGATCTCGAGGACCTCGCCGTCGTCGAAGCCGGCCGTGCGCAGGGTCTGGATGTCGGCCTCCGACACGTCACGAGGTGAGCTGGTCAGCAGCGCGGTGTAGCGCAGCGCCGCCAGATCCCGCCCGGCGAAGGCGTCTTCGGGCCGATCGGCACGCAGTGCGCGCACCACGACGGCGTGCCGGCCGTCGTCGGCCAACAGCGCGCGCAACCCGGCCGCGTGGTGCTCGACGCAGTAGTCGCACCCGTTGAGGTGGCTCACCTGCACGCCGATGGTCTCGAGGAACCAGACGGGCAGACGGTTGCGGGAGTGATGCAGCACCGCCTTGTAGAGCGCGAGGTGACCCGCGAGGGTGTGCGGTCGCAGACTGTGCGCCAGCAGGATGTTGTCGACCCGGCCGTGCGGGCCGGCGATGCGGTCGTAGGTGCCCTTCAGCTGGGCGTCGGCGTCGTCTCGGGTCACGGTAGCGATCCAGGTCATGCCGGAACGATAGGTCGCCCAGGCGATCAGCCGTTGGCGTCGTCGAGCACGGGGATCATGGTTCGGTCGGTGGCGGGGGCGAGTTCGGAGGCTATTTCTGGTTGGTGTTCGGCCTTGCACATGTGGATCCTGTACAGCCCTGCGCGGATCCGTTCCAGGAACGGCCACAGGGCGCGGTCGTGCCACACCGCGTACGCCGTGCCACCTTTCGAGGGCCGGGCGGGTCTCGCCGGTGTTGTTGCCTCCGCCGGCTCGGCCGGGTGCGGCCCGGTGCGGGCGTCGTCGATGGCGGCGATGATCCAGGCGTGGTGCAGGGCGGCCAGTTCCTCCACGACACCGGGGTGCGCCGGCCAGCACGGGTGGATCTGGCATTCCTCGATCAGGGAGTAGGACCGGTTGAGGTCATCGACCCAGCGGACGAGGACGTCCCATTCCTCGGCGGTGCTGCGGTCGGCCCATCGCCGGGGCGCCGGGCCGGTGTTTTTGCCCTCGGGTGGTTCCAGGGCCGCTACCCGGGCGGTGAGCTTCCCGATGGCGTCGATGACGGCGTTCTCACCGGCCAGCACCCGGGAGTGCAACTCCTGCAGCGTCACGGGCAGTTCGGGGTCGGTCATCGACCGGCCACGGAACGGTGGTGCGCGATCCGCGCTGCCCGGACCCGGGTCATCCCGGCCATGATGTCGGCGCCGTCGGGTCGGTCCCGCCAGGCCACCATGTCCACCAGCATCGCCGGGGCGTTGCGGTAGATCACCAACGCGGTCCCGTCCGGTAGTTGCCGGATCTCTTCCTGCCGCAGCACGGTGCGTTCCGCCATCGCCACCGACCGGCCGGTGGCGACGTTGTCAGCGTCGACGGTCGAGGACACCTGCAGCATGTCGACCTGACCGACCAGCGCGGAGAACCGTTCCAACGCTTTCTCGTCCTGCAGACCACCCAGGACCAGGGAACAGTTCAGGTTCGCCAGGATGGCCCGGCCGTCCTTGTCCCCCCACCTGGCGAGGATCTGCGCGACGGACTGGAACACCGTCACCCATTGCACCCCGCCGCCGCGGGAGTCCGACAGCATCCCGGGAAGTTTCGGCATCGGCGCCACGTTCACGATCTCGTCGGCCGCGATCCGCATCGGCGGGTCGAGTTGCCCCGTCCGGGACAGGGCCGCGGCCTTCTTCGCGGCGTCCATCACCTCGTTGAGCAGCATCGTGGTCAGCGGGGCGACGTTGGTCTGCGCTTGGTCGTCGGTGATCAGCACCAGGGTGTCGGTGGAGTGCACGAACGCCGCCGGGTCGAACACGCTGACCCCGGGGGTGGGCAGCAGTTGCCGCATCACCACCGGATTGAGCAGCGGTTCGATCTTCTGCGCCATCGTCATCCGCACCGAGGTGGCGGTTTCGTCGGTGCCGGAGATCGCGGTGGCCAGGGTCGTCGCCCACTGCGCGGTGTCCGGTGACCGGCGCAGGATCGCGACCGCTTTCTGGGCGGCGGATTTCAGGTCCGCCGCCCAGGTGATCACCGCGTCCATCGTCAAGCCGTCCACCGCGGCGGCGCGAAGCAGCCTGGACATGATGATCCCGGACTGCACCTGGAAGAACGACCCGTCCCGCCCGTCGTCGACCTGCAGGCCGCCGGCGAACGCCAGGCCGCTGCTGGTGGCCATGGCCGGGTCGACGCGCCCCGCGGTGGCATCCCACACCATCGGCTCCGGCCAGTACGCCAGGTTCAAGGGGTCGAACACCCATACCCGGCCCTGCCCGGTGCGGGCCTCCACGATGGCGTCCAGGACTTCCGGTTTCGTCGACGTGGCGATCAACGGGCCGGGCGCGTCCAGGCAGGCGTTCACCATCAGGTACAGCGTCTTCCCGGCGCCGGTGGCGGCGATGATGCCGACCTGATCCTCCAGGGACAGCACCACCGGTTCACCGGTGCCGTGCTGGTGCCCGAGCAGGAAACCAACCTCGGTCAGGGCTGCGGTGCCGGTATCGAGCCGGCCGGCGTCGACGGACCCCCGTCGCGTCCACGCGGCGACCTTCCGGGCCCGCAGTTCCCCGGCCGACATCCGGGTCTGCCGGCCGGTGGCCAACCCCAACGGCCGGTGGCCCCGGCGGCTGCGCCGCCACCGGCGGCCCGCGGTCACCGCGGCGACCCCGACCGCGAGGAGAACCCCGAAGGCGGCGCCGGCGGCGACCGGGTCCGGGTGGTACTTCGCGCCCAACGACAACGGTGCGGCGGTGAGCAGGCCCCGCACGGTGACACCGATCCCGCTGACCGGTACGCCTGCGGTGATCACCAACGCGAGGTGCCACGCCAGCAGCAACCCGGCTACCGAGCCGCCCACCTGCAGGGCCACGGACTGCCGGGCGCTGAGCAGCGGCAGCTTCTGCCGGGCCCGCCCCACCTGGTCCTTGTCGTCGATCACTTCACCACGTCACTTCACCACTACCTCGATGGGGGTGTGCCGGGTGACCATCGCGGAATCGGTCGCGGTGAAAGCGATCTCCCGTTCGGTGCGGTCCGCCTGCACCCGGATCTCCTTCAGCGCACCGATTTTCAGCAGGTGGGTGCCCTGCGGCAGGGTCGCCAGCTCGGTCGCGTTCGACGGCTCCAAGTTGAAGTACCGGACGCAGTCGGCGATGTCGGTGTCGTGTTCTTGCCGGAACAGGTGACGTGTCTGCGCTTCCTGCATCATCGCGATCGCATCGGAGCCGGCTTGGTGATCGGAGATGTGATGGAACGCCGCGATGACGGACAACCCGTAGCCGCGGGCCAGTTTCGATTTCGACCGGATCATCCGACCGCCCGGTCCGGACGCCAACGCCCACCCTTCCTCGACGACGAAGTTGGTGCGCATCCCGGGCCGGCGGTGCCGCCCCAGCATGCCCATCAGCCACGAGTTCGCCATCACCATCACCAGCGATGTCGCCGGGCCGTCCTCCGGCAGGGCGCTGATGTCGAACGTGGTGAGTTTGGGGTGCAGCCTGACGTGTTTGGACGTTTCCCGGTCGAACATGCCCTGCAGGTCGTCGGCCAGCAGCCGCTCGAACCGCAGCATCATCGACACCGCGGCCTGTTCGATCAGATCCAGTGTCGCCGGCCGCAGATGGGTGAACTGGTCGGCGTTGACCACGTCGGTGAACCGGGCCAGCAGGTCCGGCATCACCGGTGTCCGCTTACCTGTCTCGAAGTCGCTGATCACCAGCCGGTACGCCTCGGCCAGGGCCTTGTGATGCCATTCGGTCAGCTCTTCCCCCGACCCGGCCTGCTCAGCGAACGCGGCCAGCAGCTGCCGTTGCGCGGCCGCCCCACCGGCCGCCCGGATGATCCCGTCCAGGGGGTTCATGCACGTGGAGTGTTCCGGGTCGTTGGGGTCGAACCGGAACGGTTCGGCACCGAACTCCCGGGTCAGCTCCGCGTACTCACCTTCCCCGTCGCGAAGTTTCTTGTCGATCACCACAGCGCACCGGCCGCGGAGCATCAACGGCCGCTCCACGTACAGGATTTTGAGCAGGCTCGACTTCCCCGCCCCGACCATGCCCACGACGCACACGTTCGGGGAGGTGATCTGTTTGTTCTCGTACGCGGTGAACGGGTCATGCGCGATCATCGACGACGACATGGTGTCCGAGCCCACGATCAGGCCACGTTCGTCGGTGGGCGACCCGATCAGCGCGGTGTTGAGGACCTCCGCCTGCCGGGACGTCGTCGGCGCCCCCGGCGCGCTGACCTTGAACAGACCCTTACGCCACCGGGAGGTGGAATGGATCTGCGGTCCCCGCATTGGCGGCAACACGATCGGCGGCAACACAGTTGGCGGCGTCGAAGGCGCTGCCGGCTGGTCAACAGCCGGCGGGTCGGTGGTCGGCGGGTGGCTGGTTGGTGGGTCGACGGACAGGTCCGGGATAGTGGTCATAGCGATTCCTTCGCACCGCCGGCGGCGACCCGGTGCAGGGTTTTGGTGGTGGTGGACTGCGCGGGTGGGCGGATCCCGCGACCCAACGGCCACGTGGTGGAATGCGCCGCGGACTGCCGGGTGTCCAACCAGTCCAGGCGGGTGATGCCGGCCTGGTCGGCGGCCTCTTCGACCACCCCGCACGCGTGGGTCAGCGCGGCCACGTCCCCGGCCGACACCTGCAGGAACGCCACCCAGTTCGCGCCGTGATGCCCGGTGCCGTCCTTGAGGTCGGTGGCCCGGCGGTTCGCCGCCGACAACGCCAGCTCGGCCCCGTCGTCCACGATGCGGCCCTTGCGTTCCATTCCGATGATGTCGGCCTGGTCGGCGGTGGCGTCCTTGCGGGCGGTGATCTTCGCTTCCCGCGCCGGGACGAACTGGATGTGCACCGACAGGGTGCGGATGATCTGGTCGTCCAACCCGACCAGCAGCGGGGACCACCACAGCCCGTCCAGCTCCCGCACCTCCATGGCGGTGATCGGGATCATCGCGGTGCGGTGCCGCCACGAGCTGGCCGCGACCATCACCTCGGGGATGAACGGGTCCGGTGACTGCGATGCGACCTCGGTGTAGGACCACTCGTCGTGGGACGGCAACCAGCACCCGGCCAGCCCGTCGCCGGGCACCACGTTCACGTCCGACGCGCGGTCGATGGGCCACCCGGGATGTTGCAGGTGCCGCAGCACCGCACCCAGCCGCGGCCCGGACAAGGCCCGGACGTTGACATACATCGCCTCCCGGAGCCGGCGCTGCACCGATTCCAGTTGGTCGATGACGACCTGCAGCCACCCGGTCAACCCGCCGCCGCGGCGGCGGGTGCCTTGATGCCACTGGGCGTTGACGTTCCACCGGATCACCACGAAATGCCTTTGCACATACGACTTCGCCGACAGCGAGTCCAACAGCTCCGCGTAGTCGGCCTGTAGGTCGGTGGGCGCTTGCGGGTCCAACTGTTCCTGCAACCACACCTCGTGGGCGGCGGAGTCCGCCGGGATCACCCGGGTCACGGTCTGGATGCCGGAGACCAGCTTCTGGATCGAACCCCACCCGGCCAGGAGCTGACCGAACTGGTACTGGGCGTGCTCGACGAACGTGTCACCGTGCAGGCCCTGGATCGGGCCGTCCACCGAGAACACCACCGACAGGTACGGCTCCTCCCCCACCGGGGCGTGATACGCCACCGCCGGAACCCCCGGGTCGGACTGCAACCAGTACAACCCGTCCGCGCCGTCGGGCCAGTCCCGGTACGCGTTCCACTCCACAGACCCGGGGGCCAGATCTTCGGGCCGGTACTCCACGGGCACGAAATCGACCAGGCCGTGCTTGCGGCGGTACCGCATCCGGCGGCGGTCCTGGAACCGGGACCACGGGGTGTTCCCGGTCCCCATGTCCAGCGTTGCTACCAGCACCACCGCGGCCACGACCACGGCCACGACCAACCCGTAGAACTGGAAGAACAACAGCAGCAGGCACGAGGCGACACCGGTCAGGACCCACGCGATGGTGACGCCCTTGGACTTACGCCCGCTGATCAAACCGCGGGACTTCGACTCCCCACCCAGGACGGACGTGCGGTCGGTCACCATTCCCGGTCACCGTCAACCCCGCCTGCGACTCCGTGCCCGATCCGCCGCGCAGACGAGGCCACCCCACCCGCCACCGCACCCGCAGCGGGCACCGCCGCCTTGACGGCCGCGGGCGCCTTCTTGGCGGCCTTCCACGCGGCGCCGGGTGCGGCCTTCGCCGCGGCCCCGGCAGCGGCTGGCAGGGCCTTCGTCCCCGCCACCGCCCGACCGGGTGCGTTCCTCACACCCGCGCCGACAGCTTTGGCCGCTGCGCCGACGCGTTGCCCAGCGGTCGGCGCCGGTGTCGACGGGCTGTCGATCAGCCGCGGGCTCGACCCGCTGGTCTTGCCGACCAGGGCCGCGCCGGCCGCGGACGGTTTCCCACCCGACACCGGCTTCGGCCCGCCGATACCGCGCCGCGACGACGTCGAGGACGTCCCGGACGGGGCGGCGCCCGCAGCGGCGGCGCCGGCATGAACCCCGGTTTCCGCACCGCCGCCTCCCCGACCAGACCCGCCCCGCCCAGGGCCGCCCCGACCGGAACCGCCCTTGCCGATCGCGCCGCTACCACCGCCGGAGGGGCCACCGCCGGAGGAGCGACCACGGTGTGAGAGCCGTTGCAACCGGGTCAACGCACCCGGCTGGGCGGTATCGGGGTTCGACGCCGCGCCATGACCCGTGCCGCCGGCCGTGCCGGTCGGGATGACCGGGGCGAATTTGAGCAGCAGCAACGGTGCGAACGCCGCGATGGCCAGCACCACCGCCGACATCACCACGTTCGCCAGGTTCCTGGCTCCGTCGTCGGAGCCCTGCACCACCGCGGACCGGGCCATCGCCATACCGACCCCGACCAGGAAGAACAGCAATGGGCGGGCGAAGATGACCCCCAGGATCAGGAACGGGATTTTCATCGACCCGCCGCGGTGCCGCACGTTGATGATCCAGGTGAACGCGATCGGGAACACCGCGCCGCCCAGGTAGATCACCACGGTCTGCACGGCCAACGAGATGAACAAGAACATCGCGCTGATCAGCACCAGCAGCAGCAGCAGGAACGCGACGAAGAACCCGCCGATCACCTTCCCGGCGCCGGCCCCGATGATCGAATCGTTGATCGCCCCCGCGTCCATGTTCCCGGCGTCGTACCCCGGCATGACCGCGATGATGCCGTTGGTCAGCATCCCGGCACCCTCGATGAGGAACTTGGTCAGCGGTGGCCCGAAGATCACCCCGGCGAAGAACCCTATCGACCGGTAGGTCACCGTTTCGCCGAATTCCTCGGGTCCGAGCTTCCCGCGGCCCAGCTCGACCATGTTCCACAGGGTGAGCATCCCGAACAGGATGATCGCGACGGCGAATGCCTGCTTGTACGCCGAGATCCACCAGTCGGCGGTGATGTCGGCGCTGGTCGCGTTGTTCGCCGTGTCCGCGATCCACGACATGATCCCGGACGCGCCCTGCGCCATCTTGTCGGTCAACCACCCCAACGGGTCGGCCGCGAAATCGACGGCAGCGACCGCCGCATCGATGATGTTCGCTCCCACCGAGTCACAGTCGGCGTCCAGCGACAGTGGCCCTCCATCACCCAGTTGCAGGCAGATTGGCTCAGCCGGATCGATGTCCGACGGTGCAGCCGCGACAGGACCGCCCGGGGCAGCAGCGGCTGCCGGAGCTGGTGTACTAAAGGTGATGGCTGGGGTCGGGTTCGGAGATGTCCCCGGTGCGGCTGCCGCTCCTGGGCTCAGCAAGCCTGTATCGAACTGCGATCCGCTGGTGGCGGGTGGCGGCGGGTCATTAGGGGCTGCCGCAGCAACAGGAGAAACCACGAGCAGTGCCGCCATCGCGCAGAGTGGGAGCAGGGTTCTGCTGGCGATCCGGGTGAAACCGGATCGCCTGGTGTGGGTTGCCATGGGTCAGCACGCCCCGACGAAGTAGAGGGATCCGCCGGTACCGGCCGGTGGCAGCGCGTCGGTCGGGGGTGTCTCAACGATCCACCAGCGACCGTCTACGACCTTCAGCAGGAACCGTTGCGTCTGTACGACCTGCCCGGTCTTGCCGTCTGGGTAATCAACCTGGGTAAACAGGTTGACCGTGACGTCGGCGGTGTCACCGGTCATGGTCGCCTGGTAGCTGGTTTCGTTGGGCCGGACGAACGCTGTTGTTGTGCCCTCAGGCGCCGGGTTTGAGGCCGGCTTTTGGGCCAGCGCTAACCACCGGTCAGGGTTGACGAAGACCTTTGGGATCACCACGGACATGTCCGCCGGCCTCGGGTACGCCTTTACCAGATATCGGAAGGCGGAGCGGGCGAACGCCGCTGCACCGTTGACGTCCAAGGCGGCCGCGGCCTGCGCGGGCAGGATAGCGGTGTACGGGTCGGGGCCGCCGAGGCACCCGTCCGGGCCGGTTCCGGTGGTGGGCGGCGCGACCGGGTCCGCAATGGACGTCGCGGTGGCGGCGGGGTTCGGTGGCGCGGCCACGCTGACCGCCGGCGGCACGACCGGGTCCGGGCTCGGCGAGGCCCCGTTCCGGCCGATGAGGAACGCACCGGCCACGGCCAGCAGCAACGCGACCGTCCCGCCGGCGATGAAGGCCACCTGACGTCGCCGATGAGGGGCCGTGGTGGTCACAGGATCATCTTGCTGACGCAAGGTGGTCATGTCAGCCGCCGGCGACGGAGAAGATGGCACCCACCACAACCCCGAACGCAGCGAGCAGGCCCAGCGCTCCGCCGGCCCACACCGCGTGCGACTTGGCCTCGTCGGCCTGCCCGGGAATGTTGTTGGACGTCGCTTTGCGCATGTGCAGGATTGCGATGAGCAGCGACGCGCCCGCGACGATGATCAACACCGCCCACAGGCCCACGAACAGCTTCTGCCACCACGCTGTGAACTCGGCGCCGAAGATCGTGAAATCCGGGATCAGATTCGCGAACGGGTTTTCCATGGTGTCCCTACTTGACGGTGATGTTCGTGACGGCGGCAGTGGCTAGCCGGGTCCAGGCCAGCCGGGATGGGCGGGTCAGGCTGCGGGTGTTGATGGTGGTGCCCTTCGCGATGTGCGCGTCGAACGGGACGTGCATGACCGCGCCCACCCCGGCGCCGGTGAAGATGTCGGGGAGCTGCTCGAGCAGGCCAGGGGTTTCCGGGCCGCCGTACCGCATCACGGCGACCACGGCGTGGGTGCTCAGCCCGGTGTCCTGCAGCCGTGCCAGCAGCCGAACCGCCTTCTGGACCGAATCGGCGGTGACGGTGGTGGGGACGATCAGCATGTCGGCCAGTTCGATGACCCGGCCGAATGCCGGGGAATGCGGCACGTTGCCGGTGTCGGCGACCTGCACCTGGTAGGTGCGATCCAGCGACCAGGTGACCCGGTCGATGCTGTCGGCGTCGAACTCCCTGTCGGTGAGCGATCCCAGAACGTCCGCGAACGAGGACTGTTTCGAGGTGACCCCGCCGATGGTGCCGGGTACCCGGTACTCCCCCGGTGCGGCCTCCACCTCGGATACGCACCGTATGGGGGTGCCTTCGCCTCGTTCGGTGAGGGTGCCGCGGGCGTCCGCGGCGTCCCACACGACGACTGTGCGGCCTTGCTCGGCGATCATCCCGCCCAGGATCAGCGCGGCCGGGGTCTTCCCGACCCCGCCCTTGTCGTTGGCGACGGCGATCCGCACCGACCGGGGCCACCGGATACCCCGGATGGTGCGTTGATTAGCCCGCAAGTCCAGTTCCTCGGTGCCCGGCTTCGGGTGGGCCAGACCGAAGGACAACAGCCGGATCACCTGCTGCTTGCGTCCCCAACTGGCCGGGGCCTGCTTCTCGGCGGGTTCGAGAAATCCCCGCGGCACCGATGACGGTTCGGCGTCGGTGGGAGGTGCGAACCGGGACCAGTCCGCCGCCGCGGCGGTAGCGCCGCTACCCGCAGCGGGCGGTTCGGTGTTCTCGGTGTGCGGGCGGCCGAAGGACGGTCGATCGCTTCGATCGCTACCGGTGGCCCCGCCCGGCGCGATCACGGGGGGTATGCGGGAGGGTTCCTTGTTCGCAGCCGCCCGCTGCGCTCCGGGCAGCCTGCGCGCAGCGGGCGGCGTGTCGAAGGCCACCTGCTCGTCGAGTTCAGTAGTCATGCGGGATCCCCCTTGGATGGCCAAGCGCTGTGAACGGTGACTGTAGAACACCGTTGTGATTCGCACAAACCCATCTCAACGAACCAGAATATATGGTGAAATGAGCAGAACGACAGAAGAGAATGGGATGGTCGGCGAGGTCGCCGGTGATCCCCGGATCCTGACCACGAAGGAGGTAGCCGAGCTGATCAAGGCATCCGAGGCGTACGTCATCCGGGGCGTCAACAGCGGGTCGATACCGGCGAGCCGGATCGGGTCGGAATGGCGGTACTGGAAACCTTTGGTCCTCGCACGGGTCCTGTCGACGACGTCTGACCTTACCGTCAGTGGCAGCTTGGTCACGCAGGGCCCCGATGTGGTGACAGCGGTCGAGCTGGGGCAGCTCCTGCGGATGACCGCGCATACGGTCAGTAAACGCATCGCCGACGGGTCGATCCCGGCCCGAAAAGTCGGTAAGGGATGGCGCTGCCACTGGCCCACCATCCGCAGCGTCCTGGAGCAGGGACAGGACTTCACACCCCGATGAGCACGGTCGACGAACGAACCCGGAACACCAGCAGCGGTGCCGGCAGGGCCGTCACCAAAGCGGCCGGCCGGCACCTCGCCCGCAAGGTCGGGTGGGCCGTCCTGGCCAAGATCGGGTTCTGGGTCGTCGTCGTGATCGTCCTGCTCGCACTGGTGATGTCCGCCGGCGCGATCGCCTCCAAGAAAAACCCACCACCGGCAGCGTTCGGTGTCGGTGCCGGCGCCGGCGCCGGTGGGTCCGTGTGGGATCCCGGGAACATCATCAGCGACCAGGTCTTCTACAACTGGAAGGCACTTCCCGACGTCACCGCCGTGCAGGCCGCACTGGACGATGTCGGCGGCTCCTGCACAGGGCCCAGCTGTCTACGGCTGGACACCTACCCCACCGTCGCGGCCAGCTCACCCTGGTGCGCCCCGTATCCGGCGTCGCCCACCCCGGAGCGGTACGCCGCGATCCTGGCCAAACTCGCCCAGGCCTGCGGCATCAACCCGCAGGTCGCGATCGTGATCATCCAGAAGGAATCCCAGGGCCTGACCAAACCGGCACCACATGCAGCGTTGACCGGGTTCGGCTGCCCCGACACCGGCCCGGGCGGATCGGCGAACTGCTCCGGTGCCTCCGCCGGGGTATGGGCGCAAACCCTCGGCCTGTTCACCGCTTTCGCCAAACTCCACAAGGACGCCTCTTACGTCAACTACCCCGAAGGCCGGACCTCGCAGATCCTGTGGAACATCGCTGAAAGCGGATGCGGATCGGCGCCGGTCCACATCCAGAACCGGGCCACGGCCACGCTATACACCTACACCCCCTACCAACCCAACGAGGCCGCCCTGGCGGCCTATCCGGGCACCGGCGATGCGTGCTCGGCCTACGGCAACCGGAACTTCTTCCGGATGTTCAACGACTGGTTCGGGTCCACCGGCGGCGGGAAACCGGCACCCGGCGAGGTCGCGGGCGGGATCAGCCCGGTCGCGGTCACCGTCACCGGCAGCGCCGTCACCGTCCCGGACAACGAGTTCGTGGTGCCGGCACTACGCGGCCGGAGCATCACCGCGCCGACACCCGGCATCGCGCAAGGGTTGGCGGCCGGGTTCGAAGCCCTCGGCCTGCCGTACGTGTGGGGCGGCGGCGGGGACGGCGCCGGCCCGAACAACGGCTGCTTCCGCGGCGGCGGGGACCTGAACTCCTGTGGGTCCGCCATCGGGTTCGACTGTTCCGGGCTCACCGCCTACGTGTACGCGCAAGGCGGGTACCGGTCACCGGGTGGGAACTCCGGGGCCCAACGCTCCGGCGGCAACATCGCCTGGCAATCCGGCCTCCCCGGCGACATCGTCGGATTCGAGGGGCATGTCGCGATCTACCTCGGCGCCGTCAACGGTGTCCGCTACATCCTGGAAGCCTCGACCGTGGGGGTTCCGGTCCACGTCGTCGCGTTGACCCGCACCGACTACGACGACCAACTCCACCGGTACTGGGCCTGACCCTGATACCGATCGACCACCGTCAAGCCACAGCCCCGGGGGAACCGCATGACCACCACGACCCACCACAGCACCGGCGCGGCCGCCGACCTGGACCGGGCCACCCCGAAATGGCCAGAAGCGGTCATCACCCTGGGCAGCCCACCAAGCGTCATGATCAGCGGCGTCACCACCCCGCTGACACACGCCGATGTGCAAGCCGAAGCGGTTGCCCTCATCGCGAAACAGGCCAGCGCCCACGGGCACCCCATCCGGGTCCGCGCGGTCACCGACCACTGGGTGCAACGCATGATCGTCACCGCCGACGCGCAGGTCACCCTCCTGGTAAACCCACCCGCCCCGATCAGCGAGCCCAGGAAAGGAAGCCGGCGGCCCGCGAAGCCGATCACCAAGACCGCCGCCGCGACATCAGCGGGACGGTTCAGCTCTGTGCCCGGTTGGTTCAAGTGGGCCGCGCTGGGCTGCACCGCGGTGATGCTGCTGGCCGTCGCCGTGATGGTCTTTCACCGACCGTCATCACCGGCCGCGCAAGGACCGCCACCGGCGCCGCCGATCCCACCGGCCGGCGACATCTACACCGAAACCGCACCCCGGGGGTGGACCACCCACGCCGCATGGGTCGTGCCGCTCGCTGACCGGGCCCCGGACCCGGTCACCGACCCCGGCACCGGGTACACCGCCGCCATCACCCCCACCGACCAGCAGGCACCCGGTCTTGGACCGTTCAACCCCGACGCCCTGTTCCTGTCCGTGCTGGCCGCGGACGGGCACACCGTCTGGGCCACCCCACTAGGTGCGATACCCGCCTACGGGCCCGCACTCGCCCAGATCGACGGCGCCCTCACCGTCGCTGTCGTGACCGGTCGAACCATCCAGTACTGGCCCCTGACCGGCGGTGACCCCACCACCGTGGACCTGCCCAGCGGTACCCGGGTGGTCCCCGACACCCCCGGAACGTCACTGCTTTTCAATACCGACACCACCACCGCCGGCTACCTCCACGGCGGTGCCCTGCAAACAGTGAAAGTGCTACCCCGCACCAAACCCATCGCAGCGAACGACGGAACCGTCCTGCTCTACCAAGACAAAGCAGACACCTGGTGGAAAGTCAGCGCCGACACCACCCCGACCCGGACCGACGTCACCCTCAAGGTCGCCGCCGCAGCAAACCCACCGAAGACTCCCAAACCCGTGGACGGGGAACTTAAACCCACCGGCCAAGGCGCCGGACTACTCATGGTCGTCTCCCAAAACCAGCTGTACGCACTCACCAAGAAAAAATGATGCCCCGGCCGGTCGGCGTGTCGGACCTTTCCTGATAAAGCGGTACCGGTTAGATCAGGCCATGCCTTACAAGCCGGGGCCGGGAAGGCCGAGCAAGGGCGCACGGGACCAGTTCTCAGTCCGTCCTGCCGTCGAGGTCGGCGAAGTGCTCCGTGAGAAGGCGCGCGCAGCAGGCATGTATCCCGGCGAGTACTGCGCAGCTGTCCTCTGCAATGCGATGGGCATGCCCGAATACGCACCGACACCGTCGCTGATCAATTCCGACCAGCCCCCATTACCGCTCAGCAAGTCTGCATAACCCCAGATCCAAAAGGGTCCGGACAGAACGAAGCCCCACACCCCAAAAGTCAGTTTGGCCGCTGAAGAGGGTGCAGGGCTTCGATAGCACTACGAGGAGAACTGTACCCGTGATCGCCCCGCCGGGGCGACAGCGACCGCCCGATTTTCTGGGTGTCGGTCGCGGTCACCCTTACCCGACTACTGCGAGTGGCCGCCGCTTACCTGACCGGTGAGCGCAGCGGTGGACTGCGGCGATCCTGCGGGCACGCCGTCACCACCCACACCCACAACCCCACTCACAGCCCCATCACCGGCCCCGCCGGCGGTCCAGGTGTGGGCGGTGTTAGCGCCGTTGCTGGCTGGGCGGCCGCGGGTTCGGGAGTCCCGCAGCGGCGGGCACACCTATCTCCGCCGGTGGGAACGACCGCTGACCGCCAGGTTGCCCGGGGTGCCGGCGGCGGTGCCGATCTATTCCGCGGCGGGTGATACCCGGGTGCTGGTCATCGATCTGGACGCTTCCCGCGGCGGCCGCGGCGGCGTGCACCGGGACGCGGCCGCGGTCACCGACCTGATCGGGTCGGCCGGTGGTCGGGTGATCACCGATGAGAGCCCCAGCGGTGGGTGGCATGTGTACGTGCCGTTCACGGTGCCGATCGGGTTCCACCAGGCCCGTGACCTGGCCCTGGCGCTGGCGACCAGGACACCGTCGATGGACCCGTCACCGAACCAGAACCTCACTGACGGGCTGATCCGCCCACCCGGGTCGGTGCACCCCACCGGTGGCCACCAGGTGCTGCACGGCTCCCTGGCCGCCGCCCACCAGTTGGCGGCCGCCGGGAACCCACCCGCCGTGCTGACCCGGTTGCGGGGGCTGCTCGCGGCCGAGCTGACCGCCGTTACCACCCAGCACCGGCTACCGGCATCGGACGAGGTGGCTGGTGCGGGGAGCCTGCCCCGGCCCGCGGGTGCCCGGGAGCTGGCCGCGGACTACCTGCGGATCGCCACCACCGGGGT
This sequence comes from Mycobacteriales bacterium, assembly GCA_038322925.1. Lineage (GTDB taxonomy): Bacteria > Actinomycetota > Actinomycetes > Mycobacteriales > Nakamurellaceae > Nakamurella. The sequence continues at coordinate 21,790 of JBBQGJ010000062.1, forward strand.
GTATGACACCGCCCGGTACCGGTCCCCCTCCGAAGCCCGGCAGGCCGTGCTGGACGCCGCGGTCTGGGCCGGCCTCACCCTGCCGGCGGTGTTGTCCCGCCTCGAGGGGGGCACCTGGCCGGGTCTGGCCGCCTTCTACACCCGGTACCGGCGACCCGGTACCCGCAGCAAGGCGATCCTCGCGGACTGGCGTAAAGCCGTCGCCTATGTCACCGCTCAGCAGGCCAAGAAACCCACGGCAAGCCTTGTCCGTAAATCCCCCACAAGCGGGCCACCATCACACGGGGGGCACCCACCACCCACCGATGAAGATCATCACGATCAACGAAGGATGCGGGGTACACCCGGGGAGTACCAGTGGATCCGCACCTGGTGGACCGCGCTGCACCTGCTGGAACACGACAGGTACCGGGGGCGGCGTGGGATCGGTGCCCGCTGGGTGCTGCGAGCGATGGGTGAGGCGGCGATGAAAACCGGGTCCCGGTACATCGCGTTCGGGGTCCGGTCTCTGTCGGTGGTCACCGGGTTGGATCACACCACCGTCGCCGCCCACCTCCGCGCCCTACGCGAAGAGGACGACCCGCTGATCGACCTGATCGAGAACGACCGGGGTCTAGCTGGTGATCTGTACACACTGCGGATCCCCGACGACATCAGCGCCAGGGCAGGGCGTGTCAGTTGGCGACCGGGGAAGCTGCACGCGCTGCGGCCGGTGTTCCGGGAGCTGGGTCACCCGGCCGCGTTCGTCTACGAAGCCCTCGAATCAGGCCGTGGCCGGCCGCAACGCAGCTTCGACCTCACCACCACGACCGGGTTGTCCCGGGCCGCGGTGTACGAAGCACTGGAAACCCTCGCCGCGTGGGGGCTGGTGGAACCCGTCCGCGGCCGGTGGGCGCTGGTCACCGGAACGAGCCTGGATCGGTTGGCTGAGCAGTTCGGCTGCACCGACACCATCCGCGCCCTGGTGCACCGTCACCGTGACGAACGCACCCGGTACCGGCGGGCCCTACGAATCGTCGACCAACACCACCACGACCCGTTGATCGCGGACAGCAGCTACCTATGGCCACCGGAACCACCACCCCAGGAGCAGACGCTGCTGGAGCTGCTCGAGCGGGAACTCGGCGCGCACCTGATCGGGGCGTAATACCGGCCCGGTAACCACCCCGCGAACCGGCGCCGCCGGTTCCCTCTGCCCTACAAAGCATCTCGTCGAACCAATTCGCCACGTCGCAGACCATCCCCGCGCGCGGTGACGCCGGCGGCCGCCCGGCCTGACACGGTCCGTTGTCGTGGCCGCGGACTGATCTTCGACGATGACCGCACCACCGCTCGACGCCTTCGCCTACTCCCGCGGGACGCATCGGGCATCTATTTCCCACCTCGGCGCTGTCGTAGACATGATCCGCACCCTGTAGAGCGCCACCAGCCGCCCATCCGAGGGGGTCGCTGCTTTGCCGGGCACCGTCGACGGCCCGCGCATCGACGACATCGGTAACCTGATAGGCCCGGCAGCATGTCCGTGACGACGCCGCCGCCGAGAGCCGAGCTGGCAAACGCAGCAGGTGCGCTCGACCGGGCCCAAGCAAAGCGACAAGCAGTGGGTGGCAGCGGATCAGCCGGCTATCGCGAAACCGACTGTTCGTACTGCAGCCGTAGTTCGTGATCTTGGGCGTGTTGTCCCAGGTCAGGGCGGCCACCGGGCGATCATTCCGTGCTTGTGTGGAACAGAGAAGACGCCGCGGTGGCCGCGGCGCATAGCGTAAACCCTGACAGATGGTGGACCGGCTTCGGTGAGCTGCTGGACCGGATCGGTGGCCGGTT
>JBBQGJ010000063.1:0-23530 GCA_038322925.1 Mycobacteriales bacterium
GCACAAGACCACCCCCAGCTTCCTCGACGCCCTCGCCGCGCTCCGCAAAGTCCTATGGGCACAACGAATTACAGTCATGTCATCCCCCAGCCCGGACGACACGAAAATCACCGAGGCCCTACTCGACACGCTCGCCTACGCAGCCTGACCAGACGTCAAGACTGCGAAAGTCCACTTTCACAGGGAGTTGATTTCACAGGGAGTTGATTTCACAGGGAGTTGATTTCACGAGCGAGTGCGAGGGCGGATACGGACAGCGGCCGGGCCCTTGGTGGGCTCGGCCGCCGTGTCGCGGGTCAGGCGGTGACGTCGTGCTGGGTGGGCCGGGTGCCGGCCGCGCTCACTTCAGCGTTCATTTCAGCGGTGATTTCGGCGGTGATGCGGCAGGGCTTGAAGCCTTTGACGGTCAGGTAGACGCCGAGCGAGAACTCCCACACCGCGACCGGGAGGGCCGCGAGCCCGGACCATACGGACAGCTCGTCGTAGACACCGAAGTACTTCGCGAGGACGGAGGCGAAGATGATGGGCGCTCCGATGAGGCCCAGCAGGGGAAGCCACCGGGGGACGAGGCGGGATTTGTACATCAGGGAGCCCAACAGCAGGGCGTTAATCCCCGGTAGGAGGGCTTGTCCGAGGAGGAACGTCCAGTGGAACTGGGCGTTCAGCACCTGACCGGTGAGCAGTGCATCTGGTCCGGCGCCGGCCTGTCGCAGGGTCACGATCGAGAGCAGGCTCACAACCCCGGCGAAGATGGTGGCGGCTTCCAGGGTCCGCATGGAGACGAGTCCTAGTGCGACGCCTTGGTTCTGCCTCTTGAGTACGGGGTACAGCGTGACGGCGGTGCCGATGCCCGCGAGGGCCACGATGATTTCCAGGAGGCCGCTGACTAGGACCTGAGTGTCTGCGCCGGAGCCGACGATGTAGTTCGCTTCCTTCACCGGGCTGTACAGGAACAGGGTCGGGATCGAGACGAAGGTGATGAGGTAGAGCACGCCCGCGGCGAGCGAGGTCCTGCGCAGTGATGTCATCGGAACTCGTTTCGTTGCTGTGGTTTTCCTGGTCGGTGCGGTGGTTGTCACGTCGTTTTCCTTTGCTGGGTTGGTGAGTCGGTGGGCCTTGCTGTGGGTACAGCGGGCTGGTCGGGTTCGACCCGGGTGACCGAGATCAGTTGCAGGCCAATGTCGCGCACCTTGCGGAGCAATCCGTGCAGCGCGGCCTGATCGAGGACAAACCCGTGAATGACGGTCGTGCCGTCGCTGGAGTTGGTGAGGCTGAGTCCGTCGAACCATTCGGCCCATCGAGAATCGAGGTGCCCCTTGAGGCGAATTTCGTACCGCCCTGCCTCGTCGACGGTGGATTTCTCGCTCATCTGCGCTCCCCTTTCATGTGCTCGCCTGGCGGGATCTCCGCCGCGGGGCGGTCGTTCGGCGGTATGAGGAGAAAGGTAGAAGCGGGTGTGATGAGCGAGCATCACCACATGTGGTGATTGATGTGGTGATCTGTGTGGCTACCTGACCGCCGTCGCGCGCCGTCAAGGGCGATGCAAGTACCGACAGACGTCCGGGTCAGCCTCTGGGCCCGATTCGATGGCCGTCGCGGGCCGAGGGCATCAGCTCCAACTCCCGAGCCCGGCGGACCGCCGCCCGACGGTTGTTCACGCCGAGCTTTTCGTAGATGTGCTTGGTGTGCGTCCGCACCGTGTTCAGGGACACGATCAGCTCGCGGGCGATGTCGGGGCCGTCCAGGTCGGTAGCGAGCAGCCGGAGCACGTCCAGTTCGCGCGCGCTCAGGGGCTCGATCAAGCCCGCGCCGGGGGCCGTGCCGGTGGCGGTTTGCTCCGCGGACCTGTTCAGGGCTGCCAGGAGTTGACGGACGTAGCCCGACGCAGCGCCCTGTTTCGCGGACGCTTTGAGCAGGGAGGCCATCGACGGGCCTTCGTCGACATAGATTCGAACGTAGCCCCCCGGCTCGGACAGGGTCAGCGCGCGTCGGAGTGATGCAAGGGCTGCGGGGATATCGCCCCTCGCCTGTGCGGCAAGCGTCTGCACCACAAGAATTTCGATGACGTTCCCGGTCCTCCCCCCAGCCTCCGCGGCTAGCAGCAGGCGGTCCAGAAATCGGGTCGCTTCGTCGATAACATGCTCGTCACGATCGGCCGTGTACGTGGCCAGCAGCACCCTGGCGAGGGTGATGTGCTCGAACTCGTGGAGGTAGCTGACCTCGTCCTCGGCGGACAGGCCTCGCTCACGGGCCCAGCCGAGCGCGTCCCCCCTGTTCCCCTGTGCGAGGAACACCCTTGCCCGGAGCGCCGGAACCGGCCGGACGTTCGGGAAGAAGTCGCTCACATACAGCCGCTCCGCCTCGTCGAGCAGGTCGATTGCAGCGTCCAGATCTCCTCTGGCCTGGACTATCCGGGCCATCGCGACCCGCCAGCGATACGGGTTCTGCGGCAACCCGCGGTCGTCACCCAGCTCCTGGCATCGCAGCAAATGGTCTGTGGCGGCGGGCAAGTCGTCGCGTTCGCGGAGGACCTCGCTCATCCCCACGTACATGTCGGCCGTTCCCCGCAGAATCGGCCCACCCTGCTCGGCGGCATGTCGCAACGCCTGCTCGTAGGTGTGCAGAGCCTCGCCCGGACGACCTTGCGCCAACCGAATATCTGCCAATGCGATCGCACACCCGAAGGTGTCGGAGACGTACCCGGCGCCGTAAAGCCCCGTCATGCATTCGGAATAGGCTGAGTGTCCGGCCTCGAGATCCCCGCTCGTCCAGTACGCCAGTCCCAACAACCCCGCTGCCGCGGCACGAGTCAGGTGTTCGTCCTCAGCGGAAAGATCGAAGGCCCGCTGGGCGTGCGTCACGGCGGCAAGAACGTCACCCCGAGCCAGAGCCAGTGCGGCCCGGTACAGCTCGACCATCACCGGGAGGCGGCGAAATTGCTCGTCGTCCACGACAACCATCTCGGCCCTTGGGGCCTCCCCTGCTTCGTTCAGGGGGGATCCGTGACCGGTACCAGCCGTGTCCAGCCACCGCTCAGCGTCCCGCAGGCGAGCCTGGACTCCCTCGAGCTCGCCGACCGCGAGCAACACCCCGGCAAACCCGACGCTGAGCACCGGCCGGACTCGGATGACGTCCTCGGGAAGTGCCGCGAACCAGCGGCGGACCGTAGCCTCCTGCCTGCTCCTCGCCATCGCCGGAATCTGCAGCTCGACGAGGTCCGCCGCTCGCTCGAAATCCTCTGCGGCCAGCGCGTGACGGACCGCCTCCGCGGGCTCGCCGTTCTGCTCGTACCACAGGCTCGCGCGCCGGTGCAGGCCTGCACCGTCGTCTGGCTTCTCGTCCCGCAGGTGCGCCTGGAGTACATCCTTGAAGAGCTGGTGGTAGCGATACCAACGGCGGCGGTCGTCAAGCGGAACAAGGAACAGGTTTTCTCGCTCCAGCGCCACCAACCTCGCCCTGCCGCCGTCCTGACCGGTGACGGCATCGCAGAGCGGGCCGGTGAGCCGGTCCAGGATGGACGTCTGCAGCAGGAATTGGCGGACATCGTCGGGCTGGCGCTGCAGAACTTCCTCGACGAGATAGTCGACGATGTAGCGGTCATCACCGGCGAAGCCGGCGATGAAGCCGGCGATATCGTCCCGCCCCTGCATCGAGAGCGCCGCCAATTGGAGCGCCGCGATCCACCCTTCGGTGCGCCCCTCCAAGGCCGCGACGTCCTGTGCGGTCAGGGCGAGTCCCATGACCTCATTCAGGTACCTCGCTGCCTCGTCGGAGGTGAAACGCAGGTCAGCGGCGCGGATCTCGACGAGCCTGCCACGCGACCGCAACCGCGCCAGCGGCAGTGTGGGGTCGGCGCGGCCGGCGATCACCACATGGATCTGGGGGGGTAGGTGCTCCAGCAGGAAGGCGATTCCCTCCTGCACGGGTCGTGAATCGATGAGGTGGTAATCGTCGAGCACCAGCACGACATCGTCCGCGATCGCGTCGATGTCGTTCAGCAGGGCGGCGAGCACGCCTTCGATCGGCGACTGGGGCGATTGCAGGAGTGTGAGCGCTTCTGCCCCGACCCCGGGCGCTACCGTCTTCAGCGCGGCCACCAGGTACGTCCAGAACACCCCGGGTTCGTTGTCGCGCTGGTCGATCGACAGCCACGCCACGGTCCGACCCTCGGACGCAACAACCGCGAGCCACTCCGCCAGCAGCGTGGTCTTTCCGAACCCGGCTGGAGCTGACACCAGCGTCAGCGCCGAATCGGCTCCGCGGCTCAGCCGCTCAGCAAGTCGAGGACGTGCGACCAGACCGCGTCCCCGCCGGGGCACGTGGAACTTGGTCTCGAGCAGCGGGCCTGCCATCGCCACCTCCCCTCGGGAGCCGTCATCACGTGCCGTCGACAACCGGGACCGGTGCTTGGCAAGGGCGGATCGGCCTTCGCCGGCATTTCTCCGGTCACGTCCATCCCGAACGTCCGTGAGCAGACCCTCGAGCAGGATCGGCACTCAAACGCTGGTTGCGCTGGTACGGCTCCCTCACGGTAGTTGGTCGGGACGTTTCGGCCGAACAGCGGGATCCACCGTCATCGTCGATCAGCTGGCCCGGGCGTCAGCCCGCTCCGCGCTTGACATCTTCAGGTGGTCAGAGTTGTGTCAGCGATGCTGGACCAACAGCCGCTGGGGCCAATGCCGCCGTTTGCCTACCGCTGCAATGAGGAACCTTTCCTGCCGCCCAGAAAATCCCGGGATCACCCGTGTCCCGAGCATCCTAGAACTGCGGAATATACCGCCATCACGAGTCGAGAGTGATCAATGACGACCGACACCGAACTCGTACGGACCGACCCCGAGCAACCCCCGGTCGCGATCCGGCAACGCGTCCCGATGACCCCGACCGCCCGGGTCACCTACCTGGTCATCGCCCTGCTCGGCGGGTTCGCGTGGACCATGGTCGCCATCATCCGGGGCGAGGAGGTCAACTCGGTCTGGTTCGTGCTGGCCGCGGTGTGCACGTACATCATCGCGTTCCGTTTCTACGCCCGGCTGATCCAGTACAAGATCGTCAAACCTCGCGATGAACGCGCGACACCCGCAGAGGCACACGGCAACGGCAAGGATTTCGACGCGACCGACCGCAGGGTGCTGTTCGGGCACCATTTCGCCGCGATCGCCGGGGCGGGGCCGCTGGTCGGACCGGTGCTGGCCGCGCAGATGGGGTACCTGCCGGGCACCATGTGGATCATCATCGGTGTGGTGCTGGCCGGCGGTGTGCAGGACTACCTGGTGCTGTGGCTGTCCACCCGCCGCCGGGGGCGCAGCCTCGGCCAGATGGCCAGGGAGGAACTCGGCAGGGTCGGCGGCATCGCCGCGCTCATCGGCGTTTTCGTCATCATGATCATCATCATCGCCGTGCTGGCGCTGGTCGTGGTGAACGCCTTGGCCGAAAGTCCCTGGGCTGTCTTCTCGCTGTTGATGACCATCCCCATCGCCCTGTTCATGGGCGTGTACCTGCGCTACCTGCGCCCCGGCCGGGTGTCGGAGGTCTCGGCCATCGGCGTGACATTGCTGTTGCTGGCCATCATCTCCGGCGGCTGGGTCGCCGAAACCGACTGGGGGCAAATCTGGTTCACCCTCGGAAAGGTGACCCTGGCATGGGCGCTGATCATCTACGGGTTCGCCGCGTCCGTGCTGCCGGTCTGGCTGCTGCTGGCCCCCCGGGACTACCTGTCGACCTTCATGAAGGTCGGCACCATCATGCTGCTGGCGATCGGCATCCTCATCGCCCGGCCCGTCGTGCAGATGCCGGCAGTCACGACGTTCGCCATCGAGGGCAACGGGCCGGCCTTCGCCGGATCGCTGTTCCCGTTCCTGTTCATCACCATTGCCTGCGGCGCGCTGTCCGGATTCCACGCCTTGATCTGCTCCGGGACCACCCCGAAGATGATCGAAAAGGAAAGCCAGACCAGGATGATCGGGTACGGCGGCATGCTCACCGAATCATTCGTGGCGATCATGGCGCTGGTCACCGCGGTCATTCTCGACCAGCACCTGTACTTCGCCCTGAACGCCCCGGTCGGCCTCACCGGCGGTACCCCGGAAACCGCGGCTGCCTACGTCAACGGGTTGGGGCTGTCCAGTCCACCGGTCACCCCCGATTACCTCGCCCAGGCCGCGTCCGACGTCGGTGAGGCGTCGATCATCTCCCGCACCGGCGGTGCGCCGACCCTGGCATTCGGCATGTCCGAGGTACTCAGTGAGGTCGTCGGCGGAGTCGGATTGAAGGCCTTCTGGTACCACTTCGCGATCATGTTCGAGGCGCTGTTCATCCTCACCACCGTCGACGCCGGCACCAGGGTCGCGCGATTCATGCTGTCCGACTCGATCGGCAACATCCCCGGCGCCCGCAAGTTCCGCGATCCCTCCTGGCGGTTCGGCGCCTGGACCTGCTCGCTGCTGGTGGTGCTGGCCTGGGGCGCCATCCTGATCATGGGCGTCACCGACCCCCTCGGCGGCATCAACACGCTCTTCCCGTTGTTCGGTATCGCGAACCAGTTGCTGGCGGCCATCGCGCTGACCGTCGTGTTCACCGTGTTGATCAAGAAAAAGCTCTACAAGTGGGCCTGGATCCCCGGCGTCCCGCTGGTCTGGGACCTCATTGTCACGCTCACCGCGTCCTATCAGAAGATCTTCTCTCCGGTCCCGGCGATCGGATACTTCGCCCAGCACAACGCATTCGCGGGCGCACAGGCGGCCGGTGCGCAGAAGTTCGGCACCGCGACCAGCCCGGCGGCGATAGATGCCGTGGTGCGGAACACCCTCGTGCAGGGCACGCTGTCGATCATCTTCGCCTCCCTGGTCATCATCGTGGTGATCGCCGCGGCCGTGGTCTGCGTGCGGTCCGTTCGGGCGGGCGGCCTGCCCACCACCGAAGAACCTGACACCCCATCGCATTTCTTCGCGCCCAGCAGCTTCCTCACCACGCCTGCAGAGAAAAAGGTCGCGGCGCAATGGGCGGAATCCGGGCTGGACGCGGTGCCCTCCGGAACGGGCGGCGGTCACTGATGCTCGAACCCGATGGCCCCGAAACCAGAAGCATGGTCGATGCCGTGCTCACAATGGCCCGCGGCGTCCGATGGTGGATCGCGTCCGTGATGGGCGACAACGCCTACGCCCGCTACCTCGACCACCTTGCCCGTCAGCACCCCGACCGCGCCGTCCCCACCGAGAAGGAATACTGGCGCGAGCGATACAGCGCCATGGAGGCCAACCCGGGCGCCCGCTGCTGCTAGCGGAGTCTGCTTCACCTGTGAGCGACGCACCCGGCGCTGCAACGGATCTCCGGCCGGACCCACCGCCCGGGGTCAGTGCAGGTGAGCGAGCAGCAGGACGGCCACGACCAGGAGTGCCAGGCCGACGAGCATCGCCGACGAGACGAGTCGCTGAAGGGGCGGCAGCCCGGAGTTGTGGGCGGCGACGAGCATCACCACCACCAGCGTGGCTGCGTAGATCGCCATCCCGATCCACAGCGCCGCCTCCAGCGATAGGAGTCCCGTCCAGGAGAGGGCGAGGACGAGGATCGGGAGAGATGCCGATCCCAGGGCGCCCAGCGCGATCCGCCCCATCGTGCGGACCTCCGCGCGGGAGGGCATCCATTGATGGGCGACCAGGTGCGCAACGACCTCGGCGAGGAAGCCGCCAGCCGAGATTCCGAACACGCCGACCGCAACGGACAGCAGGGCTTCGGGCGCAGTCGCGTGACCGTTGGACCACGAGGCGCGCGGATGGGTGCGGCGCGCCGGATTCGCCGACGTCACGGGTTGGACTCTCACCGAGGCAGGCCGCGGCGCGGGTAGCCGAATGCTGGCCGCGGAGTTGGACGAGGCCGGCGTTCGGGACGTGGTGGCGGAGGCGCACCCGTCGTTCACCGGATTCAACGCCCGATTCCTGACCCTGATCACCAAGTGGCAGATCCGGCCAACCCGGTGGGATCCGATGGCCGCGAACGATCACAGCGAATGGCGATGGGATGAGGACATCCTCGAGAGCCTTGCCGGTCTCGCGCAGAGCGTGCGTCCAGTCGGTGATCCATTGGAACAGGCGCTCGCGCGTTTTGCCGGCTACCCGGAGCGGTTCGTTGCCGCGGTCAAACGGGTTGACGGGGGCGAGCGGAAGTGGGTCGACGAACCGGGTGTCGATTCCTGTCACACCGTCTGGTTCGAGCTTCATGAGGACTTGCTCGCCACGCTTGGTCTTGAGCGCTGAGCCCTGCTTCCGGTGGCAGGAAGGCAATTTCGGTGATGGCCGATGAATCTCGGGGGGAGCGCCCGAACTACCGGCTCCGCAAAGGGGCGGAGCCGGCACCGGTGGCTTGGTCAGCGAGTACCTCTGACGGCGGCCGGAATCAGCGCGGTGACTGCGCGCGGGGCTGACCATAGCGGCGTGGGAGCTGTCGATCTCGATGGTCTTGGCGTGCGCACGGGCCGCCATGAAGCGCTCGGCCTCGGGCGGGATGGCATTGTCCTTGCCAGCGACGAGGTACCAGGAGGGGATGGTGCTCCAGGCGGGTGGTCCGGAGGGTGCGACCAGGGACGAACGGCCGCCGGTCGTTGGTGGCTGCCATCACGGCCGCGGTCGCGTTGGGAACGTCGGCGGCGAAGATCGCCCGGAATGATCCCAGTCTGATGTAGGCGTCCAGGTCGCCCTTCGGGGGCGGTGCCGGGTTGACGCCGGGGATCGGACGGAAGTCGACGTTGGCCAGCAGGTCGGAGTGTCCGCCGCCGAGGCTGTTGGCGTCGTTGACGTTTTCGCCCTTGTCGAGGGCGTAGGCCGCGATGTAGACCAGCGCTGTGACGTTCGGGTTTCCGGTCGCGGCGTTGGTGATGACGGCGCCGCCGTGGGAATGCCCGACCAGCACTATCGGTCCCGCGATCGTACTGAGGAACGTTCGGATGCTGTCGGCGTCATTGACCAGTCCGCGCAACGGGTTCGCCGGTGCCAACACGGGATAGCCGGCGTGTTGCAGGTCCTGGATGCTGGCGGCGAACCCCGATGCGTCGGCGAACGCGCCGTGCACGAACACGAGGTGGGCTTGACGGCCGAACCAGGTCGGTCGGCCACGGCGATGGAACTGGTGGCCCATCCGGCAGAATCGGCGGCGCTGGAGGCGCCAGGCATTGCCAAGGACACCAGGAAAGCGGCGCAACGGCCAGCGCGGAGAGCAGGCCACGGCGCCGACGGGCGCGACCGGGACCCGCGATCGGCCCCGCCGCAGTCCTCCGGCGGACCGGTGGCAATCAGCGCAACGAGGCCACAGACGACGACAACCACCACGCCGCCTTTCCCTCAGAGGCACGCTCAACGCCACTCCACCGGACCAGCCGGGATGCTCATGCAGCCCCTGGAACCCCGGGCCGATCAAGACCGGAGCCCCTTACATTCGTCTCTCCTTTGGCGGCGGGCGTAGCCATGTCGGGCGGGGTCGGCATTGTCAGGACCGGTGCAACCGCCCGTAGCGGCGGGAGGCGTCTTGACCGTGCCGGCGCTGGCTGGCATCCCTTGGCGCGTCGGCCTCGGCGGCGGACGTCGGTCGCGGTAGCCCCAGCGACGGAACATCGCATCGTCCTGGACGAGAGCCTGTCGTCGTTCATGCTCCTTGCGCGCGCTCAGCCGACCCGTCACCGTGCCGACGAACCCTGGACAGGTCGCCTCGGACCCGCCGTCACTTCGCGACGGTCGGCGTCACCGTGCCGACCAAACACGCAAACCGATCTGCATTCATTCTCGGTGACGGCAACATCGGCAGGAGCAACGATGCTCAACACCTGACACCCGCTCAGCGCACCGAAGTGTTCGCTGTGTGGGATCGGTACGGGTTCAGCGGTTTTCTCGGGCGGGGACGTCCCGGAGGGGAACGCGCAGCAGCAGTGCCTCGCCCTGCCCGCCGCCTCCGCACAAGGCGGCGGCACCGATTCCACCGCCTCGCCGCGCCAGTGCCAGGGCCAGGTGCAGACAGATCCGTGCACCGGACATTCCGAGCGGGTGGCCCAGGGCGATCGCGCCGCCGTCGATGTTGACCCGGGCGGGGTCCACACCGAGTTGCCGGGTACTGACGATACCGAGCGCTGCGAAGGCCTCGTTGATCTCCAGCAGGTCCAGGTCGGACGGTGCGAGCCCGCTCTTGGCGCACGCCGCGGCAATGGCTCGGGCGGGTTGCAGTTGCAGCGTGGAATCGGGTCCGGCCACGGAGGCGTGTGATCCGATCTGCGCGAGCCAGGTCAGCCCGAGCCGCTGCGCGGTCTGCTGGCTGGTGATCACCACGGCCGCGGCGCCGTCGGACAGGGGCGAGGAGGATCCGGCTGTGATCGTTCCATCGGGCCGGAACGATGGCCGCAGACCCGCCAAGGATGCGGCGCTGGCGTCGGCCCGGATTCCTTCGTCCTTGCTCACGACCAGCGGATCGCCCCGGCGCTGCGGGATGGTCACTGGCACCACCTCGTCATCGAACAGGCCGTCCTTCCACGCCTTCGCCGCCTTCAGGTGACTCTCGGCGGCGAGAGTGTCCTGCTCCTCCCGGCTGGCACCGCTCCCTGCCGCGTTGGTGACGTCGGTGAGTGCCCCCATTGATTGATTGGTGAAGTAGTCCCACAGGCCGTCACGCTCCAAGCTGTCGTGCACCATGATGTCGCCGTACCCGAAGCCGGACGGCAGCAGATGCGGGGCCAGGCTCATGGATTCCATCCCGCCGGCCACCACGATGTCGTAGTCCCCGGCGCGAAGGAGCTGATCGGCCAGGACGATGGCGTCGATCCCGGACAGGCAGACCTTGTTGATGGTGATCGCGGGCACCGACATCGGTATGCCGGCACCGGCGGCGGCGATCCGAGCGGGGTTCTGCCCGGCGCCGGCGGTCACCACCTGTCCCATGATCACGTAACCCACCGATGCCGGCGGGATGTGGGAGCGCTCCAGCGCGGCCCGGATGGCCACCGCACCCAACTCGGTGGCCGGGGTCGGCGACAACGCGCCCTTGAACCGCCCGATTGGGGTTCGAGCTCCAGCGAGGATGACAGAACCTGAGTCTGAGAACGTCGGCGTCATGAGGCATCTCCCAAAAGGACGCAAGTGCACCGACGATCACCGTGGCGATGTCGGTGGCGATGTCGGTGGCGATGTCGGGACAGCCGACCCGAGCTGCAGCCGCCCCAAGTAACCGCGTCAACCTCACCCCGGCGGGGCGGGCGGCGATCGGAACGATCCGTACCTGACTTGTTCTGCTCGGACTGGAAGTTCAGGTTCGAGGTGTCGGTGTCGGTGTCCGTCCGGCCGTTTCGGTGTCCTCCCGCCGCACCGCTACGCTAGGTGAACCCCCATAACGGACACAACAGTCGCAATCCCCCACCACTCGGGACCTTCGACCCCTCGGGGATGGACGGGCCGCCGGGTGCAACCGGGTCGGTGGCGTCCAGGGCGCGGCGCGATCGCCGCGCCCCCGAAGCGCTCGCTGAGGGATGGAGGCCGCCGCGCCTCTCGGGTCGGGCCGTCCTGCCAGTACACCCGGCGCCACGTCGGCCCGCTCCCACTCCACCGAGACGTTGACGTGCGCGAACTCGGACAGCACCTTCGACCACGTCTTGGCGCCGTCCTCTCGTCACCCTCACCCCACTCGACCGTAACGAAAGACGCCTCGACTGTAACGTGACGCCGGACGAAGCCATACGAGTGTGTGGGATCTGTCCCCACCGACCCGACACTGAGGGACTTCGACAGCGACGCCCAACGGACGGACTGTGAGCCTGCAACGAATCAAGCCCCGTAATGAAAAAGAGGTGACGACGGCTCTCGCGGCTCGGCGCCATGGGGCGGATCAGGACGCCAAGACGCGCACGACATGGAACGCCACATCCGCATGGTCACTGACGCCGGGGTCAGGATGATCGGTCCGGGTTCCCGACCAGCCAACGCGGTGTGGTCGCGAATTCGTTGGGCCGCAGGTCCACGATCCGCGCGGGCGGGTAGTACACGATGTTCCCGGTTGCCAACTCCGGGTCATTCTCCAGTGGCTCGGTCACGTTGCCCGGAGCCGGGGCGATGACCGGCGGCGTCTCAGTCGATGTGACGAGGGTTTCCGGATCCAGGTCGACGGGCAGGTCGCGGTGGGCGCCGAGGTCCCCGGCGAGCAAGTCCCGGACTCGGCGGGACAGCGAATGCGGCGACAAGCGTTGGAGTGGGAGGGGCAGGGCGCCCCATTGGTCGATCGGCGGCACCAGCGGCACACCCCGGGTCGCCTCACCGAGTACCGGCCCGGTGTGGCAGACGTGCGGTGAGCGGTGGTCGACAGGCTCCGTGCGCTTCAGGGCGCCGGCATGGTCCGGGTGCTCAGGTGCGTCACGGCCAGGTCCAGGATCTTCAACCACCGGACGACCGCGCACGGCCCGCACAGCAGGCCGTCGTCGGCCGGACGAAGCGTCCACGTCCCGGCCGGGGACTCGATGGTGCAGCGCCCGTCGTCAACGGTGACGTCTCCCGCGGTCAGGACAGCAATGTGTCTGTACGGCACCCCCGCCAGTTGGGACAGCACCAGCAGCGCCCGGTCCCGCCGGCCGAACATGCCCTGGGTCCAGTCGTGCGAGGGCAGCCCGCGCAGCGCCGCGGCGACCGCGTCCCGCTGGGTGGGGTGGAAGGGTTCGCCGGTGGGTCGGCCGAGCGTGGCCCGCACCGCCACTGACTCTCCCGGCCTCGGGTGTCCGGCGCCGCCATGGTGGTGGTCGATGGCGGCGACTCGGCACCGCGTGGCCGGCGCCGCCGGGCACACCGTCGATCGGAGCTGCAGGTCCCATCGTCACCGTTGGCACGGGGCACTGATCTGAGCGGTCATATCGTCGGCGCCGAACGCGACCCGCCGCCCGGAAGGGGGAGATCGGCGATGCGTGAGTATTCATGCACCTGGGCATCGTCAGGCTCCAGGCTGTCAAGGACCGGTCCCGCGCCTGTGACCCAGCTGTGCGCGGTGTGGTCCTGACCACGTCACGTCTGGCGCGCATTCCGACCCGCGCCGCAATCGGTGTCGTCGGCGTGAATCGTCACCCTCGAGTAGCCGTGAGTCACAGGCGCGAGCAGTGCTGATAAGTGCCATGGCGAGGAGTCGAACCTCGCCCGTCGCCCGACCTAGACTGCCGCAACCCTTGTTCAGGGCGCCGTTTCATAGCGGATCCGGGGATGGCGTGCCGTGCGCCACGCGAACGTGACCACATCATCGTGGCCTTCAGCCATGGCCCCGACGTAGAGGCCCAAGACCCGTCGTTCGCGGGCCAATGGACCCGTGCGGACGAATCAACAAAGCGTTGACGGCCAGTGGGCATCGGGTCATCGTTCTTCACCTCCACGGGCATGGACCGACCCGCTTCTTGGACACCCTGGCCGCGCGATCCGGCCAGCACCCAGCAGCCATCGGCAACGACGCGATCGCCCTGACGGATGCGCTCGACATTTCGCGGGCGTTCCTCGCCGGATACGACTGGGGCGGTCGGGAGGCGTGTGGCACGGCTCGGCGCGGATGGGCCGGCTCACCGCGAACCGGCGTGAGATCGCGCGGGTGATGGCAGCGACCACATCGCCAACGACTCCCAAGCCGAGTCTCACTGTGGACAATTGACTCGACCCCACCGAACCGACCATCCACGATTCCTTCGCCGGCCGCGAACCGTTTGACGGCGTCCAGGACAACGGTCACGGTGAGGCACCGTGACAAGCATGACGTGTTCCCGCCATGCTGATCGGCCCACCGGAGTCGGTCGATGAGCACCCCACCGGTAACTGCCGCTTTGTGGCCCTGCCCGACCTGCGGACGAACGTTCGCCAACCGCAATCAGTCGCATACCTGCGCACCGCTGGGCGATCTCGACCGACATTTCGCGAATTCGATCCCGGCAGTGCGCGCGACGTTCGATCGAGTTCTCGCGGTGCTGGCCGATGTCGGCCCTGTTGCGGTGTGCTTTCGGAGAAGACCAGGATCGCCCTGCACGTCAGGATGAGTTTCGCGGCCTTCATGCCGCGAAGGTCATGGCTGAATGGTCACCTCGTTCTCGCTCGCCGGATCGACAGCCCGCGGTTCGGGAAGGTCGAGGTGTACTCGCCGCGAAATGTCCTGCATGCGTTCCGGTTGAATTCTCCCGATCAGGTTGACGACGAGTTCGCCTCCTGGCTGATCGAGGCCTACCGCGTCGGTGAGCAGCGTCATCTGCAGCAACCGCGCTGACCCCGAAAACTCGCCCGCCCTATAGCGGTTTGTCCGGATGGTCGGTGGGGTGCTGCTGGACGTCGATGGTGTGCCGACGGTCTCCTGGCGCGCGCTGCCGGGCGCGGTGCGGACCATCGGGTGGCTGCGCGAGCAGTACGTCGGCTTCCGGTTGGTCACCAACACCTCGTCGAGGTCAAGGCGGCGGATCTCGAACCTGCGCGGTGACGCCGAGATGCCGGTGGGATACCGGCCACATCGTGACCGCGGTGACGAGTGCGGCTCGGCTACTCACCGAGGAGTTCGCCGACAGACGTTGTCTGGTGGTGAACGACGGTGACCTCACCGACGACCTCAACGGCGTTCCAACCGTCGGGGTGGACGGGGCGGACCGAGCCGAGGTGGTGCTGCTCGGGGGCGCCGGACCCGCGGTTGGTCAGGCCGAACTCACTGCGGTCTTCCGGCTTGCCGGCGACGGTGTGCCGGTGATCGCCCTGCACCGCAAATACCCGATTCCAGACCTCGGATGGCCCGTCCCTGGACATGGGGGCGTTCGTCGCCGGTATCGAGGCCGCCGCGGACATCAAGGTCAGGATCGTGGGTAAGCCGGCGGCGGACTTCTACGGAGCCGCCCTGGCAGACCTCGGGGTCGAAGCGGGCGCAGCTGTGATGGTGGGTGACCATATCGGTCCGACGTCGTTGGTGCCCAGAAGCTGGGCATCACCGGCGTTCTGGTGAAGACCGGCAAATACCGGCCAGCTGATCTGAACGGAGACAGGGGTCAGCCCGACCGTGTCATCGGCGGCATCGGCGCCCGGATTGGAGTCCGGCTCAATGCAGAAGCCAGATGTCAGCTGCCGGCCGTTTCCGGCGCCGCGGCACTGGGCCGTGAGATCGATCGCTTCCCACGAATCACGGGCCCTGGGCGCAAGCGCTGTACGTGCCTGCACTCGGGATGAAGATGGACGCCCTAGAAGAGGCCGCCACTCGGGTTCTCGGCGCTCGTTACACAGGAGCGGGTGAGGGGCCGCTTGAGGTAAGGGGCAATCGGAGCGACAGTTGTTGCAGGGCAAGGGAGATCATCCGAGGCTGGGCTGGGGGGAGGCGCCGATCGTTGGCGCTTTCACTACTTCGTCGGTAAGCCCGGCCCGCAGCAAGGATCAGTATCAGCCATCACGGCACGGCACATACCGGGTGGCACACGGGACCCGCGGTTCTTTGCTCGTACTCGAGAACCGGTCAGTGCTTGCGGGATCGGCCTATCGCCAAATACCGGCGCGCCTCGGGAGCGAGACCGCGGCGCTGGTGACGGCGATCGCCACCCGGCGATTGACATCGAGCACGACCTGCAGAAAAGCGAAATACCGCTCGACAGCCCTGAGCGGGTCGATGAACTCCAGCGCGACCGCCACACTGCTCTGGGGGGCGGGAGCTCCCAGCGGCGGCACCGTGGCGCCGAGTTCTCGGGCCGATCCGCTACCCCTGGGTGCGGCCGGATTGCCGACCGCCGGGGCAGGTTCGGTCTCGGGGGCGTCCTGGGCAGCGACGTCCTCCGGCTCGGCGACCGGCGACGCGGCCACCAGCCTCGGGCCCAGCTGTGCTGCCACTGCGCTGGATCGCTCGGGCGGCGTGCTGCCGGTGAACAGCCCGCCGAGGTTCGGCCGGGAACCCGGCGTCATACCGCCACCTCCACCCGCGACCGGCGCTCGCGCTCGGTGATCGCGGCCAGCACCTCGTGGGCCAACGCGGAATAGTCGCCGGCGAGCCTTGCGGCCGAAGACTCCCGGCTCAACAGGCTGTCCCCGGTGTCGACCTTGACACCCTCGCGCAGCCGATTGATCCGCAACGACTTGTCCCCGTGATGCACCTGCTCCAACTCGTGCGGCAGCAGTCCTCGGCCGCGCATGTCGACGGCTGCACTTTCCAGGTACCTGATGGAAGTACCGAACACCGGCGCGGCGCCGCCGAGGGTTTCGTCCAGCGCGGACTGCACCCGCTTGATCAGCCGAGTGCTGCCCGCGCGTACGCCGAACAGCACGACGCCGAGCAGGGTGAGATCGGGGTTGACCGTCCGCGCCGCGGCAAATCTCTGCGCCACCACGACCAGGCCGTCAAGGCTGGCCTCGTCCGAACGAGTGGGGATGATCAGGTAGTCCGATGCGGCGAAGACGAGCTCCTGCAGGATCGGCTCACCGGGAGGGGTATCGACCAGCACGAGGTCGTAATCCTTGTCGGTGCCCTCCGGCCGAACCCGATCGACGGCCGGCCGCAGGCCCGGCAGTGACGCGCCGCGCGCTCCCCGAGAAGTGAACGCGGCCCCGACGTCCCACAACGCGGGTCCGCCCGGAACGACGTCGAGTCCGTTCCGCACTCCCCTGCTGACTTCCATCGGGAGTCCGTGGGTGATCGCGAGGCCGAGGCTGCTGCCGTCCTGCAGGCCGTACCCCAGATCGCGTCCGAGGTTGCCCTGCGGGTCGGTGTCCACCACCAGTACCCGACGACCCTCCGACGCGGCCTGGCCGGCCAGCCCGGCGGTCAGCGTGGTCTTACCCACCCCACCCTTGCCGTTGGCGATCGCGACCACTCGTCGCATGCCGCACATCCCTTCGCGAAAGTGTCTGCAGGCATCGTCCCGCCGGGACACCGTAGGGACGGCGATGCCACGCCGATGCGACAGCGACTATTGCCTACGACCGACACAGACGGCACCGATGCCTCCGCGAGGCGTACGGGTCGCGACCCTGATCCCGGCCGCCCGCCCGCCGGCTCACCCCCAGACCCACTGCGGGAAGCCGGCGCGCGGCTGTCGACGATCCGACCCGGCTACGAGGACGGCAGCAAGTGCCGCATGGACCTGGCAACCAGATCGTTGCGTTTGTCAGGTGCGAGCCCTTCGTAGCCGAAGCCGGCGTAGATCGTGTCCTGTGTGGTCGTGATGGCGCCCTCCTCGAAGCCGAGCTGGGTTCGGCCCCAATCGTTGGAATTGGCAAACGAGCCCTCGGGCGAACCGGCGACCGACCAACCCCCCAGGTCGGCCTCGAACCCCGTGTCCGCCACCGGCGACCCATCGGCGAACACCGTGACATCGTCGAGGAAGACCCCGGTGCCTTGCGTAGCCCAGTCACTCGCGTAACTGATCGACAGCTCGACCTGCTGGCCGGCATACGCCGAGAGGTCCGACGACCACTCCTTCCAGCCCTGGGACGAACCGGTTGCCGCGTTCCATGAGCCGGTGGTGCCGGTGGGCTCGCACGCGTCGTTCATGTAGTGCGCAAGGAACGGGTGCAACGTCTCCGCCCATCCCGCGCGGCAGCTCTCGCCGGTGCTGGTCTGCGTCTTGACGTTCGCGTCGGGGAGTGTGGTCCAGGTGTCCGTTCCGACCACGTGGGCCTCGACGAAGAGGTAGTCCCAGTTGGTTTCGGTGTCGTAGGAGGTCCAGAACGACAGCCGGCCGGTGGCGGCGGCGCTGAGGTCCACGGTGCGGGTCAAGCGTTTGTAGCTGGTGTCGGCCTGCCCGCTGTACGCGTACCACTCGCCGGAGTGCGGATCGAACGGTCCGCCGGGAATGTCCCAGTCCAGCGGAGCCGCGCTGGTGAACTGCGGGAACTCCGCCGGCGGCAGGAAGCTCGACGTGGTCAGCAGAAGGGCGGTGTGGTCCTGGTTACCCGCCGACCCCGCAGCGTTGAGATCACCGGTGAATCCGGCGAACTCGTCCTCGGAGCCGACCAGGGCGAAGGGCTCGCCATCAGGTTTGGTGCCACCGTCGCTCACATTCACGTACGCACCCAGCCAGTACTGCTGGAAGTCGTTCAACAGGGCAAGGCACGGATAGTCGCCCGGCGTGGTGCACTCCGGTGGTTGGAACGGGTTGTAGAAGTAGCCTCCATTCGCGGCCTGCGCGTATTGGTTGTACTTGCCGGCGGCGAGCAGCTTGCCGCCCTCGTTCAGGTAGTCGCGGACCGAGAGCTCGATGTCCAGCGCAGCCTTGGCTGCGGTCCCGCCACCCTGGCCGGCCGAGCGCAGGATGATGTCGTCACCGGTCTCCCACACGACCGCCTTGTAGTGCGACAGCACGCCCAGCGGGTGCGGCGCCTGACGACCGGAAAGGTCGAAGTCGTAGACGTCGCTGCTGTACCCGGCAGCGGCCAGCGAGGATGCGTACTCGTCGGCGAACTTGGCGCTGACGACACCCTGGACCGGGCTGAGGCCGGTGGTGTCCTCGGCCGCGAGGATGAGGACGTCCCCGCCGATGTCCTGTTGCACGGTGTAGCTGAACGGTTCGGTGGACACGCCGGACCCACCGTGGCGGCCCGGATTTCGGCCGGTGAACCAGACCCGGACCGTATCGCCGGGATTGGCCCGAATGGTGCCGCGGAATTCGCCGTAGTAGTCGTTGTTCGTGTCGCCGTACCGCTCACCGCCCTGCCACTCTCGCACCCGCGCGGACTCCCTACGGCCCCCGTTGATGGAGTAATTGAGCCGGACGTCCCTGAGCGACCGCTTGGCTGTCACGGCCACGGTCTGGTCGCGTCCGTAGGACACGGTGAACGCATCCGGCACGAGATCGGGTGCGTCGAGGCCGACGGCGGAAACCGGGTCGTCCGGATCATGCGCCGACCGGGCAACGGACAGCGCGAACGGGATGTTCTTCGCGAATTCGGCCTGGATGAGGTTCTCGTCGTCCGGGAAGTTGAACCCGCTCACGCAGTCACCGGCGACCCACTCGTCGTCGGGAACCGAGTCCGCGGCGGCCTGGCAGGTGGACATTTCCGGGGTGACTGCGAGCGTGCCGTACTTCACCTGCACGTGGGTGTCCGTCTCCCCGTTCGTGGTGTACAGCTCGGCGGAAATATCGGGGTCGTACCCGGGCACCGCCGGGTTCTTGTCGGTACCGACCATCGCCTCGTAGATCACGTCGTCCGGCGACGGCGTGCTGACCTGCCAACCGATCCCGTGCAGCAGCAGCTGCGAGGCGGAGTGGTAGTTGATGAAGAAGTCGAACCTGACGCGCTTGAAGAGTGCGTCCAGCGCTTGGGTTTCCGGCTCCGAATTTGGCCCCGGACCCCGGTAGATGTCGCTGGACGGGTCCGGCGAGGACCCCTCGTTGTCGTAGCCCCACTTGACGGCGTAGTTCCGGTTGAGGTCGACGCCGTCGCCGTTGGTGATCTGACCGTCGCCGTTGTTGTCGCGAAGATTCTTGCGCCACAGCCGGTTTCCCTCGGTGAAGGTGAAGTCATAGCCGTCGGGGTTCGCGACAGGCAGGAACCAGAGTTCCGTGGTGTTCACCAGGTCGGTGATTTCCGGGTTGTTGCCGTAGCCGTCGAGCATGTGATGCATCAGCCGACGCGTCATCTCGGGGGTGATCCATTCGCGAGCGTGTTGTGCCGACGCGTACAGCACTGACGGCCGCCTGCCGTCCCTGATTCTGGTGGCATCCTTCGTCACCTTGAGCGCGAGAATCTCCTGGCCCTTGGTGGTCCAGCCGACGCGCACCACCTTCGCGATATCGGGATGCGCACCTCCAGCGGCGAAGATCTCGTCCTTGATCCCGCCAGGTGCGCCGTACTGGCGGAAGGACTGCCAACCCGCGGCGGCCTGCGCGCGCAACACCTCGGACGCCGCCACCCCATCCACCGTCTTCACCCGCAGATCGACTCCGGCCTTGCGCAGCTTCGCGGCCTGCGCCTCGCTCAGTACTGCTTCGACCTCGTTGGTGGCCCCACTCCCGGAGTCGGCTCCGGCGACATCCGCCGCATCCACCCCCAGCTCGCGCATCATCTGCACGCCCGCCGGGTCGACCTGGCCCGTGTAGACCTCGAGGTCCACTCCAGGTTGGTCGCCGGGCTGGGCAGCTGCGGGCGCGACGGTCAGCACGGTGGAGGCGGCCAGCACGGCGACAGACACGAGCACGACCGACCGCAGCCGGAGATTCTTCATGAGCGACTTCCTCAGATCACGGAGCGTGCCCGGTCGGGCACTACGAGCCAGCTGTGAGCCTGCTGTCATCCCTCTCACGTGTCAATAGAAGACCCCGACCCGTCGCCCGATCTCGCTCATGTGCACCGTGGCCGCGTCCAGCCACCAGCACTGAGAGCCCGAACGCATGCTCCCGTTGCATTCGACGAACGCGGATCATGTTCACCGGGCGGCACGACGCATTCACCACGGGATCCGGGACGCCATGGTGATCAAGGGCGAGTGGCCGCATCGAGGTGCTCGCAGACTTCAGGAGGACATGCGTGATCGCCGAACAGGTAACCGACCCGATCGCATTTCATGCCGAGGGCCCCGTGTGGTCAGCCCGGTGGGGCGGCCTGCGGTGGGTGGACATGTTCGCCGGCGACGTGCTGTCGCTGGCGGACGACGACTCCGTGAGCCGGCGACATGTCGGCAGCGTGGCCGCGGCCATCCGGCCACGTACCCGCGGCGGCGCCGTCATCGCCGTGGAACGCGGTTTCGTCCTCGAGGAGCCGGACGGCACACCGACCGCGCTGGACGAGGTGTGGCACGACAGTCGGGTCCGGATGAACGAGGGCGGCTGCGACCCGGACGGCCGCTTCTACTGCGGGTCCATGGCGTACGACCAGCGGCCGGGCGCGGCGGCGCTGTACCGCCTTGACCGCGATTGCTCGGTCCGACCCGTGCTCGACAACGTGACGGTGTCCAACGGCCTCGAATGGAGCCCGGACGGGTCGCTGGTCTACTACAACGACACCGCCGAAAGCCGGGTCGACGTCTTCGACTACGACGAGTATTCGGGGCTGCGCCGCCGCCGCGCCTTCGTGCACGTCCCCGGCGGCAAACCAGACGGGCTGACCGTCGACGCCGCCGGGTCTGTCTGGGTCGCCCTGTACGGAGGCGGTGAAGTCAGGTGCTACCGGCCCGACGGCGTCCTGGCGGACGTCCTCCAGGTTCCGGCCAGCAACGTCACGGCCTGCACGTTCGGCGGGCCGCGCCTGGATCGGCTCTACATCACCACGTCCCGGGAGGGCCTGGCATCCGGCGACGAACCGCTGGCCGGCTCGCTATTCGTGGCTGATGTGGGCGTGACGGGGCGGCCGGTACGCGAGTTCGCTGGCTGATCCGAAGATCCCGGCCTGCACCTATTACCGTCTTCGACCGTCGTACGCCAGAATGTTCGATCAGTAAATATCCCAACTCCCCGACAGGGTCATCCTGTGCAGTCCACCAGCGTGGCGCGATGACGTCACCACAGACGCATGAACCCGTCTCACCTGGGTTGGGATCGGTTGCGGTGGGATCGGTTGCGGTGGGATCGGTTGTGGATGCCACAGAGCGGGACGCGCTTCAGACGTCGTTGATCACGCTGGGCCGCACCTTTGTCGCCCTGGACTCAGCGCTGACCGGTTACCCGCTGTCCCCGACATCACCAGCGGGTCTGGGGCTGACGGGCGCGCTGACGTTGGTCGTGGTCGCCATGACCGGTCCGGCCCGGCCGAGCGCCATCGCGCAGGTGACCGGACTCTCGACCGGAGGCGTCACGTTGCTGCTGGACCGCCTCGAACGCGATGGATTGCTGCAACGGGCCTACGGCGTCGATCCGCAGGACCGCCGCGCGGTGATCGCCAGTCTGACGGACGCAGGGCGACGGACGCTCGCGGACTCGACGACGTCGTGATGGCGCATTCCTCGGATCTGGTGGCGGACCTGCGAAGCCTCCAGCGGCAGAGCACGTCATCACTTCCTGCACAACGAAAGCCCGCCGGTACCGCTGAGCGGCCTTCACCAGGACCTGACGCATCGGGTGCGGCGCCGCCGCGCGCCCTGATGACGTTGTTCGGGTTGGTCAACGTGTTCGATGCGGCGATCCTGCAGGCGGTGGGCGAACGTGGGGCGATCTCGGTCACCGACCCGAGACCGGTCACGCTGATCTTCGAGTTGCACCGCGACGGCGAACTCTGGCTGAACGAGATCCCGGCGCTGATCGGCCGATCCCGGGGAACGGTGCAGGTCCTGCTGCGGCAGTTGGAAGCCGAGGGCTTGACCGAGCGCTTCCGAGCGTCGGCCGGCAACCGATCGGGGTCCAAAGTGCGCCTCACCGCCGCGGGCACCGCGCTGGTGCAGTCGCTGCTTCGGACGCTGCACGGCCAGCTGCCCGCCCTGTCGACGGCCATCGACGACTTCGCGGGCTCGATACCTCGCTGACCGGAGCTTCATCCGCGCGATTCGTGGCGGCGATCGGCAGCCTGCATACTGCGGTTTCGCTCGGATTGGCGCGCAAATGGCAGTGCGACAGGGGACGGCCGCTCGACTGCAGGGAGGCGACTTCGATGGTCGAACCGCCGACAGGTGGGTCGGACATCGCGCCGGCCACCGCCCCGAAACCGTCGGGTGTGCTCGACGGGCAGCCGGCGGATGTGGCGCCGTCCGGCGCGAGCATCGGTGACGGCACGGACGAGCCGACGCGGGCGCCCGGCCTGGTCACGGTGCCCTGGCACCAGGACGGATCCGGGCCCATGCCCACCACCGACGGACCGGTCGAGCACCGCTGGCGCAAGATCATCGGGCGAACGCTGGGGAAGGCCTGGGGCGACTCGCTCTTCGGACTGAGCTCGCAGGCGGCATTCTGGTGTGCGCTGTCCACCGCGCCGTTCTTGCTGGCGCTGCTCGGGCTGTCCGGATTCTTCGCCAGCTGGCTGTTCGGTCCGGACACCATGACGGCGATCCGCAACCAGGCCACGAATTTCCTGAACACGGTTTTCAATGCGGAGGTTGCCAACGACCTGCTCGGCAACACGATCGACACGATCCTGAGCAACGGACGTACCGAGGTGATCTCGGTCGGCCTGATCATCAGTCTGTGGGCAGGGTCGTCGGCGCTCTCGGCGTTCATCGAGGCGATCACCATCGCGTATTGCCAGCACGAGTTCCGACATCCCGTGGTGGAGCGGTTCTTCGCCCTCGGGTTGTACATCCTGGCGCTGGCCGCCGAACTGGTGTTGCTGCCGCTGGTGGCCATCGGACCCGACCAGCTGCCCAGACTGTTCCCGGACAGCTGGCGACCGGTCGTCGAACTCGTGCTGGCCCAGATCTACTACCCTGGCGTCGCCGTCGGGCTGATCCTGATGGTCGCGACCTTGTACAAGGTCGCTCCGAAGCATCAACACGCCTGGTATCGGGGACTCCCGGGGGCCGGGCTGGCGGCCACGGTCTTTCTGGTCGCCAGCACCGGACTGCGGCTGTACCTGTCCTACGTCTACAGCCACGGACTCACCTACGGCGCGCTCGCCACCCCGATCACTTTCCTGCTCTTCTACTACTTCATCTCTATGGCGATCATCATCGG
>JBBQGJ010000064.1:0-23329 GCA_038322925.1 Mycobacteriales bacterium
ACGAGCCGATCCGCAAGCGGAGACAATCGGGCAGCCTGAAGCAGTTTCTGATCGCCTTTGCGGTGTCCTACCTGATCGGCTACCTGGTCAACTTCGCGCTGGTGTTCCGGATCTTCGCGGCTCAGGACCTTGCCCAGAGACTGGGCGAAACGATCATTCCGGTGCTCCTTGTCGTCTTCAGCAGCCTGACGATGTGGTTCCTGCTGACGGTCCTGGCCGTCGCGCTGTCGCAGCAGCCCAAGGTCCGCCGCACCCTTCTCCGGGAGATCGCCGACTACACCTCGAACGCCGAGGCTCGGGCCTACGCCGCCGAGGCCGCGGCGGAGACGGTCTCCAAGGAATCGCCACCAACTCCCCGCGCATCCATCGGCTGACCGGACCCCCATCGGCCACGGAGTGAAGGCCATCGAGTTGCTCGAGCAAGGGCTTCCACTGTCCTAGCCCAGTCCTCTAGCCGAGACCTAGCCTGGCGAAATCGGCACGGGCCGGCGATGACGGACCGAGGCAAAACGAGCGAAGTCGCGATCGAGAGTGACGACCTCGCATCCCTGCTCGACCGCGATCGCGCCGAGTACCGCGTCCGGCAGCAGATCACCGGTGGCATCAGCCTCCTCGCACAGCCGGCGCAAGACCTCGAGATGCCGTGGGCCTGGGCTGGTCGGCAGGTGGTGCGGCTGGGCGCAGGTCGCGGCGACGAACGCGAAAGCCTCGTCGCGCGGGGTCGGCACCACGAAGATCCGTCGATTCGTCGCCAGACGCAGGAACGACCCCCACACCACTGTCGGGACGGTGAATTGGTTGTCACCGGCGAGTAGATCGTCGAACCACCCCCGCACCTCACCATGTAGGGGGTGATCCGCGCGGTGGGCCGCGAGCACCACGTTCACGTCGAGCAGGAGCATTGTCAACGCCGCTGTTCGAGCGGCACGCCGTCATCGAGGACCTCGTGCAGTGCCGCATTCGAAGACAGGTCGATTCCCGGGCGGGGCCCGGTCCCGCCGCGGAAGACCGGCACCGTCGGCCGGTCTTCGTCTCGCTGAGTGTCGGACAGTTCGCGTCGTAGCGCGGCCTCCACGACCTCGCCGAGCGTCTTGCCGGTTTCCCTCGCTCGGGTCTTGGCCGCGCGCAGCAGTTCGTCGGAGATCGACACGGTGGTGCGCATGATGACGACGATACCGCATCACCCGCATCACACTGGACGACGCAGCGGATCGCGCACCCCGATCGAGCACCCCGATCGAGCATCGTGGCCCGCCGGTGCGATCATGGCGCGCATGGACGCTGACGAGATCCGGCGGATTTACCTGCAGTTCATGGTCGAGCGCGGCCATGTCGTCATCCCCCGCGCCCCGCTGATCCCGCACAACGACCCGACCACGCTGTTCACCGGCAGCGGCATGCAGCCGCTGCTGCCCTATCTGCTGGGTCAGGACCATCCCGACGGGCACCGGCTGACCGACAGCCAGACGTGCCTGCGGGTACAGGACATCGACGAGGTCGGCGACAACCGGCACACCACCTTTTTCGAGATGCTCGGGAATTGGAGCCTCGGCGACTACTTCAAGACCGAGCAACTCGCCCAGTTCTGGGAATTCCTGACCGAGCGGGTGGGTCTGGACCCGAATCGCATTTACGTCAGCTGTTTCAGCGGCGACCCGGCCAACGGCATCGGAAAGGACACGGAGAGCGCGGCGATCTGGACCGAGTTGTTCGCCACCGCCGGAATCAGCGCCGATCAGGTGGATCTGGGCACCGAGGAGCGCGGCGGCGAGGTCGGCTCGCAGGGCGCGCGGATCGCGTTCTACAGCAAGAAGAACTGGTGGTGCCGCGGCGGGAAGGCCGAGAACATGCCGGTCGGTGAACCGGGCGGACCGGATTCCGAGGTGTTCTACCTCTATCCCGCGATCGAGCACGACCCGGCGTACGGCCGCCATTGCCACCAGAATTGCGACTGCGGCCGGTTCATCGAGCTCGGCAATTCGGTTTTCATGGAATACAAGAAGTCCGAGACCGGCTTCGAGCCGCTGCCGCGGCGCAACGTCGATTACGGCGGCGGGCTGGCGCGCATCGCGGCGGCCTCGATCGACAGTCCCGACGTGTACCGGATCAACTTGCTGTGGCCCATCATCGACAAACTGCAGGAACTGTCCGGCAAGTCCTACGAGACCGACACCACTGCGATGCGGGTCATCTCCGACCACCTGCGCGGTGCGACCTTCCTTGCGGTCGACGGGGTGAAGCCGAGCAACAAGGAGCAGGGCTACGTGATGCGCCGGCTGGTGCGCAGAGCCGTCCGCTATGCCTTCGACCTCGGCCTGGAGCAGAACTTCTTTCCGCAGATCATCCCGACGGTGGCGCAGATGTACGCCGCGGACTACCCGGAAGTGGTCGAGCGGGGCGAGACGGTGATCGCCACCCTGGTCAAGGAGGAACAGGCCTTCCGGCGCACCCTGCGCAAGGGCCTCAAGCAGCTCAAGACCTACGCCGAGACGGGGGTGAGCGGCACCGAGCTGTTCACCCTCTATGACACGTACGGGTTTCCCGTCGAGCTGAGCACCGAGGAGGCCAGCAAGGCGGGGATCCCGGTGAGCCCGCAGTGGCGAGCCGAGTTCGACGCGAAGATGGCCGAGCAACGCGCGCGGTCGCAGGGTGCCAGCAAGATGCGGATCCAACCGCTCGCCGAAGCAGCCCAGGTCGGGTCGGGCAGTCGGTGACCCACTAGATGACCTACTATCCCGATCCCAACTCGCTGGACGACGACCGGATCCTGGCCCTGGAACTGGTCAGGGCAACCGAGGCCGCCGCGGTGGCAGCAGCCCGCTACCTCGGCCGCGGTGACGAGGACCAGGTCGACGCCGCTGCGGTCGACGCCATGCGCCCCGTGCTGGGCACCATCCCGATGCGGGGCCTGGTGGTGATCGGGGAGGGTGAGAAGGACGACGCGCCCATGCTGTACAGCGGCGAACACGTCGGAGGCGGGACCGGGCCGCGGGTCGACGTGGCGGTCGACCCCGTCGACGGCGCGGGGCTGACCGCGAAGAGCCTGCCCAACGCGTTGTCCGTCATCGCGCTGGCCGACCGCGGGGCGATGTTCGATCCCGGGCACTGCGTGTACATGGACAAACTGGTGGTTGGCGCAGATCTCGCGGCGCTGGTGGACTTCAACGCGCCGTTCGAGGACACCATGGCGACCATCGCAAGGGCCCGCGGGAAAAGCGTCGCCGACGTCACCGTCGCGCTGCTCGACCGCCCGCGGCACGTGGAGTTGGCCGGCCGGATCCGCGCGGCCGGCGCGCGGATCAAGTTCCTCATCGACGGCGACGTCGCCGGTGCGCTGATGGCGCTGCAACCCGAATCCGAGGTCGACGTGCTGGTCGGAATCGGCGGCACCCCTGAGGGCATCGTCGCGGCCTGCGCTACGGCCTGCATGGGCGGCGCGATGTTCGGCCAACTTGCGCCGCGGGACGAGGACGAGCGGCGGCAGATCCTGGACGCCGGTCACGACCCCGATGCCGTGCTGACCACCTCCGACCTGGTCAGCGGGGAGAACGCCTATTTCGTGGCCACCGGTGTCACCGGTGGTGATGTGCTCGGCGGGGTCCGGTACTCGGCCGACCTGGCCGTCAGCCAGTCGATCACCATGCGGTCGCGCACCGGCGTGGTGCGGCTGATCGAGACCAGGCATCGGTTGAGCACCTCGACCATCGTCCTGCCGCGGAGCTGAGCGCATTGTGACCGGCACCGACACCACCGACCCGGCGACCGCACCGGCCGCGGAGCCGCCCGGAAAGCCGTTCAGGCACAACCGATTTCGGGTGTGGCTGCTGGAAGGCCTGATCGACCAACGCGGCGATCACCCCGGACCCGAGCAGCGGCCGGCCCCGCAGCACGTCCCGCATTCCTGGTGGAAGGTGATGTGCCTGACCGGCGTGGACTACTTCTCCACGCTGGGCTACCAGCCGGGCATCGCGGCGCTGGCTGCCGGCCTGCTCTCCCCGCTGGCCACCGTCGTGCTGGTGATCCTCACGTTGTTCGGGGCGCTGCCGGTGTACCGCAGGGTGGCCAGGGAGAGTTTCCGAGGTGAGGGTTCGATCGCCATGCTCGAGCGGCTGCTGCCCCGCTGGGTCGGCAAGCTGTTCGTGCTGGCGCTGCTCGGATTCGCCGCGACAGACTTCATGATCACCATGACGCTGTCGGCGGCGGACGCCACCGAGCACCTGGTCAGCAACCCGCTGGTGCCGGAGAGTTGGCACAACTACAACCTGCTGATCACCCTGGCGTTGCTGGCCCTGCTGGGCGGGGTGTTCCTGCGCGGATTCGCCGAGGCGATCGGGATTGCCGTGCTCCTGGTGGTCGTCTACCTCGGGCTCAATCTCGTCGTCGTGGCGGTCGGCATGGCACACGTCATCACCTCGCCCGTGCTGGTCAGCGATTGGCGATCGGCGCTCACCACCAACTACTCCAGCCCATGGGTGATGGTCGGGATTGCCCTGCTGGTGTTCCCGAAGCTGGCGCTGGGGCTGTCCGGCTTCGAGACCGGCGTCGCGGTGATGCCGCAGGTGGCCGGCAGCCCGGACGATTCCGAAGACCGGCCCACCGGGCGGATCCGCGGCACCCGGCGGCTGCTGACCACCGCCGCGGTGATCATGAGCATCTTCCTGATCACCTCGAGCATCATCACCACGGTGCTCATCCCGCAGGACGAGTTCCAGCAGGGTGGTGAGGCGAACGGCCGCGCGCTGGCCTACCTGGCTCACGAGTATCTGGGCAACACCTTCGGCAGTGTCTACGACATCTCCACGATCACCATCCTGTGGTTCGCCGGCGCATCGGCGATGGCCGGGTTGCTGAACCTGGTCCCGCGCTACCTTCCCAGGTACGGCATGGCGCCGGAATGGGCCAAGGCGGTGCGACCGCTGGTGCTGGTGTTCGCCTTCGTGGCCTTCGCCGTGACGTGGTTCTTCGACGCGAACGTGGACGCGCAGAGTGGGGCCTACGCCACCGGTGTGTTGGTGCTGATGACGTCCGCCTCGATCGCGGTGACGCTGTCCGCGCGCCGGAAACGGCAGCGCGGACAGTTCATCGCCTTCGCGGTGATCGCGGCGGTCTTCGTCTACACCACCATCGTCAACATCGTGGAGCGGCCGGACGGGGTGAAGATCGCCTCCTTGTTCATCTTGGCGATCATCGGCGTCTCGCTGGCGTCCAGGGTGGCCCGCTCCTTCGAGTTGCGGGTCAGCACCATCGTTCTCGACCAGCCGTCAGCGGCGTTCTTCGCCGGAATGGCCCGCCGGGAGATCCAGATCATCGCGCACGACCCCGACCGCGGCGGGGAACACACGCTCGGTTTCAAGGAACGCCAACAGCGCGCGGAGAACCACATCCCGTCCGAGGACACGGTGATCTTCCTCGAGGTCACGCTGTCCGACACGTCGGATTTCGCCACCGAACTGAACGTGCACGGTTGTTTCCGGCAGGGCCGGCGGGTGATGGAGATGACCAGCCCCGCGGTCGCCAATTCGATCGCCGCGCTCCTGCTGCACCTGCGCGACGAGTACCGCGTCAAACCCAACATCTATTTCGAATGGACCGAGGGCAACCCCGTGTCGAACCTGCTGCGGTTCCTGTTCTTCGGCGTCGGTGAGATCGCGCCCATCACCCGGGAGGTGCTCCGGCGTGCCGAACCCAACCGCGCCAGGCGCCCCCGGGTACATGTCGGCTGAGCTGCCGCCGATCTGCCCCTGATCTGTCCCTGATCTGTCCCTGATGCAGAACTGACCCGGACCTGACCCGGACCGCAAACCGTTTCGGCACCCCCTCCGTACCGTGGATAGTGAGCGCCGTGGAGCTTTCCCGCAGGGGGGTACACATCGAACTTCTCGGGGCGTTCAGCGTCCAGGTCGACGGCACGCCGGTGGATGCTCGGGAGTGGCGACTGCGCAAGGCCCGGACCCTGGTCGCGATGCTGGCACTCGCACCCGGCCAGCGACGGCACCGCGAGCAGGTGCTGGAGCGCCTGTGGCCCGACCTGCAGCCCGTCGCAGCGGCCCGGAACCTACACCAGACGCTGTACGTGGCGCGGCGCGCGCTGGCCGGCTCGAACGGTGGCTCCGACGGGCTGCTGGCCATCAAGGACGAGCTGATCGTGCTCGACGAGGCCGGCCCGGTGCCGGTCGACGTTGTGCGGTTCGAGAAACTGGCCGCCGCCGCTCTGGTCTCCGGTGACGAGGCGGCCCTGCGCTCGGCGGTGGAGGCCTATACCGGCGATCTGCTGCCCGACCAGCAGTCCGCAGACTGGTTGAGCGCACGTCGGGAGGAGCTGCGGGAGGCCCATCGGACCGTCCTGGTCAGGCTGTCGTCGGCAGTCGCCGAGGGGGCCCCGGACGAAGCGCTGCTGCTGCTGTCCCGGGTACTCGAGTCGGACCCGCTGCACGAGGGTGCGGTCCGCGCGCTGATGACGCTGCTGGCTGCGGGTGGTCGCCGCTCGGAGGCACTGGCCCGGTACGAGCGGCTGCGGGCCGATCTGCTGGAAGCTTTCGGCACGGATCCCGACCGGCAGACCACGGCGGTGTTCCGCGAACTGCTGACCGGCGCACCCCCGGGACCACGGCGACGGGCACCCGCCGACCGCCCGGAAGGCCGCGGTACCCAGGCCGGACACCTGCCGACCCCGGTGACCAGCTTCGTCGGTCGAGAACGAGAACTCGCCGAAGCGCAGCGGCTGCTCGGGCGCGCGCGGCTGCTCACCCTCACCGGAGCCGGTGGCTGCGGCAAGACCAGGCTGGCGGTCCAGGTCGCCGAGCGGGTGCGGTCGGCGTACCCGGACGGCGTGTGGTTCGTCGATCTCGCCGCCGTCGGGGAGTCGCTGTTGGTGGCGGACATGGTGTCCGAGGCGCTGGGCCTTGAACCGGGGGCCGGGCCGAACCGGGGTCAGGCGCTCGTCGACCAGCTGCGGTTCAAAAGCACGCTGATCGTGCTGGACAACTGCGAGCACCTGCTCGCGGCCTGTGGACATCTGGTGGCCCAGGTGTTGGCCGGCTGCCCAGGGGTGGACGTGCTGGCCACCAGCAGGGAGCCGCTACAGGCGCCCGGCGAGTTCACCTTCCGGGTCCCGTCGCTGGCGTTGCCCGCGCCGGGCCTGGTGATCGCCGGCGATCTGGCCGCGCTGCAGCAGTTGGCGTCCGTGCGGCTGTTCGTGGAACGCGCTGCTCAGGTGCGGCCGGGCTTCGCGCTCGACACCGACAACGCCCAGGGCGTGGTCGACCTGTGCCGCCGGCTGGACGGCATGCCGCTGGCACTGGAGCTGGCCGCCGCGAGGATCGCGGTGCTCGAACCGGCGGAGATCGTTCAGCGCCTGGGTGACGCACTGTCGGTGCTGGGGCACGGCCCGGTCGGTATCACCCGGCATCAGACCATGCGCGCCACCCTGGAATGGAGCCACGATCTGCTCACCGAGCGGGAGAAGATCCTGCTGCGCCGGATTGCCGTGCTCGCCGGCAGCTTCACGCTGCCGGCCCTCGAGGCGATCTGCGGCGGCCCGCCGTTGGACCGCACCGAACTGCTTGACCTGTTGAGCCGGCTGGTGGACAAGTCGTTGGTGCTGGCCGAACGGACGAACGGCGCATCCCGGTACCGCCAGCTGGAGCCGGTCCGGCAGTTCTGCCGGGAGAACCTCGAACGGGCGGGTGACTTGCCGTTGCTGTCCGCCGCGCATTGCGCGTATTACGTGGACTTCGCGGCCGCGCACGACCCCGAATACGCCCAAGGCGTCGTCACCGAACATCCCAGGGTGGTCGATCTCGAGCACGACAACCTGCGCGGGGCGCTGCGCTGGTCGTGCGCGCAGGACCCCGAGAGTGCGATGCGGCTGGCCGCCGGGCTGTGGCGGTACTGGGTGCTGCGCGGACACTTCGTGGAAGGCGCCCGCTGGGTCGAGCGTGCCCTCGCGGCCGCCCCCAGCCCGACCAAGGCTCGCGCCAGGGCGCTCCTCGGGTTGACCGGGCTGGACAGCAGGCAGGGCCGCGCCGACCGGCATCGTGCGTTGGGTGCGCAGGCGCTGGCGGTAGCCCAGCAGCTCGGCGACCCCGACGAGGTGGTGCTGTGCCGGCTGATGGACGCGACACTGGCCTTGACAGTCTTCGATCTGGACGACGCGGAACGGCTGGCGCTGGACCTACGGGCTGACGCCTCCGACGCCGGCCGCCCCGAGGTGGTCGCGGCAACCACCTGGTTGCTCGGCCAGTGCGCGCTGTCCCGCGAGGACGGAGCGCTGGCCGCCGCCCGGTTCACCAGGTGCCTGGGCGAACTCGCCGAGGCCGATCCACTCACCCGGCCCTTCCTGCCGGTGATCACCCCCTGCATGCAGCTGGTCCCGGTGAACGGGCGACTGGTGCCGTGCTTCGAGGAGACATTGCTGATGTGCCGCCGGGTGGGGGTCGCGCAGGCGAACGGCTACGTGCTGACGGCTTTGGGCTACGCGGCCCGGTTGACCGGCGATCCCGCGGCGGCGACCGCTTCCGTCGGCCAAGCCGTCGAGGTCTTCACCGAGCTGAAGGACGACCTGGCCAGGGCGCAGGCGTTGCACCAGTTGGGATGCCTGCGCCGCGACAGCGGTGACTTCGCCGCGGCGGAAACCGCGTTCGGTCGGGCCCGCGACCTTCGAATGAGCCTGGGCGACCGGAGGGGTGAGCTGCTCACCGAGGTCAACATGGCGCTGCTGGAGGCCATGCGGGGCGACGTCACGGCCGGCCTGGACGCGGCGCGGCGCGGCCTTGCCGCGTTCGAGGCCATTGGCGACACGGCCGGCACCGGCGGAGCCCTGACCATTCTGGCCGCCATCGAACTGATGTCGGGGCAGGTCCGGGCTGCCCGGGAAATGTACGCCCGAGCAGCCGAACAGCTCGCCGTGTGGGGACGGATGCCGGCCTGGCAGCATCTGATGGTCGCCGAATTGTCCGTCGAGCTGGCCGATCACGGCCGTGCGGAACGGGAGACCCGAACAGCAGCAATCGCTCTCGACAAGCTGGGGTGCGTTGTCGCCGGACAACGGCTGCAGGCTCTGAGGTCGGAGTTGAGGTCACGTTGAGATCGTGTTGAGAAGCGCTTCCTATCGTCATTCTCATGACTACCACTCAGATACCGCCGAGCCGCATCGGCGAAGCAACGATCGCCGAATTCGCCGGCGGTCTCCGCGGCACCGCCATCC
Organism: Mycobacteriales bacterium; assembly: GCA_038322925.1. GTDB lineage: Bacteria > Actinomycetota > Actinomycetes > Mycobacteriales > Nakamurellaceae > Nakamurella. Next base: position 9,206 of record JBBQGJ010000064.1, read on the forward strand.
GTCCTGGAGACCAGGACTACGACTCCGCCCGCAGCATCTGGAATGCGGCGCACCACCGGAATCCTGCACTGATCGTCCGCTGTGCGGGGGTCGCCGACGTCATGCGCACCGTTGACTTCGCCCGGAGTGAGGGCCTGCCGCTGGCCGTTCGCGGCGGCGGCCACTCCATCCCCGGCTTCTCCACCGTCGACGGCGGCATCGTGCTCGACCTGTCGCCGATGAAAGGCGTCCGGGTCGACCCGGAGGCCCGGACGGTGGCTGCCGAGGCGGGCTGCCTGTGGTCCGACCTGGACGCCGAGACTCAGCAGTTCGGGCTCGCAGTGACCGGAGGGCTGGTCTCCACCACCGGCATCGCCGGCCTGACCACTGGCGGGGGAGTCGGCTGGTTGATGCGCAAGCACGGGCTGACCTGCGACAACCTGGTCGGGGCCGACGTCGTCACCGCCGACGGCCAATTCGTGCACGCCAGCGCGCAGGAGAACCCGGAGCTGTTCTGGGGGCTGCGCGGCGGCGGCGGCAACTTCGGGGTGGTGACGTCCTTCGAGTACCAGCTGCACGAGGTCGGGCCGACCGTCTTCTGCGGCCTGGTCTTCTACCCGGCCGAGGAGGCCGAGCAGGTGCTCCGCGGATATCACGAGGCGTGCACCCATGTCCCCGACGAGCTGACTTCCGTGGTCAACCTGACCATGGCGCCACCGGTGCCGTTCCTGCCGGAGTCCGCGCACGGCAAGCCAATCGTCGCCGTACTCGGGTGCTGGGCCGGTGACGTCGAGGCGGGCGAGGCGGCCACCGCCGCCTTCCGATCGCTGGGCACGGTCGTCGCCGACATCTTCGATGCGCGCCTGTACGTTGCCTGGCAGCAGTTGCTGGATCCGTTGTTCCCCAAGGGCATGCACAATTACTTCCGTTCGGCGTTCCTGCCCGCCGCAGACGACGCCGCGATGGGAGCGCTGCTCGACTCGTTCACCTCGCTGCCGAACGCCCTGTCCGAGGTGCACCTGTACCGGCTCGGCGGCGCGGTGGGCGCCGTTGCTGCCGACGCAACGGCGTTCTCGCATCGCGATCAGGACTACCTCGTCGAAGTGATCGGCCGGACGCCGACCGCGGAGGGCTTCTCCGAGGTCGTGCAGTGGGGACGGGGTGTGACTACCTCGCTGGGTCCGGACGCCGCGACGTATGTGAACTTCACCGGTGAGGGCGACGCAACGTCCGTGCGGACCTCATACCCACCGGAGACCTACCGCCGGCTGGTCGCGCTGAAGGACGAGTACGACCCGGGAAACCTCTTCCGGCTGAACCAGAACATCCCGCCCTCCGCATGACGCTCCCGCCACAGCCGGCGTGACACGATTCTGCCCGTGCTGGCCACCCTCGGGCGCTTCATCGCCCACCGACCCGGCGTCATCGTCGCGACCTGGATCTTGCTGACGATCGCCGGGTTCGCCACGGCGCTGGGGGTGACCGGCGAGGGCCTGTTCGCCCGGCTGGCGGCCAGCGAGCCCTCGGTCACCGGCGAGGCGGATGACGGCCTCAACATCCTTGACGGGGCGTCCACGACCGGTCCGTCCATCACCCTGATCATCAAGGACGCCACCGCGGACGACCCCGCGGTGGCGGACCCGATCCGCAGGGCGAGCGCGGATCTGCTGGCCATCGACGGCGTCGCCCAGGTGATCGACCCGTTCACCTTCCCGGGCGGCCCGGCGTCACCGCAGGCGGCGGGGGTGATTGCCAAGGATCGCAACGGTTTTCTGGTCACGGCGGTACTCGCGCTCGATCTGTCGAAGACCACGCGGAACGCCGCGCTGGACGACGCCCAGTCGCGCCTGCTTCAGCTCGGTGACGAGATCGCGGCGGCGGTCCCGGGCTCCAGCGGTCAGCTCGGCGGCGGCCAGCTGGTGTTCGACGCCATCAACGGCCAGGTGGAGAAGGATCTGCTCAACGGCGAGGCGATCGCGCTGCCGGTCAGCCTGCTGGTGATGGTGTTGGTGTTCGGCGGGTTCCTGGCGGCCGGGGTACCGATCGCCGGCGCCATCGCCTCCATCGGCGGCGCACTCGCGGTGCTGCTGGGCTTTTCTTACCTGATCGATCTGGACGCGAGCGTCGTCAACGTTGTCACGGTGCTGGGCCTCGGTCTGTGCATCGACTATGGCCTGCTGATCGTGTCCCGCTACCGGGAGGAGCTGCGGCTGCACCTGGATCTGGTCACCACCCGGTCCACCAAGGCCGCCCGCACCGATGCGCTGGTGATGACCTTGCGCACCGCCGGCCGCACAGTGCTGTTCTCAGGCGTGACGGTGGCGATCAGCCTGTCCGGGCTGCTGCTGTTCCAGGCAAACATCCTTCGCGCGATCGGCGCGGCCGGGGTCAGCGTGGTTGTTGTCGCGCTGTTGGTCGCGCTGACCCTGGTGCCGGCGCTGATCGCGATGGCGGGCGCCAGGATGCTGCAGCCGGGGCTGCTGAACCGGGTTCCGGGCCTGCGGGTGCTGACCCGAAAGCTCGGCGACGTCGCTCCCGAGGAGGGCTTCTTCTCCCGGCTCGCCCGGCGCACCCAGCGCAGACCTTGGCTGGTGGTGACCGGCGTGGTGCTGTTGCTGGCCGTGCTCGCCGCGCCGGCTCTCAACCTGCAGCTGCGCAACTCCGGGGTCGAACTGCTGCCGCCGGGGGCGGCGGACCGGCAGTTCTTCGACACCCTCGCGCAGGAATACCCGGCCTCCGGCATCCCCGCCGTCCAGGTGGTCGGGCAGACCTCACCGGAGGACATGGCCGGCCTCGCGCAGGACATCCGGGACCTTGACGGTGTCGAACTGGTCACCCCGCCGAGGGCGGTGGGCGAGCAGTACGCCACCGTCTCGGTCTTCATGACCGACCCCGACCCGGGCAGCGACACGGCGAAATCCGTGGTCGCAACCGTCCGGGACAACCGGCCCGACTACCCGATCTGGGTCACCGGGCGAACCGCCGGGCTGGTCGACTTCACCGATTCCCTGGCCCGGGACGCGCCGGCCGCGCTGGCCGTGGTCATCCTGGCCACGTTCGTGCTGCTGTTCTTCATGACCGGGTCGGTGCTGATACCGATCAAGGCGTTGATCATGAACGTGATCTCCCTCGGCGCCTCCCTCGGCGTGCTCGTGTGGGTGTTCCAGGACGGCAACGGAGAGTCGCTGCTGGGGTTCAGCTCGACCGGCGGCATCGAGGGCTTCATCCCGATCCTGGTGTTCGCGCTCGGGTTCGGGCTGGCCATGGACTACGAGGTCTTCCTGCTGAGCCGGATCAAGGAGTTCAAGGACAGCGGGATGAGCAACGACGAGGCCGTGGTGCACGGGTTGCAGCGTTCAGGCCGGATCATCACCTCGGCGGCGCTGATCGTCGTGCTGGTGTTCGCCGGGTTCGCGGTCGGCGAGCTGCTGGTGATCAAGCAGACCGGGGTGGCGTTGGCCGTCGCAGTGGCCATCGACGCGACGATCGTGCGCTGCCTGCTGGTCCCGGCCACCATGACACTGCTCGGCGACTGGAACTGGTGTGCACCCGCGCCGCTGCGCCGGCTCTACGAGAAGGTCGGCCTGCGGCACTGATGCTCCCATGACGACCCCTGAAGAAATGAGCACCGCGCCCAACCGCCGCGAGATCCGCGTCGCGGCAACGGCTGAACGCACCTTCACCCTGTTCACCGATCGCATCGGCGACTGGTGGGCCGCTGGGCGACCATGCCGTGTTCGGCGACGGCACCGTCGCCGATCGAGGGCAAGGACATCGTCGAGCGGTCCGGTGAGCGCGCCACTATCTGGGCCGAGGTCACCAAATGGGATCCACCGCGGGTGCTGCGGCTGAACGGGCATCCCGGCGGCGCCCATCGAGCGCGCCACCGACCTCCGTGCTCACCGGTGTTGATCACTCGTGCGACCATGCCAGACCCCACGACGCCCAGTGCGGAACCGGTCATGCCGACGACCCCGTGCGTCAACCCGAGGGCGGCCAGGACAAACCCGCACACGCCCCGCGCGCCTGCCCTGCCCCACATGCGGGCGTGCCAACCGATCACCCTGATCAACAGGCAGAGGACGCTGAAGGGCACCGCGGCCCGTATCGGACCGCCGAAATGCACCTGAGAGCTGGCGAGGTGACGATGGCGGCAACCCCGCCGAGCCGAGGCAGGAGCGAGCCGGGCAGGAGCGCACCTCCCAAATTGTCTGTGGGCATCGAGCACGGCCGTGTGCCAGCAAGTTGACCGGTGCCTGATGCGCCGGCATGGTCAGCTAGTGAGGCCACCCTCGACGGCGAGGATCTATGCGTGGAGATCGTTTGCTGCCAGACCGATCTCGGTCAGGATCGGACGTACTGCACCACCGGGAAGGCCGACGACGGCCACCGTCCGGCGGGGGGCGACGAGGCCGGCGACCACGGGCCGGAACCGGACGCGGTTGATGCGGAACCGGGCGATCGGTGGTTCGCGCTGCTGCACCGCCCCGGCCCGCCCTCGGCGACGAGGAATCGATCTTCGCGCACGAGGCGTTCGCCGATCATCTCGCGTTCCTGGACCGGCTGGCCGACGACCTGTGCGTCGCCGGTGGCAAGCTGCAGGCCACGGTCCTGGCAGGTGATGTGCACCGGCGACTGAGAGCTCCGTCGATCAGATATAGATCGCTGGGTCGTCGGCGTAGCCGATATCCGGCAGGGATCCGGGATTCGGGCGGATCTTCGCCGGGATGCCCACGGCAATGTGGTCGGCCGGCACGTCGGTGATCACCACGGCGTTCGCGCCGATCTGGGCGCCGGACCCGATCTCCACCGGACCGAGAACCTTGGCACCGGCGCCGACCGTCACGTTGTCACCGAGGGTCGGGTGGCGTTTCCCGCGACTCATCGACCGGCCGCCCAGGGTGACCCCATGGAACAGCAGCACGTCGTCGCCGACCACCGCCGTCTCGCCGATCACCACGCCCATACCGTGATCGATGAACAGCCGTCGGCCGAGTTGCGCACCTGGATGGATTTCGACACCGGTGACCGCCCGCACCGTCTGCGAGAGCAGCCGGGCAAGTAGCCGCAGTCGTGGTTTCTGCCACATCCGGTGCGCCAACCGGTGGAACCAGATCGCATGCACACCCGGGTACCCGAGCGCGATCTCGACGAATGACCGCGCCGACGGGTCCCGGTTGCGAGCTGCCTCAAGATCCTCGCGGAGCACCGTGAGGGCGGCCCGGACACTGGTCATCAGTCCATCAGATCTGAGTACAACACCGAGGTGAGGTACCGCTCGCCGAACGACGGCACGATCACCACGATCAACTTCCCGGCATTCTCCGGACGCCTGGCCACCTGGATCGCTGCATGGATCGCGGCACCGGAGGAGATGCCAACCAGCAGACCCTCGCGCTTGGCGGCGTCCCGGGCCACGGCAACCGAGGTCTCGGCGTCCACGTCGATGATCTCGTCGTAGACGGTCCGGTCGAGGATCTGCGGGACGAAGTTCGGCCCGATGCCCTGGATCTTGTGCGGGCCGGGAGCACCGCCGTTCAGGATCGGGGACTCGGCGGGTTCGACCCCGATGATCTGCACGCCGGGCTTGCGCGCCTTGAGCACCTGCCCGACACCGGTGATGGTCCCACCGGTGCCGATCCCGGCCACCAGGATGTCGACGGCACCGTCGGTGTCGTTCCAGATCTCCTCGGCGGTGGTGCGACGGTGGATCTCGGGATTGGCCTCGTTTTCGAACTGCCGGGCCAGGATCGCGCCGGGGCGTTCCTTGGCGATCTCCCGCGCCTTGTCCACCGCGCCCTTTATGCCCACCGACCCCGGGGTCAGGATCAGCTCGGCGCCGTAGGCCCGGAGCAGCGCGCGCCGCTCTTTGGACATGGTTTCGGGCATGGTCAGCACGACGTCGTAGCCGCGCGCCGCCCCCACGAACGCCAGCGCGATCCCGGTGTTGCCACTGGTCGCCTCGACGATCGTGCCGCCGGGCGGCAACTCTCCCGACCGCTCAGCGGCGTCGATGATGGCGACGCCGATGCGGTCCTTGACCGAGCTCGCCGGGTTGTAGAACTCGAGCTTGGCCACGATGGTCGCGTCCAGCCCCTCGGTCAGCTTGTTCAGCCGCACCAGCGGCGTGTTGCCGATCAGCTTGGTGACGTCGTCATAGATCTTTGCCATGAATCCTCCAGTACCGATCGGGCGTGCGGGTGAACGTCGAGGGTCTGCGACGGCCTCGATCCAACCACGTCACCCGGCTACTGCGGCCTTCTGCCGCAGTCTGATGTCGTTGCAGGCCTCGCAGACCGAGACCGGGATCAGGCCGATCCCTTGGAGCCACCCGAAGATGGTGCAGCCCAGGCAGAACCCGAACACCGATTCGAGGAAGGCCGCCGCGGTGATCAGCCCGACCAGCACCCACGACACCGTCGGCGCACCCAGGTAGAAGGCAACGAGCGCGCCGACCGACAGCGTCGCGCCGATGGTCTGCGCGAAGCGTTTCGGCGGACCCGGGACCAGCTTGGCCGGTCCCAGGCGGGGCGCGATCACCTTTGTCGCGAGCTGCCCGAACGGCGAGAACCTCGGACCGGAAGCCACTCGGGCCACGAACCCGAGCGCCAGCGGCCAGAGCAGCCACGGACTGCGGAAGATCAGGGTGGCGATGCACAGCAGCACCACCATGCCGGCGACCGACCGCGCCGCGTACTCATTGACCGGGTTCGGGAACGTCAGCAGCTTCTTCATGGCAGTTCTCCACTGATCTCTCGGAGAGTGCCTGCGGCCACGTCATACACAAAGCCACGCACCGAGTCCTTGATCGGGATAGCCGATTCGGCGTGGATCCGGGCGATGTTCTGGCGCACGTCGGCGTCCAGATCGGTGAAGGCCTCTGCGGCCCAGGTCGGCTTCACGCCCGTCTCGGCCTCGATCGCCTGCCGGAACTCGTCGTCGGTGAACGTCAGCATCCCGCAGTCCGTGTGGTGGATGAGGATGATCTCGGTGGTGCCCAGCAGTCGCTGGCTGATGGCCAGCGAGCGCAGCTCGTCCTGGGTGACGATGCCGCCGGCATTGCGGATCACGTGGGCGTCGCCCTCGGACAGGCCGAGCAGGCCATACACGTTCAGCCGCGCATCCATACAGGCCACCACGGCCACGTGCTTGGCCGGCGGCAACGGGAGGTCACCCTTGTCGAAGGAATCGGCGTACTGCCGGGAGTTGCGCACCAGTTCGTCGGTGACGGTCATGAGAGGGCTCTTTCAGGCAGCAGGCTGGGGTGGGAAGCGAAGAAACCGTGGAACCGAACGGGGCCAGGATTCAGCGTTCTTCGCAACACAGAGCCGTGCTGATGCGCATGTGGTCGACGTGCCGACGCCGGACCAGCACGCGGACGGCCTGCGAACAGGCCTGCATCGCGGTGCGCATCACCCGACAATCGTCACGCATCCGGCCGTTGTCAACTCCGCCCACAAGGCGACGACTAAACTCGCCGCGAGTTGACGCCTGCCGCCGCCCCGAAAGTTGGCCGACATCACATGGGTATCGATTTCGCCCACTCGGAGCGATCACGCCTTGGTATCGAGTGGGAAATCGCCTGCGTCGACCGCCGGAGCGGCGAGCTGAGCCCGGCGGCACCCGAGTTGCTGGCCCGGATCGGCGACGGCCAGGGCTTCCCGCACGTGACGAACGAGCTGCTCACCAACACAGTGGAGATCGTCACCGCCCCGCACCACCGCGCCAGGCACGCCGTCGCCGACCTCACCAGGCTGGTCGAGCGGGTCATCGGCTACGCCGAACCGCTTGGCGTGGAACTGATGTCGGCTGGCACGCACCCCTTCAGCCAGTGGTTCCAGCAGCAGGTCACCCCCGGCAAGACGCGCTACGACACCCTGATCGACCGCACCAGGTGGTGGGGGCGGCAGATGATGATCTGGGGCGTGCACGTGCACGTCGCGGTGGAGGACCGCCGCAAGGTGCTGCCCATCATCGACGGCCTGCTGACCTACCTCCCGCACTTCCAGGCGCTGAGCGCGTCGAGCCCGTTCTGGTCCGGTGAGGTCACCGGCTACGCCTCCAACCGGGCGCTGATGTTCCAGCAGTTGCCGACCGCCGGACTACCCCCGCAGTTCGCCGACTGGGAGCAGTACGAGGGCATGGTCGCCGACATGCTGCACACCGGCGTCATCGACGAGCTCGGCGAGCTGCGCTGGGACATCCGGCCGTCCCCGCGCTGGGGCACCATCGAGGTGCGCACCTTCGACGGGATCTCCACGTCCATGGAGATCGGCGCCATCGCGGCGCTGACCCAATGCCTGGTCGAACACTTCTCCCGGGAACTGGACGCCGGGCGCCAGGTGCCGACCCTCCAGCCGTGGTTCGTCCGGGAGAACAAGTGGCGGGCCGCCCGGTACGGCATGGACGCGATCATCATCCAGAACACCGTCGGCGACGAAAGGTTGGTCACCGAGGACCTCGACGAGCTGCTGCCGATGCTGGCACCGGTCGCGCAGGCGCTGGACTGCGCCGCCGAATTGGAGAACGTGCGCGACATCGTCAAGCGCGGCGCCAGCTACCAACGCCAGCTGCGGGTCGCCGCCGCGAACGACGGCAGCCTGAAGGCCGTGGTGTCCTCGCTGGTACGGGAGCTGCGCGACGGTCAGCCGGACTGACCGCGGGCCAGTCCTTCCAGCACCGGAACCAGCGTGTCGACGCCGGGCATCTGCATCGTCTCGCGCTGCAGCCGCCTGGCCCGGCTGCGCGCGCGCTGATCGACGAGCAGCGCCGCGGCGGCCGTTCGGACCTGCTCGGGTGTGCAGGTGATGGGATTCAGTGCCGTGCCGATCCCGAGATCGCTGATCCGGCAAGCGTTCTGCAGTTGATCGGCGCCCATGGCAACCACCAGCTGCGGCAATCCGTGGGTGATCGCGGCCGCGACGGTGCCCGAGCCGCCTTGGCTGACCACGAGATCGGCCCTGGACAGCACCTGTGCGGACAGCAGCCAGCGTTCCACGTGGACGTTGACGGGCTGCCGGCCGAGCGCAGCCGGGTCGAGATCGCGCCCCACCGTCGCGATCACCTCGACCGGAAGTTCCGCGAGCCCGCCTAGCAGGCGCTCGAACAGGTCACCGGATTCCAGCGCGAAAATCGTGCCGAGGGTGAGGTACACGACCGGCCGGTCGGGCAGACCCGTCCACGACGACGGCATCGGGACGGGTTGGGCCCCAACAGAATCGGCCGCTCGGAACAGTCGCGCGCCGGGCGGCAGCGGGAAGGCCGGGTCCCGGAAGCCTGCCGGGAACGGGGAGAGTACGAAATCGCCGTGCAGACTCTTCCCCGGTCCGGGAGGCAGGCCGTGTTCGCCGCGCAGCGTCGACAGCGGTTCGGCCGCCACCGCCGACCGCAGGAACGAGCCGGCCGCGAAGACCAGCACCACGACGTGCGGAATGCCTTGCGCCTCAGCGAGAACCGCGGCGCCCAGATCCATCTCGTCGCGGACCACCAGGTTCGGTCGCCAATCGGCGAACAGCTCGGCGTACCCCGGCGCCCGCCGGCGCGGCACCTCGCCCAGGTAGTACTCGCGGATCACCCGGTCTTCGTTCTCCTGACTGGGCTCGACCAGCGGCAGCCGCCCGGCGGGGGGCGGGCCGCCACTCCCGCCGTCGACCGAAAAGGTGCGAAACCCCTGCGACGCCAGGGCGGAAGGTAACGCCCGTGCCCGGTGAACGCGACCTCGTGGCCGGCCGCACGCATCACGTCGGCGACCGGCACCAACGGCTCGGCGTGGCCGGTTCCACCGACGAAACTGAAGAGCACATGCAACGGTCACACCACGGTGAAGGTGGCCTTCTGGTCGGTGTCGGAACTGTTGCCCACGTAGACCTCTATGGTTCCGGTCTCCACGACGAACTTGGCCTGGTGGTCGTAGAAGCCGACGTCATCGGTTCCGACGGTGAACGTCACCGTCGTGCTCAGCCCCGCCCCCAGCGTCACCCGACGGAATCCGCGCAACCTGCGGACCGGCTGCGAGATGCTGGCCACCGGGTCGTGCAGGTAGAGCTGGACGACCTCGTCACCGGCCACCGCGCCGGTGTTCTTCACGTCGACGCTGACGTCGATGCGCCCACCGCGCCGATTCATACTCGTCGAACTCAGCCGCGGCGCGCTGATCGTGAAGCTGGTGTAGCTGAGGCCGAACCCGAAGCTGTAGAGCGGACCGCTGGGCAGGTCCAGGTATTTCGACGTGTACTTGTTGGCCGGGTCGGCGGGTCGTCCGGTGTTCAGGCGGTTGTAGTAGATCGGCACCTGGCCCACCGCCCGCGGGAACGACACCGGCAGTTTGCCGCCCGGATTGACCTTGCCGAACAGCACGTCGGCGACGGCATTGCCGCCCTCGACACCGGGAGCCCACGCCTCCAGGATCGCGGTCGCGGTATCGTGCGTGGACTGCAGGGTCAATGGCCGTCCGTTGAAAAGCACTACGGCCACCGGCTTTCCGGCGGCAACGACGGCCGCGAGCAAGCCCTCCTGCACACCGGGCAAATCGATGTTGCTGCGGGCCGATGCCTCGCCGCTCATCGCCGCGCTCTCGCCGAGGGCAAGCACGACCACATCCGCGGCCGCGGCCGCCTCGGCTGCGGCGGCGAACCCGCTGGCGTCCTCGGACTCGATGTCGCATCCCTGCGCGAAGCTGATGGCCAACGAATCGGCGGCCGCGGCCTTGATGCCGTCGAGCACCGTCACCGGTGGCGTGGTGCCGGCGCCGGTGCCCAGACCCGACCATGTGCCGTTCAGGTCGTAGGTCGCGGTGGCCAGCGGGCCGATCACCGCGATGCGGGCATCACGGGACAGCGGCAGAATGGCGTTGTCGTTCTTCATCAGCACCATCGACCTGCCGGCCGCTGCCCTGGCACTCGCCCGGGCGGCGTCCGAGACCGCGGTGACCTCGTTCGATTCGTCGACATAGGGATGCTCGAACAAGCCGAGCGCGAATTTCACCCGCAAAATCCGGCGGACCGCGTCGTCGATCTCCCGCCGGGTGATCCGGCCCTGAGCCAGCAATTGACTGCCGAAGTCGACGTAGTTGGTCGACACCATTTCCATGTCGACCCCGGCGGTGATCCCCGCGGCGGCGGCGTCGGCACCGTCCCCGGCCACCCCGTGCATGATCAATTCCTGGATGCCGGTGTAGTCGCTGACCACGAACCCGTCGAAACCGTAGATTCCCTTGAGGATGTCGCGCAGAACGTAGGAATTGGCGTGCGCCGGTACGCCGGAGATCGCGTTGAACGACGCCATCACTGTTGCGACGCCGGCCGCCACCGAGGCCTTGAACGGCGGCAGGTAGTGGTTGTGCAGTTCCTGGATCGAGACGTCCACCGTGTTGTAGTCGCGGCCACCTTCGGCGCCGCCGTAGGCGACATAGTGCTTGGCGCACGCCGCCAGTTTGTCCTGCGCCGAATAGTCGCTGCCCTGATAACCCTGGACCTTGGCGACGGCGATCTGGGTGGCCAGATACGGGTCCTCGCCGGCACCTTCGGCGATCCGACCCCATCGCGGTTCGTGCGTGACGTCCATCATCGGCGCATAGGTCCAGGTGATGCCACTGCGCCTGGCTTCGCCCGCCGAGACGACCGCATCCGTCCTGGCGACCTCGGGGTCAAAGCTGGACGCCTGGCCCAGCGGTATCGGGAAGTTGGTCGTGTACCCGTGAATGACATCGAGACCGAAAATGAGCGGGATCTGCAGACGGGTTTTCTGCACGGCCAGTCGCTGCAGCTCGTTGAGCTTGGCGGCGCCGACCACCGAAAAGACCCCACCGCAGGGGTGCGCACCCTCCAGGGACTGCTGGGCCAGCTCCGGAGTGCTGAGGAGCTGAAGCTGTCCGAGCTTCTCCGCCAGCGTCATCCGGCGCAGCAGCGCGCTGACTCGCCGCTCGACCGCGCTGTTCTCGGGGGTTCCGGTCGGCGCTGCAGCGGTGGCCGCTGGTGCTGCGGTGGCCGCGACCGCGGTCGGTGCGCCGAGTAGGGACGCGGAGAGCGCCCCGACTGCGGTTCCGCCGAGCCCAACCAGCGCGGACCGGCGGGACAGCTGATGATCGGTCATCGTTGACTCCTCACGGCAGATGATCCGACAGTCTGCTCGCACCGCCGTCCGTTGGCGAGAGCTTCTTGGTCTATTTTCAAGGCCGTGAGCGAGTCCCCGGCAATTCCCCCGACCGACGAGAAGGACTGGACGTGGGTCGTCCGAGAGCATTGTCCGGAATGCGAGTTTGACCCGGGCGCAGTCAGCACAGCGCAGCTGGCGGACGACCTGCGGGAGGCCGCGACGCGGTGGCAACGAGTCCTGCAACGCCCCGGAGTCACCGTCCGGCCGAGCCCGCACGTGTGGTCGCCGCTGGAGTACGCCGCGCACGTTGTCGACGTCTACCTGATCATGGGCGACCGCGCGGAACTGATGCTGCGTGAGTCAGAACCGACCTTCCCGAACTGGGACCAGGACGCCACCGCACTGGAAAAGCGTTACTGGGAAGCCGATCCGGCGACGGTGGCAGTCGAGATTGCCGCGGCTGCGGAACGCACCGCCGGGGTTTTCGCCGCCGTGGCACCCGAGCAGTGGGAGCGGATCGGGTATCGGTCCAACGGCGCGGTCTTCACCGTCCGGACGCTCGGGATCTACTGCCTGCACGACCTGGTGCACCACCTGCACGACGTGGGATGAGCAGGCACCCTCACGGGACGCGTCAGGAGACCGTGAACGGTGGCACCTTCAGCGCGGCAACGCAACTGTCGTCGAAACGGTCCGGCTGGTTCAGAAAACTCTGCATGACGGCGACACCACACTGTGGTGACCAGATCATCACGTCGTGCGCACCGTCCGGGTAATCCAGCAGGTGGGCGTTGGCAAGCTCGGCTGCAGCCGCGACGGCATTCGCCGGAGCGGTGATGGCGTCGAGCGACCCACTGACCAGCAATGCCGGAACGGCGCTGGTGGCAGGTTCGGTGATTGCCGGGTCCGCCGGAGCGACGTCCCACTACTGGCAGTCGCTGAAGATCCAGGGTGCTTGTGGCGGGAAGGACAGCACCGCGTCGGGAAAACCTGGGAGTGCCTTGCGTCCCTCGACGTGCACGTCTTCCGTACTGCTGAAGGGGGTCTGCTCACTGCAGAACACGCCCAGCGCGAGCCCGTATCCGGTGACACCCGGCGGTGGGACACCGGCCGCCAGTCGGGTGGCTGCCTGGGTCCCGTCCCCGTTCGCCAGGTTGTCGATGAGCGCGGGGATGGGGGCGATGGACCCCGGGCTCAGGCTGGACGTCAGCACGAGATTTGCCAGCTTGTACCCGTCGATCACGACCTGGACGTCCTGGCCCGTGGAAGGAGCGCGCACGGTGACCGACCTGGGTTGCTCGGTGAGCTCGTTCACCAAGGTCGCGAATGCGGTGCGGACGTTCGGATAGGCGGCGTTGCAAGCGGTGTCGGCGGCGCAATCGTCGAACAGCACCTGGAAGCCATGCGCTGCGGAGGGCCAGAAATGATCGAAGAGGTTGTCCTGCGGTGGAACCACGGAATCCAGCACCACCGAACGGATGCCCTCCGGGTGGTCCCGCAGGGTCTGCAGCGCGAGATCGGTGCCGTAGGAGACGCCGTACAGGTTCCAGCTCTCGATGCCCAACGCCACCCGGAGATCGGCGACGTCCGTCGCATTCTCGGTGCTGTTGAAGTCCGCCGGATCCCAGCCCTCGGCGACGATCCGGTCCCGGCAGGCCCGCACGGCGGCGCCGGAATTCGCCACGGCGACCGGATCGGCCGTGCTTCTGAGAACACCGGGGCCTCCCGCAAATGTAGGACCGGCAGGGCCTTCTCCCTGACGGTGATCCACATCAACTTGCGAGAGAGGCCCCGGCCCCGTCAAGTGGTCGGGGGCCACTCATACCGTCTAACTATCGGCTCCGATCCCTGGGCCGGCTGAGAATCCAGCCGGCCATGCAGGACGCCCGAGGTGCCTGATGATCATCGGCCGGCGACGTGCCCATCCTTCGCCCCCTCCGGAACGAACAGCCGATGAGCGGACCGAAAGCCGGCCGCCGGACGCAGGGAGAGGCTCATGAACGACTGGTCACGTCGAAACCTGTTGCGCGCCACAGCAGGTGCCGCGGTCGG
>JBBQGJ010000065.1:0-23069 GCA_038322925.1 Mycobacteriales bacterium
CGGCCACTCGTACATCGTGTACGGGCCGCTGGCCAACCGGGCCACCGAGGTGATCTACGAGGGCACCCCGAACAGCCCGCACGAGGGCCGGCACTGGGAGATCGTCGACAAGTACAAGGTGTCGCTCTACTACACCGCGCCGACGCTGATCCGGACGTTCATGAAGTGGGGCCGGGACATCCCCGGCAAGTTCGACCTGTCCTCGCTCCGGTTGCTGGGCAGCGTCGGGGAACCGATCAACCCCGAGGCCTGGATGTGGTACCGGGAGAACATCGGCCACGACAACTGCCCGATCGTGGACACCTGGTGGCAGACCGAGACCGGCGCGATCATGATCTCCCCGCTGCCCGGGGTGACGGCGACGAAGCCCGGCTCGGCCATGGTGCCGCTGCCTGGCATCAGTGCGCTCGTGGTCAACGACGAGGGCATCCCGGTCGGCAAGGGTGAAGGCGGCTACCTGGTGATCGACAAACCGTGGCCGGCCATGCTGCGCACGATCTTCGGTGACGACGAGCGATACGCCGACACCTACTGGTCCCGGTTCGCCGCGCAGGGCTACTACTTCGCCGGTGACGGAGCGAAGTACGACACCGACGGCGCGCTGTGGCTGCTCGGCCGGGTCGACGACGTGATGAACGTGTCGGGACACCGGATCTCCACGACCGAGGTGGAATCCGCACTCGTCTCGCACCCGGCGGTGGCCGAGGCCGCCGTGGTCGGCGCGACCGACGAAATGACCGGCCAGGGCATCGTCGCGTTCGTCATCCTGCGCGGGTCGGCCAGCGACTCCGGCGAGCAGCTGATCGTCGAGCTGAAGAGCCACGTCGCCAAGGAGATCGGGCCGATCGCCAAGCCCAAGCGCATCCTGGTCGTCCCGGAGCTGCCCAAGACCCGCTCCGGCAAGATCATGCGGCGGCTGCTGCGTGACATCGCCGAGAACCGCACGATCGGTGACGTGACAACCCTGCAGGATTCGGCCGTGATGAACCTGATCAGCACCGGGCTGTCCAGCGCCACCTCCGATTGACCCAGTCACCGCGGCCGGGTGCGTACGCTCGCCCGGCCGCGGTGCTCGTCCTGGCAAACCAGGTCCTCGCGATCCAGGTCCTGGCAAAACGAGGTCCCGGCGAACGAGGTCCGGCGAACGAGGTCCCGGCGAACGAGGTCCCGGCGAACAAAGGTCCCGGCGAACGACATCGGGGCAACGAGGTCCTCGCGAGCCAGCGTTTGGTGCACCAGTGACGATGGCTCTCGGCTACCCTCGGCTGTGCTGACGTGACCGCGCGTCACCGCTGAGACCAAGGACGTCACCGATGACAGCCAGTTCCGTTCCGGGCCCACCCATTGTTTTCGTTCTGTTCGGCGCCACCGGCGACCTGGCGAAGCGCATGGTGATCCCGGCGTTCTTCACCCTGGCCCAACAGAAACTTCTTCCGGACAACTACCTGCTGATCGGCAACGGGCGCGGTCACGTCTCGCACGACGAATTCCGCAAGCACGTCCACGACACGCTGCGGGCGTTCGGACCGCACCCGGACGCCGGGCCGTGGGACGACTTCAGCTCCCGTTTGCGTTTCGCCGGCGGCGGTTTCAGCAGCGACGACCCCGGCGCCTTGCTCGACGTCGTCGCGGACGCCCGCGCCGAACTGGGCGAGGACACCCAGCTCGTGCACTACCTGGCGGTGCCCCCGGTGGCGTTCATCGGGCTGACCGCGGCGCTGGGCAAACACCGGCTGGCCGCCGATTCCCGGGTGGTCTACGAAAAGCCGTTCGGCACGTCACCGGAGAATTTCCGAGAGCTGGACAAGGCCGTGCACGAGGTGCTCGACGAGTCGCAGGTGTACCGGATCGACCATTTCCTGGGTAAGGAGGCGACCCAGGACCTGCACGTGCTCCGCTTCGCCAACAGCCTGTTCTCCACCGCCTGGGACGCCGAGCACATCAAGTCCGTGCAGATCGACGCGCCCGAGACGCTGGACATCGACGACCGAGCCGGGTTCTACGACGCCACCGGCGCGGTGCTGGACATGCTGATCACCCATCTGCTGCAGGTCGCCGCCGAGGTGGCCATGGAGCCGCCGGCGAGCATGGGCGCCGACGATCTGCAATCCGCGCGCGAAGAGGTGATCGGCTGCTTCCGCCCGCTGGATCCCGCCGAGGTGGTGCTCGGGCAGTACGACGGCTACCGCGACGTGCCGGGGATCGCTCCGGATTCGACCACCGATACATTCGTCGCCGCCCGGATGTGGGTGGACAACGATCGGTGGCGCGGGGTGCCGTTCCTGATGCGGACCGGCAAGCGGATGGCCGGTTCCACCCAGCGGGTCAGCATCGTGCTGCGCGAGCCGACGGACGCCCCGTTCGACGTCCCCCAGGACGGCGGGGTGCTGACGCTCTCGTTGGCGGGCAACGGCGAGGTGCTGCTGTCGATGGTCGTCAAGGAACCGGGCGCGGGCCTGAACCTGACCACCACCGACGCGAAAATCGTGCTCGGTGAGGTTGCGGGAGCCGATGCGCTGCCGCCGTACGTCCGGCTGATCCATGACGTGTTGATCGGCGACCGGTCGCTGTTCACCCGCCCCGACGGGCTTGCGCACGCGTGGGCCGTCATTCAGCCGCTGCTGGATCACCGGCCGGCTGCGCAGCCGTACCCGCAGGGATCATGGGGCCCGCCCGCCGCGGCGGAGCTCGCCGCCCCCGACCGGTGGTTGCTCGGCCAGTAGCCGACGCGAACCACCTGCGCGCGGCCGGTGATGGACCGGCATGGCACGATGGGTCCGGCCGCACGTCCGGCACCGGTAGTACGGTCGCCAGACCTGGGACCGGGCGATCGGTCACGGGCGGGCAGTCAGCACATGACCAGCACGGCGGCATCGGCCGGGGAACCGGCAGGCCGGCCGCCCCGAGCTTCAGGAGAGGGCTGTGACCACTACCGGCACCCCCACCCCGCCGAACCGGTTCACTGTGCCGGGCTCCAACGGCGCGTCGATCCCGTTGGTCGCCGAACCCGCGGTCGACCGGAACGCCTCCATGGGCGACCTGGTCAAGGACGTGTCCACCCAGATGTCCACGCTGGTCCGCTCGGAGATCGAGCTGGCCAAGCTGGAGGTCACCGCGTCGGTCAAGCAGGGCGCCACCGGCGGCGCGATGTTCGCGGTCGCCGGCCTGACCGCGGCGTTCTCGCTCTTCTTCTTCTGGTTCATGGTCGGCGAGATCCTGGACATCTGGTTGCCGCGCTGGGCGGCCTTCACGATCGTCTTCGTGGCGATGCTGCTGATCGCGGGCATCTTCGCATTCATCGGCTGGCGGAAGGTGAAGAAGATCAAGAAGCCGGAGAAGACCATCGCGTCGCTGGAGCAGACCGCGTCGGTCCTCAAGACCGCCGCCACCGGATCGTGACCCGCAGGGGACCACGCACCCGACCATGAGTCGGCACCCGACCATGAGTCGCCGCCGATTCGGCCGCCGGCGCCGGACGTCCGGCGCGGCCGGCGAGCAGGACGCCCTGCACGGCACCGGAGCGGACCCGGCCGGCACGGGTGGACTCGCGGCCGCCGCCGAGCCCGGTGGGACGGGCATCGGTACCGTGCCGCGCGACGCGTTCGCGGATGAGTACACCGGAGTCCCCGTCGGCTTCGAGGTGCGCGACCCCGGGCCATGGGTGCATCGCGACATCAGCGCCAACGGCATCCGCTTCCACATCGTCGAAGCAGGTTCGGGGCCGTTGGTCCTGCTGCTGCACGGCTTCGGCCAGTACTGGCGGTCCTGGCGTTACCAATTGCCCGGGCTGGCCGCGGCCGGGTTCCGGGTGGTGGCGCCCGACCTGCGCGGGTACGGGGACACCGACAAGACACAGCGGGGTTACGACGCGTTCAACCTGGCCGACGACATCGCCGGGTTGGTCCGCAGCCTTGGCGAGCGGGATGCGGTGCTCGTCGGGCACGGCTACGGCGGGGTGACGGCGTTCGACACCGCGGTCATGAAGCCGGCGCAGGTACGCGGGGTGGTAGCCATCGCCGCGCCGCATCCGGCCCGGATGGCCAGGGTCCGGCTGCCCGTCCGGACCGACCGCTACGGGCGGCTGCTCAACTGGGCGGCCATTCCGGCGTGGCCGGAACGTCATCTGGTGGCCGGCAATGCCGCGCTGCTCGAGCGGATCGTGCGATCGCAGTCCGGGCCGGTGTGGCGGGCGTCGCCGGACTTCCGCGAGACGATGGTCAAAATGCGCCGGGCGATCCAGATACCAGGCGCGGCCCGCGGGGCCGTGGAGCACTTGCGCTGGGTGGCTCGGTCGCCGTGGCGCACCGACGGCCACCGGCACCGCGACGCGCTGGCCAGCCCGATCCACGTTCCGGTGCTGCACGTCGTCGGCGACGCCGACCGGTTCACCCCCGCGTCGTCGCTGACCGACGCGCGGGAGATGTGCAACGGCTGGTACACCATGTCGACCGTGCGCGGCGTCGGTCACTACCCCGCGGAGGAGGCTCCCGACCTCGTCACCGACCTGATCGCCGACCTCGCCGCTCGGGCCGAGTAGACCGTTGCCCTTGGGTGGCGCGGATCATCATCGTCGGCGCGGCTCAAATAGGCGACTCGCTCCCCACCAGTCCCATAACCGCGACGTTCATCCGCGTCGGCGAAGTTGATCCGCGCCGAAAAGGCGCGCACGACAGGTGGATCCACCGGCAAGGCAGTGACGGCGCTCCCGCCGATCAGGCGGCGGTGCAGGCCTGGGTGGACGCCGGGGTCTGGTCCGTCAGCCCGGCCGAGACGACCGGCGCGACCTCGTCCGCGGTCAGCGCGAACCCGACGTCGGCCTCGTCGATCGCGGCACCGAAGACCACCCCCAGCACGGTCCCGTCCCCGCTCAGCAACGGCCCGCCGGAATTGCCCGGCCGGACCTGTCCGCGCACGGTGTAGACCTCCCGGGTGACCGTGGAATCGGTGTAGATGTTGGGCCCGCGCAGATCGATCAGCGCCCGGATCCGGGCCGGTGTGAGGGTGTACGGACCGTCCAGCGGGTAGCCGGCGACGACGGTGTCGTCCCCGGGGGATGCGGGTGCCCTCGCGAAGGTCAACGCCGGTGCGTTCAGGTCCGGGACGTCGAGCACGGCAAGATCCCGCTGCGAGTCGTACAACATCACGGTGCCGGTGACGACGTCTCCGCCGACCTCGACGCCCGCGCTGGTCGACCCCGCGACCACATGGGCGTTGGTCATCACGCGGCCCGGTCCGATGACGAACCCGGTGCCCTCCATCCGCCGGGAACACGTCTCGGAGATCGCCCTGACCTTGACGATGGAGGCCTGTGCCGCGGCGACCGCGGGGCTCCCGGCGAGCGCCGGATCCGGCGGGTCGACGTTGGTGATCGGGGTCGGGGCCAGCGGGTCGAGGATCGCCGGGAATCCCGAATCGTCGAACACCTCGCGGAGCTGGGACGAGACGTCCCGCGCCTGACTGGGCATCACCTCGTCCACCCTGGCGAGCACGGAGGACGAGCGGATCGCCGACGACAGCCAGGTGTAGGGAACGGACGCCAGCGGAACCGCGATCAGCCAGATCACCACCAGGACAGCCACGGTGTAGCCGAACAGCCCGAGGGTTCGGTCCACCGCCTGGGCGGGACGCCACCTGATCCGCTCCGAGATCGCCCGGCCCACGGCGGAGCCGGCGATCTCGCCCACCCCGACCCCGACGATCACGCAGGCGATACCGACGGCGATCTTCGCCGTCGAATCGTCCACCTTCTCCATCAGCAGCGGCGCCAACCTGATCGCCACCACTGCCCCGGCGACCGCGGTGACCAGGGTGAACAGTGCCGCGATCAGGCCCTGCCGGAACCCGGATATGGCGGCCGCGATGAGCAGCACGATGACCACGGCGTCGACGATGTTCACCAGGCACGCGCCGGGAACACTCCGCCGCCCACACTGAGGCAGTGCGGGACGGCCCGATCACGACCAGCCCTGCCGGCGCTCGCCGCAGGCCTCGCACCGGTACTCGTCCACCTGCTCATGCGAGCGCTCATCCCAGGTCGGCGAGTTCGAAGTAGCGTTCCTCGTCCCACGGCGCCGACCAGCCGCCCAGGGTGAGCAGGATGTCGACCAACCCGGCGGTGAAGCCCCAGACCAGCAGATCGGCGACCTGGAAGGCCGGCCCGACATAGCCGCCGGGATGACGGACCCTGCCGCGGTTGGCCGGATCGACCAACTCGCTGATCGGCACCCTGGCCACCGCTGCGGTCTCCCGCGGGTCCACCGGTCCGACCTCGCCCGGCTCGCGCCAGTACGCCAGCACCGGGCAGACCAGGTACCCGGACGGCGGCAGGTACAGATCCGGCAGCAGGGCCGCGGGCACGACTGTGGAGGGCTGCAAACCGGTTTCCTCCTCGCCCTCCCGCAGCGCCGCGGTGACCGCGTCCTCACCAGGGTCGTTGCGGCCACCCGGGAACGCCGGCTGCCCGGCGTGCGACCGCAGCGTCGCGGCCCGCGCGGTGAGCAGTAGGTCGGGGCCGGCCGGACCGTCGGCCAGCAGCATCAGCACCGAGCTGTGCCTGGCACCGGGAGGTGCCAGTCTCGCCAGATTCCGGATAGGAGCGGGTAACGGGGATCCGTCGATGTGCGCGACCAGTTGGTGCATCCACTCCGGCAGGTGCTCGTCGCCGACCAGCCGCCGGCCGACGAAAGTCAGGCCCGCCGGACCTGGCTCGGGTTCGCTCTCGGGAAGATGCCAGGACTCCGGCAAGGTCGGTCCAAGGCCATGACCGGTCATTCCACCGGCTCCCGCAGCTCCAGTTGCGCGGGCGTCGGTTCGGGAAGGCCCTGCGCGTCGCCCAGCCCGACCATCGCCAGTAGATGCTCCCGCTCGGCACCCACCACGAGCGCGGACGCCGCCACCGGGTCCATCGTCCCGATACCCCGGGACGGGCACAACGACGCCAGGAAACAGGCTCCGCACGCCGGGCGCTTGGCGTGGCAGACCCGCCGGCCGTGGAAGATCGTCCGGTTGGAGAAGTCCGTCCACTGCGCGGGCGGCAGCTGCGCATTCAGCTCGAGTTCGATCTTGACCGGATCGGTCTGATCGGTCAGCCCCCACCGGCGCATCAGCCGCTGCATGTGGGTGTCCACGGTGATCCCGGGGACACCGAAAGCGTTGCCCAGCACAACGTTCGAGGTCTTGCGCCCGAACCCGGGCAGGGTGACCAGCTCGGCCAGGGTCCGCGGCACCTCGCCGTCGAACCGTTCCACCAGTGCCTGGCCAAGGCCGATCAGTGACGTCGTCTTGTTCCGGAAGAAGCCGGTGGACTTGATCATCTCCTCCAGCTCTGCCCGGGATGCGCCCGCGTAGTCGGCGGCGGTGCGATAACGGGCGAACAGCGCGGGCGTCGTCAGGTTCACCCGAACGTCGGTGCTCTGCGCGGAGAGGATGGTGGCCACCGCCAGTTCCAGCGGCGTGCTGAAATCCAGCTCGCACCGCGCGTCCGGGTAACCCTCGGCCAGCCGCGCAGCGAGCTGGCGGGCCCGACGGGTCCGAGCCAGCGGGGTGGCCGGCGGCTTGATCTTCTTGATCCTGGGATGTTTGGGCCTTGCCGCTCCGTCGGTCGGTGCTGCACTGGTTGCCACGCTGCCAGGTTGCCATAGAGCCCGGACGTTCCACCTCGGGACGAGGTTGCCACCGGCCCGGTGCTCGCAGCGAAACGAAGAGCCGCGTCATCTCCGTCACACCGCCCTCGCTCCCGGATCGCCGACACGCGGAGTAAGAGCGATGACCGGAACGAGAACGGCCGTCCACGGACGGCACACCGACCCACAATCGCGACAAACACCCCGAATCGTCGCAAACAAGGCGCCCCGAGCGCGCGCCGCCGGGCACGGCCTGATCCCACGAACCGGGGCCATGAGGGATGATGTTCGGACCATGACTGTCTTCCTGGTGCTGCTCATCCCGGTGCTGTTGATGGTGTTTGCCCTGTTCATGGAGCGTGTCGAAAACCGGCTGCGGACCCGCACGGTCAGCGAGGCCGACGTCCAGGAGTTCCTGGACACCGCCCGCCCCGAAGAGGTCAACACGCTGATCCGCGAGGGGTGGACCCGCGCCTTCGACAAGTTCCGGCTGCGCCGGCGCCCGCGGTTCCGCCGAAGGAACGGCACCAAGAACGGCACCAAGAACGGGACCAAGAACGGGAACAAGACCACCCCGAACGGCACGCAGCCCTGAGCCGCCGCGCCGCGCGGGCTGGAGGGCGCCGTGGTGAGCGTGCACCCTAGACTGTGCTCTGCGTCTCACCAGGAGTGATCAAGTATGGAGCAGGGTCGTCAGGAGGACAGAGTGGAAGAAACGCTCGCAAAGGCCGGGATCTTTCAGGGGGTCGACCCGGATGCGGCGCTTGCGCTCGGTTCGCACATGGAGACGGTCGAGTACTCCAGGGGGAGTTCCATCTTCTCCGAGGGCGAGATCGGCGACCGGCTCTACGTGATCCTGTCGGGCAAGGTCAAGCTCGGACGGCACTCCCCCGACGGCCGGGAGAACCTGCTCGCCGTGATGGGCCCGTCGGACATGTTCGGTGAGCTGACGGTGTTCGACCCGGGTCCGCGGACCTCGACGGCGACCGCGGTGACGGACGTGCGGCTGGCCACCATGGACCGCGTCGCGCTGCGGGAGTGGATCAACAAGCGCCCGGAGATCGCCGAGCAGCTGCTGCGGGTGTTGGCCCGCCGGCTCCGCCGGACGAACAACGCGCTGGCCGACCTGATCTTCACCGACGTTCCCGGCCGGGTGGCCAAGGCGCTGTTGCAGCTGGCCCGCCAGTTCGGTCAGCAGGAGGGTGCCCACCTGCGGGTCACCCACGACCTGACCCAGGAGGAGCTCGCCCAGCTGGTCGGTGCCTCCCGGGAGACCGTCAACAAGGCGCTGGCCGACTTCGGCCATCGTGGATGGCTGCGCCTGGAGGGCAAGAGCGTCGTGCTGCTGGACGCCGAGCGGCTGTCCCGCCGGGCTCGCTGACACCCGGGAGTCCGGGCCAACGGGCTGAGAGCACCCGTGCTCCACGAGCCAGATGGGCCAAGGTGACGGTCAGCGTTCCAGCACGTTGATCGTCACGGCCATGGTCACGTCGGTGACGTCGCCCAGTTCGGCCAGGTTCGTGGCCAGGTCAGCGGCCTCGATGTGCCGGGCCGTCGGCCCCATCCGGACCAGGGCCCCCACGTCGCGCCGCGACAGTTGCAGCTCAGCTCGCAGGTCGGAACGCTCCCTGACCCGCAGCCGGCCCGCGAACGCCGCCGCCAGCCGTTCCGGTTTGCCCTCGTCCACCGCCAGCATGCGCAGCGGCCCGCGAATCTCGGCCAGGTGCTCGGGCCGCGGCGTCGCCACGACGAGCCGTCCGCCCGGTGCCAGCACCCTGGTGATCTCATCGGGGTCCCGTGGTGCGAACACGCTCAGCACGGTGCCGGCCGCCCCGGCAAGCACCGGCAGGGTGGACCAGGCGTCGGCCACCACCGACCCGATCCGCGGATGCGCGGCGGCCGCCCGGCGGGCGGCGTATCGCGAGGAGTCCAGCGCCAGACCGACAATCGGCCTGGTAGCCGCGGCCGACGCGTTCTCCGTCGAGGTGAAGCCGTCGATGGCAGCGGACAGGTAGTAGCCGGTCCCGGCACCGATCTCGACCACCGGCCCGGCGGCGACGCGATCGGCAACTGCCCGGGCGATCTGCCGGTAGTGGCCTGCCCCGAGAAACTGTTCTCGGGCGGCGACCATGTCCGCCGAGTCGCCGGTGTCCGTTCGCGACCGCGGCCCCAGCAGCGACAGGTAGCCCTGCCGGGCCAGGTCGAACCGGTGGCCGTCCGGGCACCCGACGCTGTCCACACCCGAGTCGGTCAGACCGCCACCGCACGAAGGGCAGGCCAACAGCGGCAGCACACCCGCCAGCCCCGGCCTGATCACCGGCCGGCCCGGTCAGCCGCGACCAGCACCGGCTTCGCGTTCCTCGCGGAGATAGTCCAGTTGGGCGGCCACCGACCGCTCGGCGGCCGGCCGGACGGACGAGTCGATGTCGGTGTAGACGGCGTCGGTGACGGCCTGGACGGAGGCGTCGGCACCGATAACCCGCACCGCCTCGCGGACGGCGGCGAGCCGCTGCTCCCGGTGTGCCAGGTACTGACCGGAGACGGCGGCCAGGTCCGGCACCATCGGGCCGTGGCCCGGCAGTACCAGCGGGTTGCCCAGCCCGACGAGCAGTCGCAGGGAGTCCAGATATGCTCCGAGGCGGCCGTCGGGGTGGGCGATCACCGTCGTGCCACGCCCGAGAATGGTGTCGCCGGTCAGGATCGAACCGGTCGGCCCGTCCCCGCCCAGCAGAAAGCACACCGAATCGGTGGTGTGCCCCGGCGTGGCGTGAACCGTGAGGGAAACCCCTGCGGCGCTGACGATCTCGCCGTCGCGCAGCGGCTCGGCATCGACGCAGTGCTCCGGGTCCGCCGCCCGTACCGGGGCACCGGTGAGTTCGGCGAGGGCGAGCGCGCCGGCCGTGTGATCGTGGTGCCGGTGGGTGATGAGGATCAATTCGACCAAGCCGGCCTCGGCCAGACCTGCCAGGTGAGCGGGGTCGTCCGGTCCGGGATCGACCACGATCGCGGGTGCCGTTCGTGACGCCGTTCCCGAGGCCGTTCCCGAGGCCATTGCCGACGTCGATCCAGCGTCCGGCACCCCCACCGACAGTAGGTAGGAGTTGGTGCCATCCAGCGTCATCGGCCCGGCGTTGGGAGCCACCAGCACCGAGGCCTGCTCGGTGAGCCGACGGATCGAACCCGACAACCCCGTCATGACAAGCCCTTTCGCATCGTGACGTCGGGTGCTGCAGCGATCTGGACGACGGAAACCGAAGTGCCGACGGTGCCGACGGTGCCGCCGCCACTCGGTTCACCGAACCGTACCGGGGTGACGACCCGCCGGGCGGCCATCACCTCGGCCACCGATCCGGCACCGGCGAGGTCGGTGAGCATGGCCAGGGTCGGCGGCATCAGTTGCACCGCGCCGACGTCGTACTCGGCCAGCAGGGCCTGCGGAGCCCGCCACTGCCCGAGATCGGCCTCGCTGGTGAGCAACCTGGCCCGCTGACTTGCCGGCAACGCTGCGGCGAAGAAGAAGGTGTCGTACCTGCGTGTGTGGCCGGCGGGGGTGACCCAGTTCGCCCAGGGTCGCAGCAGGTCGGCGCGCAGTTCCAGATCGGCGCCGGTCAGCACGTCGGCAAAGGGCACCCGGCGGTCGAGGACGGCAATCCGGTCCGCGTCCGTCACCGACCCCGCCGCGATCTGGTCGGGTCCGTCAGATCCGGCCTCGGTAACGCCCGCGGACGGGCGGGCCAGCAGCACCCCGGTCTCCTCGAACAGCTCCCGCGCCGCCGCCACCACCAGCGCGCGAGCGGTGTCGGGCGTGACGCCCAACTGCCCGGCCCACCACTGCGGGTCCGGTCCGGACCATCGGAGCGGGGCGGCGTGATCGGTTTCATGATCGCTGCCGTCCACCGCCCCGCCCGGGAAGGCGGTCATCCCGCCCGCGAATGCCATGCCGACCACCCGGCGCAGCACGAACACTTCGAGCCCGGCCGGCGTGTCCTTGACCCGCATCTCCGTGGCGGCCGGGCTGACCGGCACCTCTGCGGGTGGACCGACCGGGGGCGGGCGCTGCTCGCCGAGCGGTTCGATGCTGACTGGCTCGACCATCGTCCCAACCTATCCGGGCGGGCCGTCCGGTCCGTCTGGATCAGTCGGTACAAGGCGGCCTTAGGCTGGCGCATGGCCGGCAGCTGGCAGTGGGTGGCCGAGGGAGTGGGCGTCACCACCAGCCGGCGGGAACTGACCACCAGCACGGTCGTCGTGTCCGGCGCCTCGGCACTGCTGGTCGACCCGAGCTGGGATCCCGACGAGCTCGACTGGATCGCCACCAGCCTGGCCGCCGATGGGCTGACGGTGTCGGCCGGCTTCTCGACCCATGCGCACCACGACCACCTGCTCTGGCACCCCGGTCTCGGTGACGGGCCGCGGTGGGCCTCCCCGGAGACGGCGCGGGCCGCCGCCGAGCGACGTCAGGAGTTCGTCACGGCGCTCGGACCGTGGCCGGACGGCCTGGCCGGCCTGGTGGGGCAGTTGCGAGCCGCGGATGGCGATCGGGTGCCCTGGCCCGGCCCCGAGGTGCGCTTGATCGTGCACGACGCGCACACCACTGGTCACACCGCGTTGTGGGTCCCGCACACCCGGGTACTGCTGGCCGGCGACATGCTCAGTGACGTCGAATTGCCGCTGCCCGAGCAGACCGGCCTCGCCGAGTACGCGGCCGGGCTGAATGCGCTCCACGCCTGTGCGTCGACGGCGCAGGTCGTGGTCCCCGGGCATGGTCATCCCGGTGCCGGGGGCGAGCCGCTGCGCCGCTGGCGGGCAGATCACGACTACATCCACGCCTTGCTGGCCGGCGATGATCCCGACGATCCCCGGCGGGCGCTGCCCGGGATGGCGGAGGTGCACCGGGCGAACCTGACGCTCGCCCGGTACCGATGAGTCCGGCGGCAGGGCGCCGCCAGCCCTCGGCAGACCACACTCCAGGGAGAGCATGGCAAAGGTGATCGCCGGAATGACGATGTCGATCGACGGGTTCGTCGAGGATGCCCGGGGCAACGCCGCCGAACTCTATCCCGATCTCGACGCCTTGCGGGATACCGCCTACATGACCGACACCATCGCCCAGACCGGCGCAGTCCTGATGGGCCGCAAGACCTTGGCCATGGGCGACCCCGACGAGCACGTGGGGAACTACGAATTCCAGTTGCCGATCTTCGTGCTGACCCACCGGGCACCCCTCCTACCACCCCGGCCGGACGAGCACCTGACGTTCACCTTCGTCACCGATGGGCTGGCGTCGGCGGTACGGCAGGCGACGACCGCCGCCGGTGACAGGGCGGTGCAGGTGGTCGGCGGGGTCGACGTCATCGGGCAACTGCTGGAAGCCGGGGCGGTCGATGAGTTGCAGGTCGACGTCATGCCGGTGCTGCTCGGCGCCGGGCTGCGATTCTCGCCGGACGGCAGCGGGCCGGGACAGGCGCGGGTCGACAAGGTCAGCTGGGAAAAGGTGAAGGTGCAGGAGGTTGGCCAGCGGACGAGCATGCTGTTCCGCGCCGTCCGCTGATCCGCGGCAATCGGGGGCAGGTGGCAGGTGGCAGTCAGGGCAGGTGTCAGTCGGGGCAGGTGTCAGTCGGGGCAGGTGTCAGTCGGGGGTAGCGGGGGAAACCACCCGAGTCCGGGCCCCGCTCAGCGCACCTGCAGGATGCCCTCCACCTCGACCGGCGCGCCCAGCGGCAGTTCGGCGACGCCGACCGCCGACCTCGCATGCCGGCCCGCCTCGCCGAAGACCTCGGCCATCAGGTCGGAGGCACCGTTGATCACGCCGGGCTGACCGGTGAAGCCGTCCGCCGAGGCGACGAATCCAACCAGCTTGACCACCCGCACCACCGCATCCAGGCCCACCGCAACGTCGACGGCGGCGAGCAGGTTCAGCGCAGCGATCCGGGCATAGCCCTTCGCGTCCTCCGCGCTGATGTCAGCTCCGACCAGGCCGGTGGCCGGCAAAGCGCCGTCCACGAACGGCAGCTGCCCGGCGGTGAACAGCAGGTCCCCGGCCCTTGCGGTCGGCACATAGGAACCGGCGGCGGCGGCCACTCCCGGCAGCACGATGCCCAACTCCGCCAGCCGATCGCGCACCGTCATGCGCGTTCCCGCTTGAGGTAGGCGACCAACTGCTCGGGATTGGGTCCTGGCACCACCTGGACGAGCTCCCAGCCGTCCTCGCCCCAGCTGTCCAGGATGGCCTTGGTGGCGTGGATGAGCAGCGGAACGGTCGCGTATTCGAAGGTCCGGCGCGAAGGGGTCGACATGACGAAGACTCTAGAACCCGGGCGGTACCTGCGGCGCCGGCACCGCCCTGGTGGGATGGTGCGACGGGTGCACCCGTCGCGCAGCACCTACCCTGGGCGGGTGGACGGGTGGCACTGGGTCGGCGCCGCGGTCGAGGCCGTGCTGCTGCTGATCCTGGTCCTGCTCGGGTACGACAACCTGCGTGACCGGCCGGGCTGGACGGTCGGGCGGGCCACGAAATGGGCGGCGCTCAGCGCGCTCGCGATCCCGGTCGGGTTCCTGGCTGTGCTGCTGCTGCCTTTGTGGATCGGCGGGATCCTGATCGCGATTCCACTGATCGTCATCCTGGTCATGGCGATGGCCAGCTGACTGGTGTACCACCCGTGGGCGGAGGTGACACACTGGCTGTATGCCTACCCATCGGCGACGCCACCAGATCACGGAAACTCCCGAAATCGCTGACGCCATCGACCAGGCCGCTCGCCGCTGGCCGGGCGAACAGCGATCCAGACTGTTGATCCGGCTCGTTCGCGAAGGCGCCCGCAGCCTGGAACCGGATCTCCAGCGCGACCGCCGAGAACAGGCGATCACCGCAACCAGCGGCAAGTACGCGGAGGCCTTCGATGACCGCTATTTGGAGACCCTTCGGGAAGATTGGCCCGCGTGATTGTGCTCGACGCCAGTGTGTTGATTGCCCACCTGTGGCCGTCGGACCGCCATCACGGGGAGGCCAGCGCCTTTCTCCGTCGGGTGGCGGGAGACCGCATGCTGACTCACCCATTGACAATGGCCGAGGTGCTGATCGGCGGAGTCAGAATCGGGCGGGGCGCCGAAATGCGCCAGGACCTGGCAGACATCGGGGTAGTGCTTGCCGAACGTGATGCCGACGAGCCCTTACGGCTCGCCGAGATCCGGGTCTCGACCCGGCTCAAGCTTCCGGATTGCTGTGTGCTTGACGTGGCACTGGTCAATCTCGCCAAAGCCCCAGCCACCGAATCAGTCACCCTGGCGACATTCGATCACGCGCTGGCGGAGGCCGGTATTCACAATGGCGTCCGCGTGGCACCGGGTTCACCGATCGCTTGACTCGCCAGCGTCGAATCGGCCCGATCAGCCTTGCTGGAAGGCGCGCGCGAAGGTGGAGGCGATGACCCAATAACCCAACGGATTCGGGTGGATGTCTGGCTTTGCAGTGCTCGGCGGTTTCGGGCACATCAATGTCCACAGACACGCCTTGGTGGAGTTGGCCGGAAGCCCGGTAGACGGGTTGATGCTGAAGTTGTTGGTCTGGAAGGCCATAGCCACCCGAGCGATACGGAAGCCGAAGTGCAAGTAATTGGCAGCCTCGATGAGATTCAGCCCATTGAGGATGACCACCGATTGCCGGGCCACATCCTGGCTGTACGGCCAGAGTGCCGTGAACGGGTCGTAGAACGTCATGCCGGCAGTCTTTGTCGTTCCGTCCAGATTGTCCCGGAGGTTGCCGAAGATCGTGGGCAGGTTGGTGCGCACGGCGTCCAGTCCTCGAAGCACGCACTCCGCGTCGATGGCCACGCCCTCGATGCACGGAAGCACGTCGTTGGGTCCGATGTCGATGGTGAGGTAGGTGACCGCGCCGCGATGATTGTCCAGGAACCTGAGGGCGGCATCGAGTTGGCTGGTCGCGCCTTCGTACTTCTCGGCGTACAAGGCGGCGCACAGCCCACCGCCACTGATCATCATGTCGGTGGTTTCGCTCGGGCAGCCGAGGTTCTCGAGCTGGATGCCCGGTTGGGATTGCCGCAATGTGTCGGTGAGATATTTGGCGTAGCCGACACCGGTCGGGTACCCATAAGCCAGCGAATCACCCAGCGCCAGGTAATAGGTCGTCGTATCGTGTGGCGGATCCGCGGCCGCGGCGCCGGACGGTGTCATCAATCCCACCGCCACCAGTGCGGTCAGCAGGATTGTGACGACAGACCGAATCCGACGCATGTGGGCTCCTTTTGGCGCAGTCACCGAAAGATGCGGACGCGGAATTCACCGGGCTCGACCCCCCCGTTTGAGCGAATTCCTGATCAGACGGTAGTCCGCATGGCCAGGGAGTGCTGCGCCAACCGTGTGATGAAGGCCGCACGTTCGGACGCAGATCGAACTAACCCTGTCGCAGCAGGGCGCGCTTCGCCCTCGCCATCTTGAACAGGTAGGCCGGTGTCGGCGGAACCCAGCCCAGTTCCTTCGCCATCCCGAGGTCGTCGCGATTCGCCCAGTGCTCGATGATCATGCCGTCCTCGATGCGGAACCAGTGCGATTGTGTGGTCGCGAAGGTCTTGTTGGTCGGCGGGAAGACGGTGTCGACCGCGCCGTCGTCGGTGTAGACGGCCCACGGCGCGACGTGGCGCCCGTGCATCGTCGAGTTCACCGCGACCAGGTTGTCGTCGGCGATCGCGTGGTGGACGTCGTAGTGCAGGTCGGCGAATGCGGCGCGAAACCACAGTGCGGTCGAGTAGCAGCCGGCCGGCCCAGGAACCCGGGACGAGGGTGGTTGGACCAGGTTCTCGCGATCGACGGCGCTCGGGTGGTACAGGGGCTCGAAGTCGGTTCGATCCCCATCGGCCATGGCGTGAATGCTGCGCACCGCCACGGAAATCGCATCGGCCGACACAGCGGAGGAGTTGACGTTCATCCTGTCTCCCTTCAGATTCGATCAGATATCAATCAGATACAGTCGGACTGTATCTGAAGTTTGGAGCAGGCGATGGCGGATGTCAAGAGGTCTTACGACGCGTCAGGACGACGCGAGCAGGCCCGCGCCCGGCGCCTGGCGGTGGTGCTGGCCGCTCGTGAGCTGTTCGAGCGCGACGGGTTCCGGTTGACGACGATCGCCGCGATCGCCGCGCATGCGGGAGTCTCGGCGGAAAGCATCTACAAGGGTTTCGGCACCAAGGCCACGCTGGCGAAGGCTGTGTTCGACGTGGTGATCGCCGGTGACGACGAGCCGGTGCCGGTCGCCGATCGCCCCGCCATGAAGGCGATTCGCGACGAGCCCGACGTCCGGCGGAAGATCGACTTGTACGTCGGCGGACTGGCGCAGCGGCAGGCGCGCTCGGCGAAAGTGCAGATCCTCATCCGGGACGGGAGACACGTCGACGATTCGCTGGCCCCGATCTGGGCGACGTTGAACGAGGAAGTTCTGATCGGCATGACCATGCTGGGCCGCCATCTGCTCGACAGCGGCCAGCTTCGTGACGGGATCGATCTTGACGAGGTACGCGACGTGCTGTGGAATTACCTCTCCATCGACACCTACGAGCGGTTGGTGCTGTCCCAGGGATGGCCGCTCGAGAGATATTCACACTGGCTCGCTCACGCCATTGCCAGCGCCATTTGCCCGTAGCCACGCCACTGTCGAGAACCGCACGTCACGCCGGGATCGACAGTGACGCGGGAACCACCCGACCAACATTTCCAGCCAGGGTGGCCTTTCGACCTCGTTCCGTACCTCGACGCACTGGATGCTGCAGGGCCGCGATCAAGCAAATGGGCCAGCACCGCAAGGAGTGTCGTCCGAGAGCTACGGTATCAGCGCGACTTTCCATCGGGTCGCTCCCGGGAAATGCCGGGCACGACCGCGACGACACCGGAGCTATTGGGTGCCGGTAGCCGTGATGCATCGCGAGGCAGGGTCTTCGTGTCGGATGACGGTGAGGATCGCTGGGCAATTGGACGCCAACTCGGCTCCGGCGACGATCGCCCTCGAAGGGCAAGGTGTCGCCATCAACTCACCTAACGGAAGGCGCGGAGGACCATGCAGCAGACGAGCGATGTTCTCGGAGTGATCCTGGTGCACGGACTGTGGCACGGCGGGTGGGTCTGGGACGCGGTCCGCCGCGACCTCGACCGTGCGGGTGTGGTCAGCCGAGTCGTCGAACTGCCGATGAACGATCTCGCCTCGGACATCATGGTGACCAGGCGAGCGCTTGACGAGTTCGACCGGCCCGTCGTGCTGGTCGGGCACTCCTACGGTGGGGCGGTCATCACCGGTGCCGGCACGCATCCACATGTTGCGCACTTGCTGTACCTGGCGGCCTACCAGCTCGCGGAGGGCGAGTCGGTCGGGCGCACCCTGCCGGACCTCGGCGTTCCCCCGACCCGGCTGGCGGACGCCTTGCGCTTCTCCGACGACGGCAAGGTCGTGAGCCTGGACCCGGGACTGGCCGCGGAGTTGCTGTTCGGAGACGCGCCCGAGCAGATCGTGGCCGACGCGGTGGGCCGACTGCGGCCGGTGGGTCGAGCGGTCTTCAGCGGTGTGCCTGACCAGATTGGTTGGCGCCATCGCCCATCGACGTACGTCGTCTGTGCCGATGACCTGATGGTGCACCCGGATCTGGAGCGCGCCATGGCAGCCCGGGCAACCACCCGAAGGGAATGGCCCGGTGGGCACAGCCCGATGATGGCCCGTCCCGGCGAAGTGGCCGACCTGATCACCTCGCTCGCCACACGGTGACGTGCAGGCAGCCACCATCGGACTGGATACCGGGACCCGGACCCGCACAGGACAGCGAGGCCGGGTCATCGACGCAGACCGGAGTTTGCCCGACGGGGCACCTTCGTGCTGCCGAAGGCCGGCGAGGTTCGCTGCCGGTTGCACTGACTACGGTGACAACGGGCTCACGCCTGACCCGCCGTCTGGCACGATTGTCCAGACGCACAGGGGAGATTCGACCGATGACCGCACACCGGGGCGAGGTTCACGAACAGCCGCTCCCAGCGCTGGCATTACGGGCGGCGCGAGCGGGAGCGGCGGCGATCGCCGCGGTTGTCGCCCGGGGCGAGGTACGGCCCGATGTCAAGACCGGCGCTCACGACTTGGTGACGGCAGCGGACCGGGCGTCGGAGGCGGCCATCATCGAGGTGATCCGGGCCGAGCGGCCCGACGACGCCATCCTCGGAGAGGAAAGCGGCGCGCATCCCGGCAACTCCGGCACCCGGTGGCTGGTGGACCCGTTGGACGGCACCGCCAACTTCGTCTACGGGCGGGCGGATTTCGCGGTGTCGGTGGGTGTCGAATCCGGCGGTGCGATCGTCGCGGGCGCGATCATCCGACCGTCGGACGGACGCTGGGTGCTCGCCGATGTCGTCGGGTCCGAGATCGCGATCGGTGCCGAGCTTTCCCCGCCGCAGACCACGAAACTGGCCGGTCGGCAGCATGTTTCCTCGGCCCCGAACGACGAGGCCCACGCCGCGGACGCGCTGGTGTCCTTCGGCTTGCCGTACGCCATGTCAGCCAGGCAGGCCGCGCTGGCGATCATTGGGGCGGCCGTCCCGCACGTTCGCGGTGTGCGGATCGCCGGTTCGGCCGCGTGCGACTTCCTGGCGTGGGCACACGGCGAATGCGACGCCTTCGTCGGGTGCGGGCTCGCGGAATGGGACACCGCCGCCGGGCAGGCGATCGTCCTGGCCGCCGGCGGTGCCGCGCGCAGCGTCGGAACGCCCGACTTCGACATCCTCATCGCTGCATCACCTCCGCTGGCCGGCGCACTCTGTGACATCGTGGGTCGCCCTCCGAACTGAGCGACGTTCCTCGAGGCAAATGAGTTCGACGGACTGTCAATCGGCATGCGGCGGCGCCGCCAGCGGCCCGCCTCCGACAATGGCCTCCACCATGGCGTAGTCGTCACGGACCGCCCAGTGCTCGGCCAGCAGTCCGCCTGAGCATCGGAAGATGTGCACCTGCGGCCACGCCACCCGCTTGCCGGTCACCGCGATGCCCCGCAGCCGCGGGAAACCGCTCCCGACGTGCGTTGCTGTCACCGTCATCCACACCAGCACCCGGTCACCGCGGCTCATGATCTCGTGCACGTCCACCACCGGATCGGCGAACGTTGCTTTTGCCCACTGTGCGACCTGCGCCCAGATCGCCGACCCCCGCTGACCACTCACGTGGTCGAAGAAATCCTCGGTCAGGACGTCCTCGATCCCGGATCCGGTCGAGCCGCTGATGAACTGGACATAGCGGCGGACAAGAGCCTCACTGTCAGACTCGCCCATCACCACACGATAGCCACGCGAGACTGTCGGAGCGCGCCCGTCAGCGACTGCGGGTCGGGTGACCGGCACGCCCCAGTCGGCGCCGCTCTTGTTGACTCAACGCCAACATATGTTGGAGCCGAGACCATGAAACCGGCGCTGAGCACCGAGCGGAACCCGAACACCGGCGCTGAGCACCGAGCGGAACCCGAAGACCGGCGCCGAGCACAGCAGCGGAGGCCACTTGGCCATTGACACCACTGCGGCACGCCCGGTCCGATGACACCCCGATGCTGCCCCACCCGAACCAGGTCTGGTACCAGGGCTTTTCACCGGTGCCGCCGACCGCCGGCCGCGGGACCGTTGTCCGAGATGGAATTGAGCAGGACCGTCACCAGCAGAACCTGAATGGAGATCGTCGACGCACCATGGTGTTCCGCCCCGCCGCAGTCATCACGGCCGACGCCCGGCACACCGGGCGGGGAGGATGCCCGCAGCCATTCGTCATCGCAGTCGGCCGCCGACGCCCGGAGACCTGATGACCGAGACCGGGATCCCATGGCGCGCTGATCATCTCCACCTCGCCCAACCGATGCGCTGATCATCTCCACCTCGCCCAATCGATGCGGTGATCATCTCCATCTCGCCCAACCGATGCGCTGATCATCTGCACCTCTGGCCGGGGCTTACGGGTGAAATGCTGCGATTTTCACAAGCGCGTCCTCGCAATGGGGTCGGTTTGATCAGCGCCGCCACAACCGCAGGAACCAGCGCCACAACCGCGGCAACCAGCGCCACCACAACCGCAGGAACCAGCTTTCGTGCCGATGAGCACCAGCTACTCGCCGGCGGGCTGGTCCGCCTCGAGCACCGCGACCAGGGACTGCATCGTGGCCAGCGCCGTCCGCAGCCGGTCGGACCCCACCTCGGCCCCGACCCGATCGGCGAACGGCTGCTGGACGAGGGAGATCCGGCGGATGGCCCAGTAGCCGGCCTCGGTGCACGCCAGCAGCTTGGCGCGCCGATGAGCCGGATTGGGGCGGTACTCCGCCAGGCCGCGCTCCGCCAGCAGATCGGCGACGCGCTGCACCCCCTGCCTGGTCGTTCCCATCCGCCGCCCAATCTCCGCCACGCTCCGTGGTTGGTCGAGGACACCGCCGAGAACCTGCCACCAGGCAGCGGTCAGATCGCCCGCTATCGCCAACTCCTGGGCGACCTCCATGAGCCTGGCGTTGAGCCGGAAAGTGGTCAGCACAACATCGGTCAGTACCGCGCCGGCGTCCGTCAAGCGCGGTGGCTCGGGCCAGTCCTCGCGGGGCGGCACCAACGCACCCCGCGCGTCCTGGCCGGTGGTCACGCGGCCGTCCCCGCCTGCAGGAGAACCGGGTAGCCGGCGGGGTCGGCCCCATAGAAGACGTCCTCGTAGGCTTGCAGGGTTCGATCGGATGCCAGACCCAGTCGCCGGAGCACGGCGCTGGCGAACTGCACCGGCGACTGCGGGCCCGCCGTGATCAGGTCCCCGTCGACGACGGCGCGCTGGTCAACGTAGGAATCCGCGCCGGCATATCCGGTGGCCGCCAGGTAATCGGGAGCCGCGCTGGTGTGCCGGCGATGGTCGAGCAGGCCAGCCCTGGCCAGGCCGGCGGTGGCCCCGCAGATGGCGGCGACCGGAACTCCGGCGTCCAGGAATCGGGCGGCGACCGCAGCGAACTCGGCACCGCCGCCGGCATCCCACAGGGCCGAACCGGGCAGGATCAGCAGGTCGCTGGACGCCGGGTCCAGGTCGTCCAGAACGCTGTCGGGCTGGATGCGCACCCCGCCCATGGTGGTGATCGACTCCAGCGTCTCGGCAACCGTGACGACGTTCCACGGGGTGCCGGTGAAACGTCCGGTGCGCAGCTCCACGAGGAGGTACCCGACCTCCCAATCGGCAAGGGCATCGTAGACAGTGACGTGCGCGGTTGGAGTAGTAGCCATAGACAACATGCTGTCATCACGCCAGCATGCTGTCAAGCGTCGGCTCGCCTTTCGCGTGCCACGATCGTCACTCCAGGAACGCCGGGAGCTTGTCCACATACACGGCCTGCGGCGGCCGGTAGTCGACGACCAGGATCCGGCTGCCGACCGGGATCACCGTGACCCCATCGGCCGGATAGGCGTGGTACGCGCTGGTGCCGCCCCGGACGGCGAGCATCACCTCACCGATCTGCCCCGGCGCGATGCGCCCGGTCACCCGGCCGATCTTGCCGACCAGGTCATCGCTGGGCTGCAGGTGCATTCGCCACGTCCTGCGGGGGCGTCACTGAAGGGGGAGGCAGCGACGCGGGTCCACCGTTGGTGGCCGGCTGCGAGGCCGGCGCGCCGGCCGGCTGGTCATCCCGGCGACCCAGTGCCGACGTCAGCTGCGGCAGCAGCGTGCCGACCTGCGCGATGATGCCGGCCACCATCCCGTTCAGGCCTTCCGCGCCGTTCAACACCGTCATCTGGCCGACGTGCGCGAACGGCTCCGCGGCGGCGCGGACGATCTCCGGCATCCGTTCCGCCAGCTGCTGCGCGATCACCGCGTCCTGGTTCGCCGACAACGCGTGCGCCCGCGCCTCGATGCCGTCCGCCTCGGCGACGGCCAGGGCCTTGGTGGCCGACGCGGTGGCCACACCCCGTGCCGTGGTCGCCGCGGCTTCGGCCTCACCTGTGGTCCGGGTGGCCTTCGCCCTGGACTCGGCGGCGGTGGCCTCCGCCTGCGCGGCGAGTTCCACCTTGCGCGCACCGGCCTCCGCGGCGCTGATGTCAGCGGCCTTGGTGGCCTCGGCCTGCACGCGTTTGGCGTAGGCATCGGCGTCGGCCTGCTTGTAGACGGTGGCGTTCAGCCGCTGCTCCTGGCGGGACGCCTCCAGCTTGGCGATCTCGGTCTCCTGGACCACCACCTGTTGGCGCGCGGTGGCGTCGGCCAGCGGGCCGGCCTGCGCCGCTTCGGCGTGCACCCGCTCGGCCTCGGCCCTGGCCCGGGACTGCCGGATCTGGGATTCGCTCTGCGCGGCCGCGATCTGCGCGGCCGCCTCCGCCTCCCGCTCCGAGGCCTCCCGGTTGTTCATGGCCTCGGCGATGCGCGCCGCCTTCTGCACCTCGGCGATGTGCGGCTTGGCCAGGTTGGTGATGTACCCG
>JBBQGJ010000066.1:0-23006 GCA_038322925.1 Mycobacteriales bacterium
AGTTCGTCGGTGCCGGGTCACGCTCAAGGCAGCGCAACGACTCCGCGGGCCGGGGCGTAGAACACACCCAGCGTCTCCCCCGAAGGGTGCATCCAGGACCATTTCGGGTGCCCCGACGGCCGCGAGGTGGTATCTGTTGGAGTTCATCCGCGCTGGTGATCGACGTGCGCGCGTCGACACAGGAGGCGATCATGACCCGACTCAGGCACAACATCTGGAACCTCGGTACCCCGCAGAACCCCTGGCACCCGATCACGCTGGCCTATGCGCTCGGCGTGCGCGCCATGCAGCAACTACCCGTCGCCGATCCACGGAGCTGGGCTTACCAGTCCGCCATCCACGGGACCTATCTGACCGGCAGACCCAGCGGCGCGCCTTGGAACCAGTGCCAGCACGCCACCTGGTTCTTCGTGCCGTGGCACCGGATGTACCTGTTCCAGTTCGAGAACATCCTGCGGTCGCTGCTGCCCGCGGCGGATCAGGACTCCTGGGCGCTGCCCTTCTGGGACTACAGCAGCGGGTCGCCCGGTAACGCGTTGCCGACCGCCTTTCGCGTCGGCACCCTTCCCGACCACACACCGAACCCGCTGTTCGTGCCCGAACGGCGGAAGTCGGTGAACGACGGGGTTGCCCTGCCGGACGTCGTCACCAGCACCGAGCGGGCGCTCGCCGACGATCAATTCACCTCGGCGGCCCAGGGCGCGTCCGTCGGGTTCGGCGGCCCGCGGACCGGGTTCGCGCACCAGGGACCGGCCTTCGGCCAGCTGGAGGCGCAGCCGCATGGGCCCGTGCACGTCCAGGTGGGCGGTAACGCGGGCTTGATGACCGATCCCAACACCGCCGCGTCCGATCCGATCTTCTGGCTGCACCACGCCAACATCGATCGACTGTGGGAGGTCTGGAACATCGGCGGTGGGGCCAACCCGGCCGGAAAAGCCTGGCTGGATCAGGCGTTTCCGTTGCGTGACGCGACCGGCACGGCGGTCCGGATGAAGCCGCGCGACGTGCTGGACACGGTGAGCCAGCTCGACTACACCTATGAGTCGCTTCCGGTGCGGGCCGGCGTGGCGGCCAGAGAGGTACGCAGCGTGCCCGAGCAGAGCCAACCCCTGTTGATCGGCACCAACGACCGGCCGGTCGAGGTCGGCCGGCGCGGCGCCAGCACCACGCTCGCCGTGACGCCCGTGCCCGAGGGTCTGGCCGCGCGGTCGGCTGCGGTGCCGCGGATGTATCTGAACGTCACCGACATCGAAGGCACGCGCAATCCCGGTGTGGTGTTCGCGGTCTACCTCAACCTCCCCGACGATGCGGCCGGGGCGGAACGCGAGGATCACCTCGCCGGACTGATCTCGTTCTTCGGAATCGAGGACACCGATCCGGCGACGGCCGCCGCCACCCGCAAGGAACCGCATGGCATGCGATACAGCTTCGACGTCACCGATGTGGTCAACCACCTCAGGGCCGGCGGTCGCTGGACGGCGGACACCGTGCGGGTGACGCTGCTGCCCGTCACGCCGGACGACGAACCGGAAGGCCTGGCCGCCGACGCGCCCGCGCCGGTCAGAGTGGGTACGTTCAACCTCTACCAGGGCCAGGCCCGGTAGAGGCCGGATCGCAGCCAGGTCCGGCACGTTCGTGGTCGCCGGCCAGGACAGCGCGTTGGACGCAGGGACGAGGGAGTCACTGGTGTCGCTTCTCGGCCGGGTCCGTGCGGGGGGCCCGACCGCGCCGCTACGGCGCCGACCTACCGCGCTGGCCATGCACCCTGGGGCGCTGCCGATCGTCGCGTCCGCGGTGGGCTGGGCTGTCCTGCTGCTGACCCACCCGGCGCTGGCCGACGGTGCTGGGTCGGACCATGCGAGACCGGACCATGCCGGTGGCGGACACAGCAGCCTGTTCACCCTGGCGGGGATCGCTCATCCGGCGGCGATGACGATCGCCATGATGGCCCCGTTTGCGCTGTCCGGCGTGCGCTCGACGGCGTTCACCAGCCTGTGGTGGCGGGCCGGGCGCGCTGCGGCGTTCTTTCTGCTCGCGTTCCTGCTGACCTGGACGGTGATCGCGCTGTGCCTGGACGTGGTCGCGGCGGCGTGGACGACGTGGCTGGGTTCGGCAGCGACGGGGACAGCGGTGCTGCTGGGCGTGTGCGCGCTGGCCCAGCTCGATCCCACCCGGCCGGAGAAGGTGAAACGCTGCGACCGCGGCATGCGACTGCGGGCCTCGGGATCCGAGGCGGACGTGGACTGCGCCCGGTTCGGCGCGCTGACCGCCGGCCGCGACGTCCGGTTCTGTGCGCTGCCGATGCTGGCCATGATGGCCGCGGATCACCTGCCGGCCGGCCTGTTGGTGATGGCCGCAGTGAGCGGGCTGGCGTTCGCGGATCGCATCACCGCGGGTCGTCGCCGGCTCCTGACTGCGGCGGCGTACGCCGCGCTCGCTGTCGTGCTGGTCTTGTGGGGTTGACCCGGGCGAACGGCGACGACGGCGTCCGAAGGACCCGTGATCAGAGGGGCGACCATGACGACCATCGCGCAAACCATGTCGGCGATCGGATTCGCACCGGTCATCGCCGTGCTGCACACCGATCGGAAGAGCGACGCGAACGGATTGAAGCCGCATTTCTCGGCGGAACCGGGTTCGCCGCTGGGCGGCGCCTCGCTTCTCGTCGCCAGGCGGGCCGGCGTTCAACGAGCGCAGCCGGCCAGAGCAAGGGTCTACCCGAATCTCGGTGTCGTCTACGGCACCGTCGACCCGGCCGGGCTGGCCGCCCTGAGAGCTGACCCCGCCGTGCGAAAAGTTTAGCCCGCCAACCCTTTCAGCCTGATTCGCCCTGTCGCTGCGTCGGACAGCGGGCTACCCGCCGAGCACACCTGGGGCTTGGATGCGATGGCGGTCCCCGACCTCTGGGCGCAGGGGCTGACCGGTGCGGGCGTCAAGATCGCGCACCTCGATACCGGGGTGGACGCCGGGCATCCGGCGCTCGCCGACGCCGTCACCGAGTTCGCCGAATTCGACCTCACCGGGAGGATCATCGCGGAGGCCACGGCCTCCGATTCCGATCTGCGTGACGGGCACGGCACGCACACCGCGGCCACCATCGTCGGTCGGGTGGTCGACGGCCACCACGTCGGTGTCGCTCCCGGCGCTGAGTTGTGCGCCGCCATGGTCATCGAGGGCGGCGACGCGATCGCCCGCATCCTGGGCGGAATGGACTGGGCCGTCGGGCTCGGCGTTCGCGTGCTCTCGATGTCCCTCGGCATCCGCGGCCTGGTCGCCGATTTCCTGGACATCGTGCAGGTGCTGCGGGACAGCGGCGTGCTGCCGGTGATGGCGGTCGGCAACGAGGGACCAGGCACCAGTCGATCGCCAGGGAACTATCCGAACGCGCTGTCGGTGGGCGCCTGCGATGCGGCCGGCGCGGTGGCCGATTTCTCCTCCAGCCAGCGCTTCAAGCGCCGGACCCAGCCGCTGGCGCCCGATCTGGTCGCCCCTGGCGTGGAGGTCATCTCCGCCAAGCGGGGCGGTGGCTGGCGGACGCTCTCCGGATCGTCGATGGCCACCCCGCACGTCGCCGGCCTGGCCGCACTGCTGATGCAGGCGCGACCGCAGGCGTCGATTGCGCAGGTGGAGCGGGCCATCTTCACCTCGGCGCGGCGCGGCTCGATGGATCGCGAGCGGGCGAACCGCGGCGCGGTCCATGCCGGTCTGGCGCTGACCGCGCTCACCGGCTGAACTACGGCGTTCCCACACCGGCGTTCCCACCGCCATGCACGCAGGGTGCCGCAACCCCGCGGGTTAGCATGGCCGGGCCGGAGCGAGGAGGTTCCCGATGGCGCTCGGACGGATCGACCCCGAATTGCTACGCCAGCTGGACGAGGCGGCGGCCTCCGGGGTCTCGGTGACGGCAGTCGTCACCCTTCGTCGCACCCCGGGCATGGCGCCTGACCCGGCCGTTGTCGAGCAGCAGGTTCAGCATGCGGTGGACCGCACCATCCAGATCACCGGTGAACGGCCCGGCGACGTGCATGTGATGGGACGGCTGTCCGTGGCCTACATGTCGGGGACGGAGAGGTTCCTGCGCGAGTTCGTGGAGCAGCCGGAGGTCGTCTCCGCGGTGGCCAACCAGACCTCCACGGTCCGCGGAGCAGCGCCGGCCGAGGATCCGACTCGGGACGGTGCCGACGGGGACGGCAGCGCCGAGGACGTGTTGGGCACGCCGGTGCCGGCCAGCGGCCCCGCGTCAGGCCGGTCGCCCGGCGTCACGAAGCACCGACCCCACTGATCCCGGCTCCGAGAAAGCGCTGCGGTCGCCCCCTCGGCGGCCCACGGTCATCAGGCCATTCACCCGAACAAGGCGGGAAGTGTTCCCTCCCAAGCGGTTCGCAGCTCGGCCAGGGACAGCCGGGCGATGCCCTGGATGTCCAGCGCCTGCTCGTCCGGCGTGCCGTGATCACCGGCGTCTACGACGCCGATCTTCAGCCAGGGCTGGCGGCGGACCGTGCACATCTCGGTGAACCTGAGTTCCTCCGTGCGCGGCACCGCGACCACCGCCCTGGCCGTCGACTCGGCGAACAGCATCACGAACGGATCGACGTTCTCCGGCAACAGGATCCGCGCGCCGGTCTGCCCGGACAGGCACATCTCGACCAGCGCCTGCGCCAGCCCGCCCTCGGAGAGGTCATGTGCGGCGGAGATCATCCCGTCCCGGGAACCGGCGATCAGCACGTCACCGAGCAGCTTCTCGGCGGCCAGGTCGACCCTCGGCGGGAAACCACCCGTGTGCTCGTACATCACGGATGCCCACTCCGAACCGTCGAACTCGTCACGGGTGTCGCCGAGCAGCAGCAGGGTCTCGCCGGTGTCCTGGCCGATGCCGGTGATCGTCCGGCGGCGGACGTCGTCGATGACGCCGAGCACACCGACCACCGGGGTGGGCAGGATGTTCGCCCCGGCCGTCTGGTTGTAGAGGCTGACATTGCCGCCGGTGACAGGGATCCCGAGCTGCACGCAGCCGTCGGCGAGCCCGCGGACCGCCTGCGAGAACTGCCACATCACCGCCGGGTCCTCGGGCGAGCCGAAGTTCAGGCAGTTGGTCACCGCGGCCGGCGCGGCGCCGGTGGTGACCACATTGCGATAGGCCTCGGCCAGCGCCAACTGCGCGCCGGCGTACGGATCGAGCAGGGTGTACCGGCCGTTGCAGTCGGTGGCCATGGCCAGGCCACGTTCCGGAACCATGGTGTCGCTGTCGTTCTCGGTGACCCGGATGATACCGGCGTCGGCCGGCTGGGCGAGCACCGTGTTGCCCCGGACGTACCGGTCGTACTGGTCGGTCACCCAGGATCGGGAGCACAGGTTGGGCGAGGCGATCATCCGCAGGATCAACTCACCCAGCTGCTCCGGCGCCGGGCGGGCGAGCGACGCAGAGCTGTTGGCCTGCAACGCGTCCTGCCAGTCCGGACGGACGATCGGCCGCTCGTACACCGGACCCTCGTGCGCGACGGTTCGCGGCGGCACGTCGACCACGGTCTCGTTGTGGAAGTCGATGATGAGCCGACCGGTATCGGTGACCTCGCCGATGACGTCGGCCTGCACCTCCCACTTGGCACACACGGCGAGGAAGTCCTCGACCTTGTCCGGGGTAACCACCGCACACATCCGCTCCTGCGATTCACTGGACAGGATCTCGGCGGGCGTCATGCCGTCCGCGCGCAGCGGCACCGCGTCCAGCACAACGTGCATCCCGCCGCTGCCGGCGGAGGCGAGTTCCGATGTGGCGCAGGACAATCCGGCGCCGCCAAGGTCCTGGATGCCGACCACCAGTCCGGCCGCAAACACCTCGAGCGTGCACTCGATGAGCACCTTCTCCGCGAACGGGTCGCCCACCTGGACCGACGGCAGTTTCTTGCGGGCGCCACCCTGCCCACCCTGACCACCCTGCCCGGCGGAATCGCCGTCACCGGCGAACGTCTCGGAGGCCAGCACCGACACCCCGCCGATACCGTCCAGGCCGGTGCGTGATCCGTAGAGGATGACCTTGTTGCCGGTACCGGAGGCGTGCGCGGTGTGCAGGTCCGCGCTGCGCAGCACGCCGATGCAGGCCGCGTTCACCAGTGGGTTCCCGGCGTACGACGGGTCGAAGATCACCTCTCCGCCGATGTTGGGCAGCCCCAGCGAGTTTCCGTAACCGGACACCCCGGCGACGACGCCGGGCACCACCCGCTGCGAGTCGGCGGCATCGGCCGGCCCGAACCGCAACTGGTCCATCACGGCGACCGGCCGGGCGCCCATCGCCAGGATGTCGCGGACGATCCCGCCGACCCCGGTGGCGGCACCCTGGTACGGCTCGACGTACGAGGGATGGTTGTGCGACTCGATCTTGAAGGTGACCGCCCAGCCGTCGCCGATGTCGACCACGCCGGCGTTCTCGCCGATACCGGCCAGCATCTTCGAGCGCATCTGTTCGGTGGTGGTGGCCGGAAAATACGCCAGGTGCACCTTGGATGACTTGTACGAGCAGTGCTCCGACCACATCACCGAGTACATCGCCAGTTCGGCGTCCGTCGGGCGGCGGCCGAGAATCTCCTTGATCCGCAGGTACTCGTCGTCCTTCAGCCCGAGCTCGCGGAACGGTTGCCCCACATCGGGTGTCGC
The DNA here is from genome assembly GCA_038322925.1 of Mycobacteriales bacterium. Taxonomy (GTDB): domain Bacteria; phylum Actinomycetota; class Actinomycetes; order Mycobacteriales; family Nakamurellaceae; genus Nakamurella. Next base: position 6,652 of record JBBQGJ010000066.1, read on the forward strand.
CGTGGCCCGGGCGACGGTGTCCAGCTGCGGACCCTGGTCGACCAGGTCGACGGCACCGATCGGATCGGTGATGTCCAGCAGGTCGGCGGCGGTCGGGTGGGCGACAAGATCGGTGTCTTCGGTGATGTCAGCCATGGGTCCCCGCCCCGGTCAGCGCCGTGCCGATCCAGTCCTGCACCGACACGAACAGGCCGAGCCCGTCGTCGGTCGGCCCGGTCAGCGCGTCGATCGCGTGTTCGGGGTGCGGCATCAGGCCGGCCACCCTGCCGTCCGCCGAGCAGATCCCGGCGATGTCCCGTAGCGCTCCGTTCGGGTTGCCCTGCGCCGGCCCGTCACCGACGTAGCGGAACAGCACCCGGCCCGCACCCTCGAGTTCGTCGAGCACCGATTCCGCCGCGACGTAGCGGCCCTCGGCGTTCTTCATCGGAACCAGGATCTCCGCGCCCGGCTCGAAGCGTGAAGTCCACACCGAATCGGTGTTCTCCACCCGCAGCCACTGGTCCCGGCAGATGAACCGCAGGCCGGCGTTGCGCACCAGCGCCCCGGGCAGCAATCCGGCCTCACAGAGGATCTGGAACCCGTTGCAGATGCCGAGGACGGGCAACCCTCGTCGCGCGGCGTCGATCACCGCGCGCATGATCGGCGCCTGCGCGGCGATGGCGCCGGCGCGCAGGTAGTCGCCGTAGGAGAACCCGCCAGGGACCACGACGGCGTCGACGCCGGCCAGGTCCTCATCGGCGTGCCACAGCGCTACCGACTCGGCGCCCGCGTAACGGACCGCGCGGGCGGCGTCGACGTCGTCCAGGGTCCCGGGAAAGGTGATGACACCGATCCGCGCAGCCGTGGTCGGCACCGACGCGTCGACGGCGGCCTGCGTCACCGGGTATCCCGGACTGTGCCGGCTGTGTCGAAGGTGCCGGCTGTGTCGACTGAGCGGACGGTTTCCGGAGTCATCCTGGTGACCGTCCAGGTTTCGATCACCGGGTTCGCCAGCAACGTCCCGGCGATCTCCTCGAGGTCTGCGTCGCTGACCGAGTCGTCGACCTCGAGATCGAAGTGTTTGCCTTGGCGCACGGCACTCACCCCCGGCTGTCCGGTTCTCGCCAGCGCGGACAGGATGGCCTTGCCCTGCGGGTCCAGGATCTCGGGTTTGATGACGACATCGACGGCCACGCGCGCCACGGCGGTGCTCCCAGCGGGTTCTCGAACGATCAGGGTGCCAAACAGCCGGACCCCCGAGACTCCGGCGCACCCGACCGAGCGCCAGCCTATCGCGGGGCCGGGACCGATCCGTCACCCCGCGGCCCCGTCTCATCGAGCAGTGCCTCACCCGGCGGTGACGAACGTCCCAGCCAGCATCACGGACCTGACGTCGGCAAGCCGGCCGACGTCGTTCGGACATCACCGGCACCCTCGACGACGTCGACGCCGCGTTCGGCTCGCGCGCGGACGGCCGCCTCGAGGGTGGCCCGATCCGGGATCTCCCCGCCCATGCAGTAGCAGTGGCCGCCGGGACTGGTCAGCGGCGGGCCCGACGCCACGATCGTCGGCTCGAGCAGGCCCGGCGTCCGCCGCTGCCGATCGCGGCGACCCACCCCGTTGAACAATCGGTCGCCCAGATCGCGGACGGTCGTCACACTGGCGCCCAGCGAGCGGCGCAGGCCGTCTGTGACAGACCCGTCGATCTCCTCCTCGGTGAATCCGGCCACCCGATCGAGGGCGTTCTGCTGACTGTCGGCAACCAGGTGCACATGGGTGTCGACGAGGCCAGGCAGCACAGTGGTTGCCGGATGGTCGACGATCTCCCAGTCCGCGCCGAAGGTCCGGGAAACCGGATTCGACGCCGACGATCCGTCCGTCCCGCACCAGCACGGCCGCCGCCGTCGAGGAATTACGCGCCGTCGAACGCCCTGGTGCCGCGGATTGCGTGCATCGCGCCTCGGAATACTCCCAACTGGCAGGCGTCGTCAATCGGTCATCAGGGCATGATTCGGTGACACGGAGTACGGTGACGCCGAGACACGATCCACTCCCGTCCGATCAGAGCATTCGCACCGAACGAGTACCTCCACGGTCACCCAAATGGCCGTATACTCGCTACTAGCAGTGATTGAGCGTAGTGCGAGATCCGGGACGAGGTCGTCCCGTCACGAGGAGGTCGTTCCGATGCCTGGTTGGCAGCCGGGAAGCCCCGGCATCTGGATCGGGGAGGGGACCCAGCGGCTGTTCGCGGCGCAGGCGCCCGGTCAATGGATCCTGCGGGACGTTGACGGTGCCGAGCTACGGCGCAGCCGGACGCTGGTCGGATTGGTCGCCGAACTCGGCCCTGTCGACTCGGGTGAGAACGGGGCAGCACCGTCGTGGGTCTCCTCGCCGGGATCGTCTCGGAACGGATCCGTGATCTCCCGCAGCGACACCAGAGCAGCTCGCAGCTGTGCCAGGCGCTCGGGTCCCAGGTGGTTCGCCCATTCCCGTTCCACCTGACGAACCACCGCGGCCGCCTCGCGGGTCGCCGCCATGCCCTCCTCGGTGATGCACACCAACCGCGCCCGGGCGTCCGTTGGGTCAGCCCGACGGGTCACATAACCGGCCCTCTCGAGCTGGTCAACCAGAAAGCCGGCGGTCTGCTTGGTCACCTGAGCCTGCTGGGCGAGATCGGTGAGTCTGGTTCCGCGCGAGCCGATCCGCTGGAAGATGCGCGCCTGCGCCAGGGTGATGTCGTCTCGACCGGACGCCGTCAACGCCGCCAACACCCGCGCCTCCATCGCTCGGTAGGGGAGGAACAGCAGCACGCCGAGATTGAGCTCGGCGGGTTCGTCGGACACCTGCACCCCCTTGACGATCGTCAGATTCGCTGACTACATTTGCCTAATTGGTCAGATTCTCTGACAATCATGCCAGGAGATGACGGCATGGGTGGCGGGACGAGAGGGGCCGGCCGTGGATCGCGATGCGGTGTGGCAGCACGTGGACGAGCAGCGGGCCGCGCTGGCCGACGTACTGGAGGGCCTCGGTCCGGACGAGTGGGACCACCCGTCGCTCTGCGCGGGGTGGAAGGTACGTGACGTCGCCGCGCACGTGATCTCCTCGCCTCAATCCGGACTGGGCACGGTGTCAGTGGCGATGCTGCGGGCGAAGGGCAACTTCAACCGCTGCATCCTCGACGAGGGGAAACGGGCCGGGATCCGTCCGACCGCGCAAATTCTCGCCGACTATCGCCAGTACGCGGGATCCCGGCGGCGGCCGCCCGGAACCACGTACCTCGACCCGCTGCTCGACGTGCTGGTGCATACCCAGGACATCGTTGTCCCGCTCGGCCGCCGGCACGACATGCCGCCCGCTGCCGCATGCGCGGCGGCCGGGCGGGTGTGGGGAACCTCGTTCCCGTTCCGGGCCCGCAAGAACCTAGCCGGGCTGCGGCTGGTGGCCAGCGACGTCGCGTGGTCGGTCGGCGACGGCCCCGCGGTGCACGGTCCGATGGCGTCCTTGCTGCTGGTGCTGACCGGACGCCCGGCAGGCCTCGCCGGTCTCACCGGGGAATGCGTGCCGCTGCTTTCCGAACGGCTCGCGCGCTCGGCCGCGGCGGCGCAAAGAAGGTCGCCTCCTCCACGGACGCCAGCGCCCCCGCAACGCTGATCCATCCGCTCAGGGGGGCGGCGGGGCGGTCGGTTCGGCGTCCCGTCGCCGGAGCCGGACCGGACGGACAACCGGCAGCGGGGCGATCATCGGGCGATTTCGGCGGGTCGGCTCCGAGAGCGGACCGTCTCCCCCGTCGCCGACGTCCTCGTCCACGATCGGGAGTATCCGCGGCGGCGGCGTGACGGTCTGCGTCTGCCACCGGCGGCCGAACAGATAGATCACCGGCAACGTGGCCAGCAGCGGCCCGATGATCGCGACCGGCCGCAGTAGCCACCAGGTCACCGTCGGCGCAACCGCCTCCACCTGGGTGCCGAAGATCGTCCATTCCAACCCGCGGGACAGCGCCATGCCGGTGGTGTGGAACAGGAACAGCGGCAACGCAAACCGGGTGAAGACAGCAGTCGCCCGGGAGAACAGCCCGCCGCTCGTCAGCCCGCGGAGCACCGAGGGCCGGATCAGTTCGGCGACGCCGACTTGGAAAATCGTCAGCGCGATGATGCACACCGTGGGTGGCGCCATGTTAGAGCCCTCGCCGGGTACCCCCACCATCGACCCGGGGTACAGCCCGGAAAAGACCAGGCCGATCAACGCGAACAACCCGGCGGCGGCCATCACCCTGGCCTGTTGAGCGGAGCGCGGGGATTGATACTCCCAGTCGATCCGCCCGTCGGAGTAGCGCGGCGCGGAGTCGACCCCTGAGATGCGCCCGTGGAAGTACCCGAGCTGGAACGCGAAGCCCCAGACGAACACCATGTTGACCCACTCGATGCCCGGCACCTGGTAGCGGAAGCGCAGCACGTCGACGATGACCGCCAGTCCGCCCAGGAAAACCAACACCAGCGCGTCGTACCGCCGGTGCAGCCACACGCTGATCGGCATCAGGCACACGAAAACCAGGTAGGCCACCACGAACCACAGCGGGGACAGCACCATCAGCACGGCCCGGCCCATCCAGTCCAGGTCGAACACGATCCCGACGATGATCCCCAGGATCACCCAGGTGACCAGCAGGGCCGCCGACGGGATGGCCAGCGACTTCGCCTGACGCAGCGCGAAATGCCAGAGCCGCTCGCCGCGTGCCGCGGCGCGTTCCCAGGACTTCAGGTGGACGTACGCCCCGATGTAGAAGAACAAGGGCATGACCTGAAGGAGCCAGGTCGCGATCCACAGCCCCGAGGTGAAGCCGAGCGGATTGGTCGCGTAGGGGCCGTCGTCGTTCCAGACCAGGATGGTGAAGCACCAGTGCCAGAGGATGACGACCGCAGCGAGAACGACCGCAGGAAGTCGGCGTACGGATCGCGTTCGGCTCGTCTGGCCACGATCCCTCCTCCCTGACTTCGCGCTCGACTCCACTGGTGACTTCCTGAGCCTGACTTCCTGACCCGACAACCCCGATTCTCCCCGGCCACCCCGCCGGAGACCGGACCGCGGAGCTGCGAATGCGTCCAGTCCCGCCGGTCCCGGTCGGCCCTCATTCGGCCACCGTGACTGTTCGGCACCGGCTCCGGCGGCTTCGCGGGGATTCCGGCTGATCAGCCCGTCCGCCTATGGTGGCCCACCCCAGGCTTTGGGTCCACGATAGAAGTATGGGTTTCGCGGTGCAGGTCCGACCTGCGGTCGCACGCCCGGCTCGTCGCCGGCGCTTGTGGGCGCTGTCGGCCGCCATCGCGACCATCGTTGTGAGCAACGTGATGTCGAACCGGATTCTTCCCACCTGGGCCTACGTGCCGTGGAACCTGACCGTGGCATTCGTCCTGCTCGGCATCGCCTACCTCGGCGGCTCCGGACCGGTCGCCGTCGGGCTGGGCATTCGGCACTGGCACCGCCCCGTCGGTGTCGGGCTGCAGCTCGCCGGTGGCACCGCGCTGATCTTCGCCCTGGGGATGTTGCTGCCGGCCACCCGCAACGCCTTCGTCGACACCCGGATCGGTGACGCCGGCGTCGCGGGGCTGCTCTGGGTGGTGCTGGTGCAGATACCCCTTGGCACGGTCGTGCTGGAGGAGGTCGCGTTCCGCGGGGTGCTGCCGGCGTTGATGGGCGCGTCGCCGGCGATCCGCTGGCGGTGGTGGCCGGTCGTCGGGGCTTCGATGATGTTCGGGTTGTGGCACATCCTGCCGTCGATCGGGATCAACCGGGCCAACGCCGCAGTGGGCGGCGCGCTGGGTCCCGATCAGTGGCTGACCACCACGATCGCGGTCGCTGCGATGACGCTGACCGGGATCCTGCTGTGCGCCCTGGCACGGCTGGGCAAGGGCATCAAGACAACGATGCTCGTGCATTGGGCGACCAACGCGCTGGGGTTCTTCGCTGCCTGGTTACTGGTCCATTGAGCGGTCCGTTGAGGGCAGGCGGCGCCCGACGGCCAAGCCATTGCCGCGGAGACCCACGAATCGCCGGTTCCACCGCCGGGCGTTCGCAACGGGTCGTGGGACGTAGCCTTGCCGTGGCCGGGCGCGCGCACGTCCGGTCCTGCCGGCTTCTGTTCACCCGCCGGACGGATCGCACCGACTCGGACCACGGAGAGAACATCGATGAAGATCACCAAGTACGGGCATTCCTGCCTGCGCGTCGTCGATGAATCGGCGAACATCCTGATCGACCCTGGCACGTTCTCCGCCGGGTTCGAGGGATTGACCGACCTCACCGCGGTGCTTCTCACCCATCAGCACCCCGACCATCTCGATCGCGACCGGTTGTCGGTGGTGCTCGCCGCGAACCCCGGCGCCAGCGTGTACGCCGACGAAGCCACCGCGGGGCAGCTGGCCGAGGCCGGGGTCGAGGCCGCCGCCGTGCACTCGGGCGATCAGCTCGACGTCGGGACCTCGGTCCGGGTGGTGGGGCGCGATCACGCCATCATCCACGTCGACATTCCGGTCATCCCCAACGTCGGCTACCTGATCGGTGGACGGTTGCTGCACCCGGGCGATTCGTTGGCGGTGCCGGAGCAGGACGTCGAGATCCTGGCGGTGCCGGTGGCGGCGCCCTGGATGGCGATCAAGGAGGCGGTCGAGTTCTTCCGCGCGGTAAATCTCGCCGTCGCCTTCCCGATCCACGAGAAGGTGCTGGCCAACACGGCGATGGTCTACGGGTTACTCGCCCGGCTCGGTCCCCCCGATGCCCGTTGGATCGATCTCGACGACGGGCACACCGAAGAGCTGTGATCGGCGCCCCTGCATTGCCGCGCCCGGCCCTGCGACGGCACGATGGTGCGCGTCCCGCGCCAGTGCGGGAGCGGACGTCAGGACAGGGCGATGACCCGACGAGCCCACCGACCAACTCAGCGATGATCACTGCACCGATGATCACTGCATCGACGGGCCGGCCCGCGCCGGCCCCGCGGAGGTAAGACATGGCCGAGGCCACGGGCACCACCGGACCGGCCCCCTCGTCGGGGGGCGATCCCGCGGGGGAGACGGCCGGCGGGACCGGCCGGACGATCGGGACGGCCGCCACCCTCGGCACCCGCGTCCGCCGCCCCTGGCGCCTGCCGACCCAACTGGAGACGGACAAACCCGCCGGCGCCCTGGTTCTCCGACTCGTGCTCGGCAGCGCCCTGATGCTGTTCCTCGAACTGGCGCTGATCCGCTGGCTGGGCGCGAACGTGGTTCACCTGAGCTACTTCTCGAACTTCGTCCTGCTCGGATCGTTCCTCGGCATCGGGCTCGGCTTCCTGATCTCCCGCAAACGCTGGTCGGTGCTGCCGTTCACGCCGGTGATCCTGGCACTGCTGGTGATCTTCGTGTTCCTGGAACCGGTGACCATCGACCGGGCCGGTGAAGAGGTCATCTACTTCACCTCGTTGAGCACCCAGGGTCCGCCGGCCTGGCTGGTGCTGCCGATCATCTTCCTCCTGGTTGCGGCCGTGCTGGCCGGACCGGCCGAGGTGGTCGGCCGTTGCTTCGGCCACCTCCGCCCACTGACCGCGTATCGCTGGGACCTGGTCGGGTCGCTGATCGGGATCGGGTCGTTCACCCTGCTGTCGTTCGTCCGCGCCCCCTCGGTGGTCTGGGGCATCGTCGTCACCATCTGTTTCGTGATTCTGATCAACGGCTGGCCGCGGTTTCTGGGCGCGGTCGCGGGCCTGGCGATGATCGCGGCGCTGATCGTGGAGTCACTCGGAGCCGGCATCTCCTGGTCGCCGTACTACAAGGTGTTCACCGAGGACCGGATCCTCGGCGGCACCTCGCTCACCGACATCTCCGTGAACGGCGTGCCACACCAGATCATGCGGGCAGCGGCCCAGCGACTGCAGGAAGAACCGCAATACGGGCTGCCCTACCAGCGGGCCGCCGGCAACTCGCTGGACAACGTGCTGATCGTCGGGGCCGGATCGGGATCCGATGTGGCCATCGCACTGTCCAAGGGCGCCAAGCACATCGACGCCGTGGACATCGACCCGCGGCTGATGGAGATCGGGCAGGAGAAGAATCCCAACCACCCGTACGACGACCCGCGGGTGACCCGTTACGTCAACGACGGGCGGGCCTTCCTGCAGACGACCGACAACACGTACGACCTGATCCTGTTCGCGCTGCCCGATTCGCTGGCCCTGGTCACCGGTGCCTCGCAGATCCGGCTGGAGAGCTTCCTGTTCACCGAGGAGGCGCTGGAGTCCGCGCGCGATCACCTCACCCCCGGCGGATCCTTCTCGATGTACAACTACTACCGCGAGGACTGGCTGATCGACCGGCTCGCCGGTACCGCGTCGGCCGCGTTCGGGCACGCCCCGTGCGTGGACAAGGTGGGCGGCGGTGAGGCCGTGGTGACGGCCGCGCTGGACGAGTCGAATCAATCGTGCGGGACGGCCTACGTGCCCAGCGGCACCGTCATCGGGCCCGCCACCGACGACCGGCCCTTCCTGTACTACCAGGGCGGCCCCATCCCCTCGATGTACCTGTGGGCACTCGGCGGGATCCTGCTGATCTCGCTGCTGTTCGTCCGGGCGCTGGGCGGGCCGTTCGGCAAGATGCGGCCGTACGCGGACCTGTTCTTCATGGGCGCGGCGTTCCTGCTGCTGGAAACGAAGAACATCGCCACCTTTGCGCTGCTGTTCGGCACCACCTGGGTGGTGAACGCGCTGGTCTTCGGTGGTGTGCTGATCATCGTGTTGGCCGCGGTGGAAACGACCAGGCGGTTCCGCACCCCGCCCCTGCCGCTGGTGTTCGTCGGGATCGCGCTGTCCCTGCTGGTCTGCTATCTCGTGCAGCCGAATTGGCTCTTGACGCTGCCGTTCCTGCCGCGGCTGATCGCGGCCGTCCTGCTGGCGTTCGTGCCGATCTACCTGGCCAACGTGGCGTTCTCCAAACGCTTCGGCGCGTCCGACGACTCACAATCCGCGTTCGGGCTGAACCTGCTGGGCGCCATGCTCGGCGGCTGCCTGGAGTACCTGGCGCTGCTGACCGGGTATCGGAACCTGCTGCTGATCGTCGGTGCGTTGTACCTGGTGGCGTTCCTGCTCGCACCACGGCGGGGCCGAGGGTTGGTCGCGGTCTGAGGGTTGCTCGCGGTCTGAGGGGCTGGACTGTCGGTCCCCCCGGCTCGTCCGCCCCGGACGATGCTCACGGTGTGTGCGCCGACCCCGTGCTGCAGCAGCGGGTCGGCTCGGGTGGCATGAGCAACGCTCCCGCACCGTGAGCATCGTGATCCGGGTGCTGGCACCGCCGCCGCCGCCGGCCGAGGGCAGCATGACCGGGACCATCATCAGGTGTTCACCCGCCGTCGGTCTCGAATTCGCCACCTCGGGTGGCCGAGCGGCCGGATGGTCGACAGGCTGGGGAGCCGACGGTCCGATCGCCGGTACGTACGCGACCCTGAGAGGCACGACCCTGAGAGGCACACGGTGGCCGATTCACCTGTTCTGAGCCCGACCGAACTCGACGACATCGACGCCTGGTGGCGCGCCGCGAACTACCTGGCCGTTGGGCAGATCTACCTGCTGGACAACGCACTTTTGCAGCGTGATCTGGTTCCCGACGACGTGAAGCCGCGACTGCTGGGGCATTGGGGCACCACACCGGGCCTCAACTTCGTCTACGCGCATCTCAACCGGATCATCCGGAACAACGACGTCAACGCGATCTTCCTGGCCGGTCCTGGCCACGGCGGCCCGGCGGCCGTGGCCAGCGCGTAACTGGACGTCACCTACAGCGAGGTCTATCCCAGGGTGACCAGAGACGCCGACGGGATTCGGCGGCTCTTTCGGCAGTTCTCCTTCCCCGGCGGCATTCCCAGCCACGTCGCCCCCGAGACGCCTGGCTCCATCCACGAAGGCGGTGAACTGGGCTACGTGCTCTCCCATGCCTACGGCGCCGCGTTCGACAACCCCGACCTGCTGGTTGCCGCGGTGGTGGGCGACGGCGAGTTCGAGACCGGACCGCTGGCCGCGTCCTGGCACGGCACCAAGTTCCTCGACCCGGTCAACGACGGCGCGGTGCTGCCGATCCTGCACCTGAACGGCTACAAGATCGCCAACCCGACCATCCCGGCCCGCATCCACCGGGAAGAGCTCGAGGCGCTGCTGACCGGCTTCGGCCACGAGGTGTTCACCGTCGAGGGTGACGATCCGCAGATCCTGCACGAGACGATGGCCTCGACCATGGACGCCGTGCTCGCCCGGATCAGGGAGATCCAGCGTGCGGCGCGTGAGGACGGCGACCTGGAGCGCAAGCCGTGGCCGATGATCCTGATGGTCACGCCGAAGGGCTGGACCGGCCCCAAGGTCATCGACGGCCTGCAGTACGAGGGAACCTGGCGCTCGCACCAGGTACCGCTGACCGCGACCAGAGAGAACGCCGAGCACCGCCGGATGCTGCAGGAGTGGATGGAGTCCTACCGGCCCGCCGAGTTGTTCGACGACGGAGGTCGGGTGATCGCGCGGATCGCGGCGCTGGCTCCGGTGGGTGATTGCCGGATGAGCGCCAACCCGCACGCCAACGGCGGGCTGCTACTCAAACCGTTGGTGCTGCGGGACTATCGCGAGCGGGCGGTAGAGGTCTCCGCGCCGGGCGCCTCGGTGCACGAGCCGACCCGGGTGATGGGCCAGTACCTGCTGGACGTGATGACCGACAACCTCGACAACTTCCGCATCGTCGGTCCGGACGAGACCGCGTCGAACCGGCTGGACGCCGTCTACGCGGTGACGGACAAGGTGTGGCAGGGCGAGATCCTGCCGGTGGACGAGCATCTGGCCCGATCGGGCCGGGTGGTGGAGATCCTCTCCGAGCACACCTGCCAGGGTTTCCTGGAGGGCTACCTGCTGACCGGGCGGCACGGTCTGTTCTCCTGCTACGAGGCGTTCATCCACCTGATCGACTCGATGTTCAACCAGCATGCCAAGTGGCTCAAGGTGACTCGCGAGATCGGTTGGCGCCGGCCGATTGCGTCCTTGAACTACCTGCTGACCTCGCACGTCTGGCGGCAGGATCACAACGGTTTCTCCCACCAGGACCCCGGTTTCATCGACCACGTGATCAACAAGAAGGCCGAGGTGGTCAGGGTCTACCTTCCCCCGGACACCAACACCCTGCTGTCCACCATCGAGCACTGCCTGGCATCGAAGAACTACGTCAACGTGATCGTGGCCGGCAAGCAGCCGTGTTTCGACTGGCTCACCCCCGACGAGGCGGGCCTGCACTGCGCCCGCGGGGTCGGGATCTGGGACTGGGCGTCCACGGACCACGACGGCGACCCTGACGTGGTGATCGGCTGCGCCGGCGACGTGCCCACCCTGGAGGCGCTGGCAGCCGTCGCCATCCTTCGGGAGAAGTTGCCGCAGTTGAAGATCCGGTTCATCAACGTGGTGGACCTGATGCGACTGCAGGACGCCGGCGAGCACCCGCACGGCCTGTCGCACCGGGACTTCGACACGCTGTTCACCAGCGACAAGCCGATCGTCTTTGCCTACCACGGGTATCCGTGGTTGATCCACCGGCTGACCTACCGCCGGACCAACCACGACAACCTGCATGTGCGCGGATACAAGGAGGAGGGCACCACCTCGACCGCGTTCGACATGGTGATGATGAACGACATGGATCGCTTCCACTTGGTGATCGACGTCATCGACAACGTGCCGTCGCTGCGTTCGTCGGCGGCGCTGCTGCGGCAGGAGATGGTCGACACGCGGGCCGAGGCGAAGCGGTACACCCGCCTGTACGGCGACGACTTCCCATCGGTGCGGGACTGGACCTGGACCGCCGCAACCGGATCCGGCGACGGGCCCGGTCCCGGCGCGCTGTCCGACACCAGCGCCGACTTCTCCCCGGAGGTGGAGTCCGAGAAGCATTGAGGCGCCGGAGCTTCGCGAGCATCGTCGTCGGCACACTGCCAGGATGGGCATCCTGGTCCTGGCCACCGAGGAAGGGTGTCGATCATGGCGTGGGTTGTCCTGGTGTTCTCCGGAATCATGGAGGCGGGTTGGGCGCTGTCCCTCAAGGCATCGGACGGATTCACCCGGCTGTGGCCGACCGTGGCGTTTTTCGTGCTGATCATCGCATCGATGGCCGGGCTGATGTTCGCGCTGAAGACCCTTCCGGTGGGACCGGCGTACGCCGTCTGGGTGGGGATCGGCGCGGTGCTGACGGCGGCGATCGGGATGATCGCCTTCAAGGACCCCGTCAACGTGATCACGATCGGCTCGATCGCGCTGATCATCGCCGGGGTGATCGGCCTGCAGATCGCCGGATCCGGGCATTGATGCGACCCGGCACCCGGCAGATCACCGTTTGCGGCCGTTTCGCGTCGCGCGACACGATGGTGACGCGACTCCGCACCGGTAGATCAACGGTTCAGGCCCTTCCGCGTCGTACCGCGACACGAGAGGGCCACAGGCGTTGATCAACCCTGGCGCGGGCCGGCGGGGGTCGGCGGGTGCCGGATAGCGATGCGCTCAGCCGATCCAGTCGGCGAACGACCGGCCCGAGATGCGTTCGTAGGCTTCGACATACCGCGATCGGGTGGCCAGCACGACCTCGTCCGGCAGCGGTGGCGGCGCGGACTCCGACGCCCGATCCCACCCCGAGGCCGGCGAGGTCAGCCAATCACGCACGTACTGCTTGTCGAACGAGGGCTGCACCCGGCCCGGCCGGTATCCGTCCGACGGCCAGAACCTGGACGAGTCGGGCGTCAGCACCTCGTCACCGAGCACGAGCGCGTCACCGGACAGCCCGAACTCGACCTTGGTGTCCGCCAGGATGACCCCCTTGGACAGCGCATGCTCGCCGGCCCGCGCGTACAGGGCCAGGGTGAGCGAGCGCAACTGTTCGGCGCGGCCCGCGCCGATCCCGGCGACCACGTCCTCGAAGGTGATGTTCTCGTCGTGGGCGCCGATCTCGGCCTTGGTGGCCGGCGTGAAAATCGGCTGTGGCAGGGCTGAGGCCTCGACAAGCCCAGCAGGCAAAGCGATCCCGCAGACGCTCCCGGTCTTCCGGTAATCGACCAGGCCCGACCCGGTCAGGTAACCACGCGCGACACATTCGATCGGCAGCATCTCCAGCCGCCGCACCAGCAGCGCCCGGCCACGGACCTCCGCCGGGATCGCCGGGTCGTCCACCGCGACCACGTGCGAGGGCACCAGGTCGGCGAGCAGCTCGAACCAGAAAACGCTCATCGCGGTGAGAACCCGGCCCTTGTCGGGGATCGGGGTGGGCAGCACGTGGTCGTACGCGCTGATCCGGTCGGACGCAACCATCAGCAGCAGTTCGTCGTTCACCTCGTAGAGCTCCCGTACCTTCCCGGTAGCCAGGTGCCGGTACTCGATCAGCGACGCCACCGGTGCAGGGTAGCCCAGGGCTCCCGGCGAGCCGGACACCTGCGGGTGTCGTAGTCTTCGCCGGCATGAGCCTGGAATGGGAGCAGGTCGTCATCGACGCGGCCGACCCGGTGGCACTCGGCCGGTGGTGGGCGAGCGCCCTCGGCTGGGTGGTGACCATCGACACCGCGGACGAGTTCGAGATCCGCCCGTCCGCCGACGAAATCCCCGGGTTGATCTTCGGCCCGGTACCCGAGCAGAAGACGATCAAGAACCGGCTGCACCTGGACTTCCGCCCCGACGATCAGGCCGCCGAGGTCGACAGGCTGCTGGCGCTGGGCGCGCGGCGGGTCGATATCGGTCAGGGCGAGCAGCCCTGGGTTGTGCTGGCGGACCCTGAGGGCAACGAATTCTGCGTGCTGGGCACGCGACACCGGTCCTGACGCCCGAGTGCGCCGAATCGAGTGACCAGTATGTGCCCTCGATCTCGACGTGGGAGGGCCGAAAGTGGTCACTCGAACGCACCATGTGGACACCGGTCAGCCCGGAGCGGCCACCAGCCCGCGCCGCCGGAGCAGCGGTTCGATGCCCGGATCCCTGCCGCGCACCGACCGGAACGCGTCCATCGCGTCGATCGAGCCGCCGACCGACAACAGCCTGCTGCGGAACAGGTCTCCGTTCTCGCGCCGCATCCCGCCGTTCTGCTTGAACCAGTCGACGGTGTCCGCGTCGAGCACCTCGGCCCAGATATAGGAGTAATAGCCCGCCGAGTACCCGCCGCCGAAGATGTGCTGGAAGTAGCGGCTGCGATAGCGCGGCGGGATCAGGTCCAGCGCAACCCCGTGACGCATCAACGCCTCTCGCTCGAACGCGTCCACATCGACGATCTCCGACTCCGCCGCGATCCGGTGCCAGGCCTGGTCCAGCACGGTTGCGGCCAGGTATTCGGTGGTGCGGAAACCCTCACCCCACCGGTCCGCGGCGAGCAGTGCGCCGACCACCGCCGCCGGCAACGGTTCACCGGTCTGGACGTGCCGCGCATAGTGCTTCAGTACCTCCGGCCACAGGATCCACATCTCGTTGACCTGGCTCGGGAATTCGACGACATCCCGGGGCACCGCCGTCCCGGCCAGCCGCGGGTAGGTCACCCGGGAGAACAACCCGTGCAGGGCGTGCCCGAACTCGTGGAACAGCGTCCGCACCTCGTCCAGGGTCAGCAATGCGTGCTCACCCTCTGGGGGATGCGGGATGTTCAGCACGTTGGCCACCACCGGCAATCTGCCCAACAACGAGGACTGGGTGACGAAGTTGTTCATCCAGGCGCCGCCGCGCTTGCCCTCCCGCGCGTAGAAGTCGCCGAGGAACAGCCCGATCTGCGACCCGTCGGAGTCGCGCACCTCCCAGATCCGCACATCGCTGTGGTAGCCGATCAGGTTGGGACGAGGCACCATCACGATGCCGTACACCTGCGCGGCGGCGTGGAAGACGCCGTCCTGCAACACCCGGTCGAGTTCGAAATATGGCCGGAGAGCGGCAGTGTCGATGGCGTAACGCTCGGCCTGCACCTGCCGGGCGTAGTACGCCCAGTCCCAGGCCGCGAGCTCCACCCCGTCCCGCTCCGCGTACTCGCGCAGCAGCTCCGCTTCGGCCTGCGCGTTCGCCACCGCCGGCGCGACCAGACTCGACAGCAGATCGTCGACCGCGGCGCTGGTCCCCGCGGTTTGGTCGGCGAGCGTGGCCTCGGCGTGCGTGGCGAATCCGAGCAGCTCAGCGCGCTCGGCACGCAACCGGACGATCTCGAGCAGCACGGGCCCGTTGTCGTCCGCACCCACCGACGCCCGCTCGATCGACGCCTCGAACAGCCGGCGGCGCACGTCGCGGTTGCGCAAGTCGGCCAGCAGCGGTTGGCGGGTCGGCAGCACCAGCGGTACGAGATACGACCCTTCGTGCCCGCGGGCCCTGCCTGCCTCGGCAGCGGTGGCGATCGCCTCGGCGCTGAGCCCGTCCAGATCGTCCGCGCTGTCGACGACGATCGCGGCTGCCTCGCTCGCCCGCAGCAGATTCTGCTGGAATTCCGTGGACAGCACCGACAATCGCTGATTCAGTGCGGTCAGCCGGGCCCGACCTTCGCCGTCGAGCCGGGCGCCGGCCAGTACGAAGTCCAGGTGGTAGCGCTCGATCAGGGCGATGGCCTCGGCATCGAGGGACGGGTCGTCCTGACGAAGGCGGTGCACGGCGTCCAGCCGGGCGAACAGTGCGGGGTCGAGTTGGATGGCATCGTCGTGCGCGGCCAGCCGCGGCGAATAATCGGCCTCGAGCGCCCGAAATTCCGGTGTTGACATGCTCGACGTCAGGTTGAAGAAATACGTCGAGGCCCGGCGCAGGACGCTACCGGAACGCTCGAGCGCGACGACCGTGTTCTGGAACGTCGCTGGCTCCGGATTGCCGGTGACGGCGGCGATCTCGGCGCGATGCTGGGTCATACCCGCGTCGAACGCCTGCCTCACGTGGTCCGCCGAGATCAGCTCGAAGGGCGGCAGTTCGAAGGGTCGTGTCGAGCGTTCCAGCAACGGGTTCGCGGCTTCGTCAGCATTGATCTTGACCTCGGCGGCAGCACCCTGGCCGGCGCCGCCGGGCGCGAGGTCGGCGGCGGAGGAAGCGGAGCCAGTAGACATCGGTCTCCCGTCGGCGATCCGGACGAAGGGTCGGGGCACCTACCCGCGACCACGGTGCACAGTCCATCACAACCGAGTTCACCCCTGCCGGTGGTCATCCGAGCCCTGACTGCCACCCCGCCCCGGCCGGGCATCAGAGTTGCCGGCAACAACAACGGCCAAGCGCGAAACGGCCAAGCGCGAAACGGCCGGGCAACAGAAACGGCCGGGCAACAGAAACGGCCGGGCAACAGAAACGGCCGGGCAACAGAAACGGCCGGGCGACAGAAACGGCCGGGGGCGAACCCCCAGGT
>JBBQGJ010000067.1:0-22735 GCA_038322925.1 Mycobacteriales bacterium
CGCCTACGACGAGGCGATCCGGATCATCGACGGCTGGCAGAACGGCGTGGCCCCGGCCGTCCCGGAGCCGCCTCGGGCCGGGGAGCGTTTCGGCGCGAGCGAGGCACCGCGCGGCGTGTTGTTCCACCGGTACGTGCTCGACGAGGAGGGGATCATCACCGACGCCCAGATCGTCCCACCGACCTCGCAGAACCAGCCGAGCATCGAGGCGGATCTGCGCACGATGGTGCAGAACTGGTCCGATCTGGACAACCACGCGTTGTCGCACCGCTGCGAGCACGCCATCCGCAACTACGACCCCTGCATCTCGTGTGCGACGCACTTCCTGGACCTGACGGTGAAGCGGTCATGACCCCACTACGGGTCGGCGCGGACCCGGCTCTGGTCGTCGGTCTCGGCAATCCGGATCGCGGGGATGACGCGGTGGGCCACACCGTCGCCCGGCGCGTCGCGGCGGTGCGGCTGCCCGGAATTCAGGTGGTCGAACGGGAGGACCCGACCTCGCTGATCGAGCTGTGGGGCGACCGCGACCTGGCCGTGGTGGTTGACGCCGTGTCCTCCAACGGGGTTCCCGGCACGCTGGTGATCCTGGAATCCGGGATCGGCGGCGCCCCGTTGACCGACGACGCCTGGACCCGCACCGGACGCGGCGGGACCCATGCGTTCGGCCTCGCGGCGGCGGTCGAGTTGGCCCGTGCGCTGCACCGACTGCCCCGGCGGCTGGTACTCGTCGGAATCGAGGCCGGCGGCCTGGAACACGGCGAGCCACTCTCGGCACCGGTGAGCGCCGCGGTGGAGCCGGCGGCCGAGGCCGTCATCGGAATTCTGGCGGAAGCCGGTGCGCTGCCGAGTCGCGCCTACGGCGTTTTGGCCAATGGCTCGGCGCGGGTTGTCCAGGAGGTTGACCGCTGATGTGCCTGGGCGAGCTGGCTGAGGTGATCCATGTGCGCACCGGGAACGCACTGGTGTCCGGTGGCGGGCGTACCCGGACCGTCAGCCTGCTCACGCTGACGGACCCGGTGGCTCCCGGGGACTGGGTTGTCATCCACTCCGGTTTCGCCCTCGCCCGGCTGACCGCCGAGGAGGCCAGCGAGGCCGCCGCACTGCGCACCACGTCACCGACGATCTCGGAGAGGCCGTAATGACCAAGACTGTGCTGACCAGGACCAGACGCACGGGGCTGATGCTGGCCCTGCTGACCGCAGTGATCAGCGGCTTCGCCATCTTCCTGAACGGCTACGGCGTCAAGGCCGTCGGCAACGCCACCGTCTACACCACCGCGAAAAACGTTGTCGCCGCGCTGGTGTTGTTCGGCGTCGTCGCCGCCGGCCGGGCGCGGGGTGTGACGGTGAGCCGCCCACACGGCCGCGCCCAGTGGTGGGGTCTGATCGCGGTCGGGTTGATCGGCGGCAGTGTGCCCTTCGTGCTGTTCTTCGAGGGCCTGGCGCGGGCCTCGTCCACCCAGGCGGCGTTCCTCAACAAGACCCTGGTGGTGTGGGTGGCGCTGCTGGCCGTCGTCGTGCTCAAGGAGCGGCTGCAGGTCTGGCACTGGATCGCCATCGGGCTGCTGCTCGTCGGGCAGGCCGGGCTGTCCGGCGGTTTCACCGCATCCATCGCGTCCGGTGAGTTGCTGATCCTGGCCGCGACCCTGCTGTGGGCGATCGAAGTGGTCGTCGCCAAGCGGCTTCTCGGATCGCTGTCCTCCTGGACAGTCGGGCTGGCCAGGATGGGATTCGGCTCGGTCGCGCTGATCGGCTGGGTGCTGGTCACCGGATCAGGAGCGGCACTGCTGACGATGGACGCCGCGCAGTGGGGTTGGGTGCTGCTGACCGGCGTCATCCTCGCCGGCTATGTCGCCACCTGGTTCGCCGCGCTGGCCAGGGCCCAGGCCGTCGACGTCACCGCCGTGCTGGTGCTGGCGGCGCTGATCACCGCAGGACTCAATGCGGTCGTCAACCGCACGCCGCTGGCACCGCAACTGGGTTGGCTGCTGATGCTCGCCGCCGGCGGCACCCTGGTGTGCGCTCTGGCGTGGCGGCGGGCACCGCAGGAACTGCCCGCAGCGGCGTAGCCGGGTGGTTTCTGTGACCGGCAATTCAGCTGGAACGCCTGGCGGTGCCGTGCTGTTCGGGCGGTACGCCTATCCGCCGAACGAGCTCGGCTACTGCGGTCCCGACGCGCACGCCCAGCTGCTGGAGCAGGTCGCGGCACACGCCGATGACGGCGACCTGCGTCGCCTGGTCAGGGGTTTCGACGGCGCCTGGCCCTACCTCGAACTCATCGCCGGCGCCTCCGGGATTCCCGATCCGCTCGACCCCAGGGTGGTCGAGGCCTACTGGGTGGGGAACGAGTTGCTCGATCGGGTCGGGCCGACGGCGATGGGCCTATCGCTGAACCACCGGTTCCGCGATCGGGTCGGTCGCCGGGCGTTCGACCGGCTCGTCGACGCCGTGCCCGCGGGAGCCCTGCCGCACCACAGCTTTCACGTGTTCGGGGTCTACCCGTGGCTCGGTCTGCTGCGCGGGGGCAGGGTCGACGAACCGCTGCGGGTGTTGGACCGCTGCAGGATCCGCTGGGGTCGGGTCATGGCGATCACTGGTGACGGTAACGCCCGGGTGATGTCCCGACCGCTCGCGTGGAACGGCCGCCGTCTCGAGTTGGCCGCCCCACGGGAGGAATTGGCGATGCTGCGCCTGGGCGGGCTCGGGCTCAGCGGACAGCTCCGCCCCGGACAGTGGTGTGCGCTGCACTGGGACTGGGTGTGCGACCGGCTCGACCGGCGACAACTGGCCGCGCTCCGCCGGTACACCCTGGGTCAGCTCGACGTGGTGAACGCGCAGCCTTTCCCCGCACCCGCCGCGGTACTCGCGTAGCTCCGTGGACGCGTAGCACCAAGCAAAGGACCGGCGCGACGAGCGCAGCCGGTCGCAACGGTCGTCGGCACGGCCGCCATCGGGTCCCCTTGGCCGGCCCGCTTGCACGTGGCCGAGCGCGCCCGGGGTCGGTGGCCCTGATCACGCGGTCCGGCGTCCCGCGACGATGTGCCCGACCAACGGCGGCCGGGCTTGGCCGTGGGAAGTCCCGAACGGCCGTAACGCTTCTCGCGCGTCGGCGCGGATCTGCTGATACGCCTGTGGGGTCAATCGCTGCACCAGCGGGGTGCTCTCCACCTCCGTGGTGATCATCTGGTCGATGGAGCCGAACCTCGCAGTGCCCTCGCGAGTCACGCTGGTGACGATGTCCAGGCCCGCATCGGTCAGCAGGCCGGTCAGGCCGTCGAGATCCCCGGCGGACCAATAGGTGTTCATCAGGTCCGCGGCTTCGGGTCCGGCGTGCCGAACGACCACCTGGACGAAGGGGCCCCACGCCGGTTGGGCGTCCAGGGTGGCCGGGGCCATCAGCGTGACCATCCCGCCGGGTCGCACGACCCGCGCCATCTCGCGCACCGCCGCCGACCGGTCCGGGAAGAACATCAGCGCCATCTGGCACACCACCCGGTCGAAGGAGCCGTCCGCGAACGGCAACGCCTGCGCATCGCCCTGCCGCCAGTCCAGGTCGGGGCGGACCCTTTCGGCGACCGTCAGCATGGCCCGGTTCAGGTCCAGGCCGGTGACGCCTCCCTCCGCGCCGACCCGGTCGGCGGCGGTGCGGGCGAGAATGCCGGTACCGCAAGCCACGTCGAGAACTTGCTGCCCCGGCACGAGGCCGGCAGCATCGGCAACGGCCGGCGCCCAATCGGCGAACAGGGCGGGGACGAATCGCTCCTCGTAGACCTCGGCGACCCCGAGCGGTATCTGGAAAGCCTCACGGGCTGTCGGAAGTGTCCGATCGGTGTCGGTGATGACGATCACCTTCTACACTAGATAGCACGCTGGTGCACAGTAAGATAGTCCGGTCGTGCCATATCGTCCAGGTCGGGACAATGCAGGAGTGGCCACCCCCGAACGCCCGTCTCGACGCAGGTCCGACGGCGAGCGCACCCACCAGGCAATCCTCGATGCGGCGATGCGGCTCGCCTCGATCGAGGGTCTCAACGGGTTGACCATCGGCCGGTTGGCCACCGAACTCGGCGTCAGCAAGAGCGGCATCTTCGCGCATTTCCGCTCCCGTGAGCGGCTCCAGCATGAGACCCTGGCCGCGGCGCGGGTGGTGATCGACCGCGAGGTCATCGTCCCGGCACTCGCGGCACCGCCTGGTCTGGGGCGCCTGGACGCGATGACCCAGGCGTTCTTCTCCTACGTCGAACGGGGTGTATTCCCCGGGGGTTGCATCTTCGCGAATTTGCTGGCCGAAATGGATGCCCGGCCCGGCCCGATCCGCGACGAGATCACGGAGGATTTCAGCGGGTGGCGTGCATTGATCCAGGAATGGATCGAACAGGCCCAGGACCTCGGCGAGATCACGGCAGGGGCCGACGCCGCACAAATGGCGTTCGAGATCGACGCCATGTTGGACTACGCCAACTACATGTACCTGTTGCTGCGGGACCCGGAACAACTCGATCGCGGGAGGACCGCAATCCGCCGCATCCTGGCCGACTGCTCGGTCTCAACTCCGGGCTGAATGGGTGAACTCCATGCGCTGCGAGGCGCGGGAGGACGTGTCGACCGGGTGACGCCACGTCGACCGGCAATCGCCCGCATGCCGGCGCGCCGAACATCCCCACGACTGACAGGAGCGCGGGTGGTCCTCGCTCTGCGGTCATGAGCCACAGGGGGTTCGCCATGCCCGTGTCCCAATCCGTCTCGCCACCCGGGTCGACGAAAAGCAGGCGATGGTCGCTGCCCGGAGCCGCGATCATCGCCGGCGCCGTGCTGTGCACGTCGCTGCTCGCCGGCGGAGTGAGTTCTGCGAGTCTCGCGGCGCCGGTTGTCGACGATTCCGGCGTGATCTGCTCGACGCCGGTTCGTTCCGACTCGCTGTGGACCGAGTTCGACCGGCTCGACGCACCGCCCGCGTCGGATCCGGCCGGCCCGGCGGATCCGGCGGATCCGGCCGGCGACTGTGGCAGCTGCCCGTCCGCCACGATCACAGATCCGGCAACCCCGACCACCCCCGCTCCCGTGGTGACGGCGGTTCCCACATCGACGATCCCGTCCGTCGACACCGCCGTCGTCGCAGGCATCGACACCGCCGACACAGCCGTCGTCGCAGGCATCGACGCAGCCGCCGACGCGCCGGTGGTGCACTCGCTGCCGGAGGCCGGCAAAGCTGACGAGGACCCGAAAGGCGTCGGCGCCGTCACCTGGACGGTTGACGACAAGCTCACCCGAGCGTTCGGGGCCACCGAGTGGGGCCTGACCCAGATGTTGCGGACCACGCTCGACATCACCGCCTTCTGCAAGGGCGAGGTGTGGAAGAACGTGGTCAGCACGGCCGACGGGCTGGTGCACACCAAGTCTCGCATGCTGCCGGGTGTCGTCGAAGTGACGGCCGCACTGGTCAACGCCGAGAAGGACTGTGGAACGCTGTCCCGGATGGCGACCAGTCTGAAGGACGCCGCCGATGGCAAGGCCCACCTGGGGTACTACATGCTTGCCGCGGTTGAGGCGCACGAGAACTTGCACGTCACCCACTACAAGGCCGGCGTCAAACCGGCTTTCGCGACCTTCAAGGCCGCGGTGGAGGCGCTGACCATCCCGAAGGGGGACGCCAAGGATGCCGCCGACGCCGCGACCAAGATCAAGGCGCTGCCCGCGTACACCGCCGCGCTCACCGCGTTCCGGGCGGCCGAGACGAAGGCAGCCGCGGACACCGCCGCACACAAGCCGGCAGGCGATTTCGCGAAGGCCGAGCACGCGGTGGTCGATCCGATGATCAAGACGATCACCGACCGGCGCACAGCGCTCAAGTGCCCGTGATGACCGACCCCGCCCCGGTGCTGCGGGCACAGGATCCGGAGACCGGCCTGACCGGTGTGCTGGACGTCCTTCCCGGCGCCGACGGCGGGGTCGCCGCCGCGCGGGTGGAGGTGCGCAACGACGCCGACCACGACCTGACCCTCCGGTATCACGACGACCCGCAGGTCACCGTCACGGTCATGGTCACCGATCGGACCGGCGCGCCGCTGAACTCGGCGCCACCACTGCGCGACTCGTCCGGCGGCGGCCGACTGCTGGACCGGACGCTGTCGCCCGGGACCTCGCTGCGCTGGCTCGTCCCGATCTCCGACCGGATGCCGGTCGGAGCGCTGCCACCGGCGCGGCTGCCGGGACGGCTTTTCGTCACCGTGGCCCTCGACGTTGCCAGGGGTGACGCTCCGGACCCGGTCACTGTGATCCTGACGATGTACGACCCGCTCGTGGAGTTCACCCGCGGCTCCGCCGCCGAGGGAATGGCGTGGGGGCACTCGACACAGCCGTAGCGCTTGGACCAGAACGCGGGACCTGCACGGTGCGGTGTTTCCCTCGGAATGGCGTGCAGATGGCGTGAAGGTTGTACAATCATCACATGACGATCATGCCGATGGCTCAGGCTCGCGATCATCTCGCAGAGGTGGTCGAGTCCGTTCAGAAGACTCATGATCGGGTCACCTTGACCAGGCACGGCCAACCCGCCGCTGTGATCATTGCTGCCGCCGACCTCGACTCCATCCTGGAAACCCTGGACATCCTGTCGACTCCGGGTGCGCTCGAAGCCATCCGCGAGGGTGAGGCCGATGTGGCCGCCGGGCGTTACGTGACGATGGAGGACATGCGGGCGGCGGTGCGTGACCGAGCCGCCGGTGGATGACGATCCCTACCTGATCAAGCCCACCTCGCGAGCGCGCCGTGACATCAGCCGCCTTCCCGAGGCGGTCGCATGGGCGTGTCTGGAGTTCATCGCCGGCCCAGTTGCCGAAAATCCCCACCGGGTGGGCAAGGTGTTGGGTCCACCGTTTGCCGGGATGCACTCGGCGCGAAGGGGGAGCTACCGAGTGATCTACCGGATCGATGAGGAACACCACGCAGTGGAGATCCTGCACATCGACCACCGCGCCGTCGTCTACCGACTCTGAACAGCTGGCTCGGCCGGTGGCTGCGGCGCCACCCGGCCTCGCACGGTCGTTCTCAACTGCCGCTGGCCAACGCGGTCCTGCTGATGTGCGACGCCGAGCATGCCAGGGCTCGCCGGGCGGACACCGCAGCCGAGTGGGCGGCGTCCGCCGCCGCCAACGACGGACTGGGACGACGTTGTGCGCGCGCAGATATGCCTGATGCGGCAGGCGGCGCCATCTCCGCGCTGGTCGGCCAGCTGCTGGTCAGCACCGCCGGCCTCGACGAATGCGTCGTCCACCCCGAGGGCTGGGCCCGGGTCGGCGCCGGCGTCAAGTGGTTGCGCGTTGTCGAGGCGGCCGCGCCGCACGGCCTGGCGCCGCTGTCCGGCTCCATCACCGACGTCGGCATCGTCGGCTACACCACCGGCGGCGGTCTCGGCCCGATGGCCCGCACCTACGGCCTGGCCTCCGACCGGGTCCGGGCGATCGAGGTCGTCACCGGCGACGGCGAACTTCGCCGGGCGACCCCCACCGAGCACCCCGACCTGTTCTTCGGGCTGCGCGGCGGCAAGGGCGCGCTGGGCATCGTCACCGCGATCGAGTTCGATCTGGTGCAGCAGCCCCGCTTCTACGGGGGCTCGCTGTGGTTCGACGGCGAGCACGCCGGGGCGGTGATCGAGCAGTGGCGGGCGTGGACCGCGGACCTGCCGGAAGCGGGCACGACGTCGTTCGCACTGTCCCAGCTGCCCGACATGCCCTGCGTACCGCCGCAACTCGCGGGCCGGCTCACCCTGTCGGTGCGGTACGTGTGGACCGGGGATGCAGCCGAGGGCGCCGAGCGGTTCGCGCCGATGCGCGCGACCGCGCCGGCGTTGCTCGACGACGTCGCCGAAAAGCCCTACACCGCCATCGATTCGGTACACACCGACCCGCTGGACCCGACACCCGCCCGGGAGGCCGCGGCGGTGCTCACCGACTTCCCCGCCGAGGCGGCCGACGAGCACCTGGAGCTGACCGGTCCGGGGTCGACATCACCGCAGATCCTGGTGGAGGTGCGGCAGATGGGCGGCGCGACCGCGCGAGCCGGCGAGTACGACACCGCGTTCTGCTCGCGCGACGCGGCGTATTCGATGCTGATCGTCGGGATCGCCGGTGTGCCGGGTGTGCCGGAGCACGGCCGCTCGGTGCTGGACGCGCTGGAGCCGTGGGTCGGCGGGCATCGCCTACCGAACTTCACCTTCCACGCCGACGAGTTCCACTCTGCCTACGGCGACTGGACTCTCGCCCGGCTGCGGCGGGCCGTCCGCACCTACGACCCGTCCGGCGTCATGGCCTTCGCGCGGGCGCTGGCGTCATGATCATGGCCTTCCCGAAATATCTGCCTGCGACCGACTGACTATGCAGGACGCCGCGAATTGCCGAGTCCCAGGGGCTATTGTCCGCGGGACTCGGTTCGCGTGGACGTCATTTCCTCAGATCTCCACGACATGGACCAGATGGTCTATTCCGCGGAAGTTATCGCCATTGCGGGTGTATCACGGCATCGAGGTCAGTGCGAAACTGGTCCCGATCGATCCGCACGTTCGCTGCGGCCATCTCGGCGACTTCCGCCCTGGAGATGAAGGTGCGGCGACCGGCACGCAAAGGTCGAAGCTCGGCGACGGGTTCACCGTTCCTCGTGACGACGAACGTTTCACCCGCGGCCACCGCGTCCATCACCTTCGCGTTCTCGTTGCGCAGCTCACGCTGGGCAATTGTCTTCGCCATACGATCAAGCGTAGAAAGAATCGCTACGTTCTGCTACGGCCCGGCGGCCCTGGGCCGACCAATAACCGAACCCGAGGGCATGGGTCGGAGATCTACTGTGCTGCACGGCACTCGGTGGCTACGGCACCAGATGAACTCCGGCGGCCGCGGCTCCCGCTCGCAGACGCTGATCCCATACTGCGAAAAGGATGTCGTCGGCGCCGATGGTTACCATGCTGGCCAAGTGGACGGCATCAGCGCCGCGCAGCGAATAGCGTCCGGCAAGATCGCCCGCGTGCACGGCAACAGCGTCGGTCAGCTCGACGGCACGGGTCGCCGCCCAGAACTCAGCCCAGAGAGCCTCGGCGCGGCGAAGCTCCGCCGGCTGCAGACGTCCGGCTCGCCCTGCCGCAACCAAAGTGGTGCACACTTCGGGGTAGGCCAATCTGCTGGACACCGCGGCGTCGCACCCGTCCCACAACTGCGCGGCCAGCTCGCTGCCGGCCTCCTCGACAAGCAGTTTGACGAACGCACTGCTGTCGAAATAGACGATGGTCACTGCTATGTCAGCGGCGCTGGTCGCCGACGAGGTCGGAAACCGATCCGTTGGCGCGGGCGCGCACGGCGTCGCGTGCAGCGGGCCGAGGACCAGTCGGCCTGCTGAGCACGCCCCGTTGGGTGAGTTGGTCGAGGAGGGGCGCCGACTCGACTGCAACCAGCCTCGCCACCGGAATGCCGCGGTCGGTCACGACTATTTCCTCACCGGCACGCGCCCGTTCGATCCAGCTCGAAAGCTCAGCCCGCAATGTGCTGATGGCGACGTCCACGTTCGTAGCGTACATCTACGGGTTCGGTTTCTGTACAAGCCGCCCTCGGCGTTCGCGGCAGGCCGACCCTGTGCGGGAGTTGGGGGCGGGTCGGCCGCGTGCGCTGTGCGGCGTTGATCGCGGAACGGTGGTGGGCCCTTGGAAGATCAATGCTTGTGGCCTTGCGATGCTGTCCACGACCTCAAATGGCCGGGAACGTTGATCAACCGACAGCTTGGCGCCCCGGTATAGCGAGGTCGCCGGGGTCACTCAGGGCCGGCGCGGCCTCCCGCGCTGCGACCGTCTCGGATGATCAACGTTGCAGGCCCTTTCGCGTCGTCGCGCGACCTGAAAAGGCCAGAGGTGTTGATCAACCGGCGAGCACTCAGGGTCGCCCGCGAACACTGCCTGCGGAACTCACAGACCCAGTGTTGCCCGGGCGAATGCGGCTCCGGCCGGGTCCGGTGGGCCATCGGCGGTGGGGTCCCGGTAAGCCTTCCGGGGAATCGCTCCGACGTGTTCGAGGACAGCTTCGGTCGGGCCGAACAGTTCCTGAACGTCCCGGTCGCTCAGGGCGGCGAACGGGCCTTGCCGCCAGCCGAGTAGGTCCAGACATTCGGCGACCAGCTCGGTGCGCTCGGCTCGCGGCGCTCCGGCCGCAACGCCGATGAGGAGCAGCAACCCGGCGTCCAGGCTGGCCCGAGCCTCGGGCCCGCGGGTGGTCAGACCCAGCGGGAGTCCGCCTGTGACCAAGTGCCACAGCGTGTTGACGTCGGTGCGTGCGCGGGTGGCGGCCTTCGTCACGGTCAGCCTGTTGTGCGCTTTTCGTAGCAGCCCCAGTCGCTGCGCCAACTCCCGGAACTCCAGGACGGGGTACGTCTGCACCTCCCGGTTGTTCTTACCGATCCAGCTGTCTTCCAGACGCAGGATGTCGGCAACCGCTTCGACGTGTGCGGGTGGCAGATATCCCGCCTGGGTCAGGGTGATTCCCGCGTCGCCCACCTGATCCAGCAATCGCTTGAAGCGTTCGAGCATCGCCGACTTCGCCTCGATGCCGGGCTCGACACCCGGTTGCCGTGCCGCCTCGATCGCCTCAACAAGTTCGGCCGGAAGGACTTCCATTCGAGCCAACAGGTCGCCGAGCGGGCTTGCCGGATCGACCGACGAGAGCACGCTGTCGTGAAGGTGATCGAACCGGTCCATTTCCGCAAGGACTGAGTTGACCTCGGCCACGTCGAACCGACCGGGATCGAAGTCCGGACCCACCCATTCCAGGAGCTCTTCGTTGTCCGCGTCTGCAGGCTGGCTCAGCGTTCGGAGCAGATCGTGATAGCGCCAGATTCCGCCGCAGTCCTCCGGTGGGCATGCACGTGCGCCGGCCAGACATGCCGCCCGAGGCTGCTCGGGTTCGCGAGGTGAGACAGCCTCCAGACGTAGGGTGTGCGACCAGTCATCCCCGAAGTCGTAGTTGTAGAACAGCCGATCGCCGGGTTCGACCAGCACCTCGTCCAGCCTGACCGAGACCTCGTCGACGCCCGGGAGGTCGTTGTCGAGGGACTCCTGCGGTCGGTAGTGCTCGGCGCGACGGTCCATTGGGTTGTCGCCCTTGGCGAATTCGTGAAGGTGCGAGTCGGTCCAGCCCATGGCCGCCTGCACGATGTCGTGCAGCTGATCCAGGGTCAGGTCGCTGGCCAGTTCCAGGCGGCGCCAGATCGGGGGCTTGGCTTCGTCCAAGTCGACGCGGATCCGGTAGGTCACTACGTCCTCCCGCCGCGGGCGGCGGCGGGAGGGGACCGGTGCTGAGGCACCAAACGGCGAGGCCGACACGAGTTGCCCGAACAGCTGCTGTAGCTCAGGCGAACTCGAACCGGTGATGAGTTCAGCGAGGTCCGGTCCGGGGTTTGGCGCCGGCGCGTGGGATTGGGGCGGGGTCGGTCCCTTGCGTGGGCGTCGGGGCGGCTTGGACCGGGGCACGCCGCCCAGGGTATGGCAAGTCTGCGCCGCTTCTTTCGGCAGCGCCTGGCAGACGTCGCGATCGTTTGCTGGGGAGACACCGGACAGACACCGCCCGGCAGGCACGATTGATCACCAAGAACTGCACAGCGGGAGAATCTGCTGATGGATCGCGCGTGTCAGGCGTGACTTCGAGTCCCCGTTTGGCACGCTTGCCTGCATGACCGATGACTATCTGAACGAGCAGGTGCGAGCACTGCGGACGAAGGGTCTGAGTCCCAAGCAGGTCGCTCGCGCGCTCGGCGTTCCGCCGGCCATAGCTGCCCGGGCCATCCGGGCGATCGCCGCCGCCGACGCAGCCAGACTCCCCGAACCCGCCGAACGAGAGCTGCGCCAATGCTGGGTCAACGCCGGGTGGAGCACGGGTCTCACGGTCGACGGCCATCCCGAGTGGCGTGACGACGACGAGCCGGATGCGGGTCACTCGGGTCTGGTCGCCGTGCTGATCGCGCGCGAGGCCGGCCGGAGCAGACTCAGTGTCTGCGGGTACCTGGTCGACGTCTATTTCCTTGGTGTGAAAAGCGTGGTCGGTCCGCTGCTGATGAACGCCGGCCAATGCGCGCAGTTCACCCGCAAGTACTTCGGTGCGTTCGACGAGCCGCCGATTGCGGCGCCGCTCGATCTCGCCCAAAACCTCGTCTACGGCGCGGTCGACTTCGCCCGGTCGCTCGGTTTGGAGCCTGCCGCCGAATTCGAGGACGTCAAGGATCACCTCGGATCGTGGTGCGGACCGAGCTCCATCGGCTTCGGACGCAACGGAAAGCCGTTCTACGTCCAGGGGCCCTACGACGACGCCGACCGCATCCTCCGTCAGTTGGAACGCGCTGCCGGCCGGGACCACTTCCACTATCCGGTCGGGGTGTAGCGGGTATCTGGTCGGGTGTAGCGGGTGATCATCGTTCGGGTCTTCAAGGCTGGATAGTCACGCCGGGGTGATCACCCCCGCTCGCTGAGCGAGGATTCTTCATCGATGCGGACCATGTGCACGCACGGAGCGGACGTGCCAAGGAGCAGACCGGTCGGTCATCCAGATGTGATTGCCCGAGCGGCGCCGCTCGTCGGCGGAGATGGCCTCCGGGGCTCCGCACCCCATGAGAAGCCGCAGTCCCACGTCGACGGATCATGGCCGCTGGCCGGTGGCCACCTCGGCCAGGTCGCGGAGCAGGGTTTGCCACCACTCGGCGAAGCGCAGCTGGAACGCGGCCAGCGGGAAACCGTGCCGGGCAGCATGCTGCTGGGGGATGCCGTCCCAGCCGAAATGCTCCACGGTGACCCGGGTCTGGGCGCCGACGGGCTCGAACCGCACGTGCAGTTCGGTGCTCTGGTCGGGGGCGAAGGACCCTTCCCGCCAACCCACGGCCAGGTGGTGCGGCGGGTCCCACGTACGCACCTCGCCGATGACGAAATAGCTTCCGTCGTCATAGGTCTCGACCAGCCGACCCGCCGGCCCGGGCTCGAAGGCCAGCGAGCCCGAGCGTCCGACGGAGAACTGGAACAGCCCGTTCGGCCGCCACCACCGGCCGATCTCGCCGGTGAAGGCGGCGAAGGCTCGCTCAGGGGTGGCGTCGACCCGCAAGGCGACCAGCACGCGCGACGGTGCGCCGGCGTCACCGGTGATGCTCACGACTCGCCGCCGACATGCTCGGCGAACGCGGCCAGCTGCAGGGCCCAGCCCTGCTCGGCCGCAGCCAACCACGATCGCAGGTCGGCCATCGGAGCAGAGCGCAGCGAGTAGATCCGGACCCGTGCATCAAACTCCGGACTCTGCTCGCTGACCATCCCCTGTCGGCGCAGCACCCGCAGATGCTTGCTCATCACCGGCGCGGCAACGCCCAACGCCTCGGCCAACTCCCCGGCCCGGTACGCGCGCACCGCCAGCAACTCCACCGCCCGGCGACGAACCGGATCGGCCAGCGCCGCCAGGGTCTGATCGAGATGCTCTGGAGCGCTCACGCCCAGTTGGTGGCCGAGATGGGTTGACCCAGAGCAGCTTCGGCTTCAGCCCTGCTGACGTCACGGACCTTGGCGGCGAACGTCCACCGGTGACCCTCGGGGTCGACGGCCCGGTAGGTGCGGTCGCCGTAGAACTGCTCGTCCGGCTCCGCGGTGATGGTTGCCCCGGCTGCCCGAGCCCGCTCACAATGCTCGTCGAGACCATCGGGCAGCCGCACGTGCACCGTCTGGGTGTTCTTGCCGCCCACGCCGGCAGGGCTGCTCACCCAATCGTCCCACTCGGCGCCGATCGTGATGCGGCCCTGGCCCTGGCAGCTCATCTCGTAGTGGCACATCTCCGGGCTCTCGGGCGGCCCGTCGATGGCCATGGTGACCTCGAAGCCGAAGGCCTCGCCCAGCCATCGCAACGCAGCTTTCGGGTCCCGGTAGAACACATCCGACGTGAACACATGATCGTCCAAGACGGCTCCCTTCATTGGTTGTCACTGTCGACAACTATTGCCGCACTTGGAAAGGATGTCAACGCATCCCGACGATGCTCTTGCGACCCGTGCCCACCCGATGCTGCAGCAAGCGCATCGGTCCCACGGCGTGAGCATCGCTCGGGCGCCGTGAGCATCGTGGTTGGCCCGGCGCTGTGTCGTCGCGTCCGACGACCGGTGGCGGTTGAGGCGGCGGATACCTGGATCGGTCCGAGTCGGAATATCGGGCTCTGCTCCCGATGAACATGGGGCTCTGCTCCCCGGCCGTCCTCGCCCATCATGCGGTCGGCGCCAGGGACGCGGTCCGCGCCGCGCGCTACGCCAAAGCCGCTGCGCGCGAGGCGATTCGGGCCGGCTCGCACACCGAGGCAGCGGCGTTCTCCCAGACCGCGCTCGACCACCTCGAGGGCGCGCCGCCCGGCGAGCGGGCCGAGCTGCTGCACCAGCTGGGCTACGAGCAGTACATGACCAGCCGGCTCAAGGACGCCATCGCGGACGTCAGCGCGTCGTTCCCGCTGTGGGAGCAGGCCGGCGACGCAGCTGGGCTGTCAGCCGCGCACGAGGCCGTCGCGATCTTCGAGTACTACAACGCGCGGCGGCGGGACGCCGAGGCGCACGCCGACCAGGCCGCGTCGATCGTCCGCGAGCCGGGACCTGAACTGACCTACGGCCTCGCCCGGGCGACCCGCGGCTACCTGGCCTCCATGCGCAGCGACTTCGAGTTGCCGATGAGCTGCTACGGGGACGCGGGCCGGATCGCCGAGCGGGAACGGCACGGGGAGCTGGCGCTGCGTACCCGGTTCGTGCAGGCCGCCGCGGCCCTGGCCGGCGGCGACGAGGAGGCGCGGCCACGGCTGACCGAGCACATCGAGGCAGCGCGCGCCCACGAGTGGGACGAGCTGGCGTCGACGGGCTACTCCAACCTGGCCAACCTTGACGTCGAGCAGCGCCGCTTCCGGGCGGCCGAGCACTTGCTGGAAGAATCGCTGCGCTTCACGATGGAGCGCGACATTCCAATCTGCCGGCACTGGCAGACCGGGGTGCGGTCGCGGCTGCACTTCTCGAACGGGCATTGGAGTGCCGCCCTGGAAGACGCCGAACTTGTCCTGGAAAGCGAGGGCATGCCGCTCGCCACGCTGTGGCCGCTCCTGGTGACGGCGCTCGTTCCGCTGCGCCGCGGTGACGAGAACGCTTCGACTGCGCCGTTCGAGGCTGCGTGGGAGCTGGCGGATCGCATCGACGAGCCGCTGCGCCGGTTGGCCGTGCTGTCCGCGCTGGCCGAACGGATGTGGATGACCGAGCTGCCGGACGTGCGCGTCGCCCGCACGAGTAGCTCGCGGTGTGCCCGCCCCGCGCAACTCGGCAGCGAAGGCCTGCACATCGGTCGTCAGTCCCTGCGTGTGGTGAAACAGCAACACCTCTGCCTTTGGTCTTCTCCCTCCGAACGAACCACTGTTGTGGAACGTTCGGCCACGGTAATCCCGACCCGGCAGCCGGGTCCGAATGAGGTGCCCTGATGGTCCAACATGGGTTCAGCCGGCCGGCATTCTCGCCAAGAGCGTGGATACTCCCTCGCCACTGAGGTCGTAGATGGCAATCACGCGACCGGTCATGGCCTGAACCAGGGACAGGATCGGCCCGCGCACTTCCGGGCCGCTGCCGTGCGTCCAGTCGGAATCGCTCGCCAACAACCGCACTCCGACGATGCGGTTTTTCGCACCGATGAGCAGGTTCGAGTTCTTGTAGAAGTCCGCGACCTGGCGGGTGGTCGACACCGGCGGCTTGTAGGCGAGGCCGAGTGGCCGGCGGATGTCGGCACCATGAACAACCACCTCGCCGATCCAGGAATCAACAGGACCTGGAGGAGCAGTCGTGTCACCCACGTGGGCAGCCAATTCGGCCAGGGTCTCAGCCGGCGTGCCCGAACCCTCCCGAGCGACATCCTTGGCCACCATCTTGTTGAACTGAAAGCCCGACGCCACGAACTTGCCGAAGAACTTCGGCGGGGTCTGCTTCGTCAGGGCCACCAGGTGGGCCAGCACCTGGTGCACGTTCCACTCCGGGCACAGCGACTGGGTGCGCCACTGCTCCGCCGTCAATGGTTGTAGATCCTCGATCAACCGCTCACGTTCGGCGTGAATCAGATCCCATGTGCTGTCGGACATGTCTTCAGCTGCTCCTTCAAGAATTCCGGGTCGGCCACCGACTGGACCCGACGTCCAGACATCAGTAAGACGGCGCACCGCCAAGAAATTCGACAGGACCATCGAGATCGCGGTCAGCGGCTCCCCCTGGTACCGGCTTCGACCTGGCCAGACGTGGCTGGAGGGGGCGCATCAAGGTCCTTCGGGTGCGTCCGTTCCGGAAGTCTGATGTGAGACTGCCCTCGACGAGGGTGGTTATCCGGTAGGCGATCTCGCCGAGCAATTCCGGCCGGCCGTCGATTTCGACGTCCACGACCAGCGTGGATTGATCGGCTCGGGCGGCAACGGTCGACGGTCCGGCTTCGCTGCAGTGGGCGACGAGCATGTACGCCGTGGATTCGACCACGTCGGAGTACCGGTCGGCCGGGTTTCGGTGATTCGCAGGTGGCTGGATTCGCCGCCGCCCGAAGGGCAGCGGCCAATCCGGCATCCCGGAGGACCACGGGGTGCAGTCCCCTGGCGATGTCCCGGAGTTCGCCGATGGCCTGTTGCAGTTCGCCCGCCGCGACGTCGATCGACGAGGGAATGGGCCGGCGCTCGGGACCGGGCATCAACCCTGTCGGTGCCGAGAATGCCCCGGCCAACGCTTCGGCCGTAGTCCACGCCGGTCCAACGCCGAGATCGCCGCCGCACTCACCCTTTCCGCGCGCACCATCGGGCACCACGCCTCCGCGATCCTGCGCAAGCTCGACGTGCCGACCCGCTCGAAGGCAGCGGCCGCCGGTGCCTACCTCGTCCGGACCCTGTCGCCAACATAGGTAGCAATCCCGATGTCGCCGGCCCGATACGGCGGTTTCCTGAAGAAGTCAGCACCACCACTCAGGGGGCAATATGCCCGCTGTTCATCGACGAGCGGACGTGATCGTCGGCATTCGCAAGAAGTGCCGGCGATTCCGCCGACTGGGCCACCTCCACCGATCACCGGCACAGGGGGAAACAACCAATGAGTTACCAGACACATCCATTTCGCGCAGCGATCCTGGCCACCGGCGCAGTGCTCGGCACCGCGCTGTCCAGCGGGCTGGTCGCGACGCCCGCCGGCGCCGTGCCGCCGCCATCGCCCACGGTGACGTTCTCCAAGGGTGTCCTGACCATCACCGGCACTGCCGCGGACGACGGCCTCGTCGTGGGCGCCACCACCGCCGGCAGCACCACCCGCGGCACCGTCACCCTGAACGGCAAGGAGGTGTTGGGGGGAACCGTGCCGGTTCCCGACGTGGCCGTGATCAAAATCAACGGCGGTGGGGGCAACAACGTCCTGAAGTTCGACGAGACCAGCGGCATCGAGCTGCCGCGAGGCGAATTCGTCGGCGGCGCCGGCCGCGACGCCATGACCGGCGGGTCCGGTGCCGACAGCTTCGTCGGGGCCGCCGGGATCGACCGGGTCGTCGGTGGTGCCGGCAACGACACCGTGTCATTGGGAGACGGCTCGGATCAGTTCACCTGGAATCCCGGTGACGGCAGCGACCACGTCGACGGCGACGCCGGCGCAGACGCCCTGCTGATCAACGGGTCCGCCGCCAGGGACGTCTTCGATTCAAAGGTCACCGGCGGGCGAGCCTCGATCCGCCTGATTGCGCCGCCGTTCGACTCGGTGGACTTCGGCGGATTCGAGCAGCTGAAGGTCGATACGGGCAGCGGGGATGACGACGTCTTTGTCGCCGCGCTCCCCGTGACCGCCGCCACCCAGGTCCGGCTGAACCTGGGATCGCCGACCGGCAATGACCACGACTCCGTCACTGTTTCTCTCGCGGATGATTCCGAGAAGGTCAGGGCGATCGGCTCACGAACTGCCGGGATCACCGTTTCCGGCACGGCGGTGCCGGTGCTGACAAGCGGGACGGAGAAGCTCACCGTCGTCGGCGGGTTCGGCAACGACCTCATCGATGCCTCGAGGCTGGAAGCCGGCGCGGTGGACGAACTCACCCTGTTCGGCTATTCGAACAACGGACCCAAGAGCACCGGCCACGACACGCTGATCGGCAGCCCTGGCGACGACTTCCTGATCGGCTTCGACGACGGCGGCGACCGTATCGAGGGTCGAGGCGGGAATGACGAGCTGTTCGGCACCTCTGACAACGACCAGATGTTCGGCGGCGACGGCGACGACTTCCTCTCCGGCTTGGGCGGCACCGACGTCCTGGACGGCGGTCCGGGCGAGGACGTCATCTTCCCGTAGCACTTCCCGCGAATGACACAGAGGGCCGGTTCTGCAGGGATCGGCCCCCTGTGACAGCACGATTTCCACGAGAGCCCGCGCCGAGCAGTCGCTTTCGAGCGCGCGTCGCCACAACAACGCCACGAGAGGACACCATGAGTACACCCACCGAGAGGCCCGGCGGCGACTCCGTCAGGCTGATCTTCACCTACGAGCAGGGCACGGTCCGGCTGGTCGGCCAGCACCGGGTCGACATCGCGGTCACCGGGTTCGACGCCGCGCAGCACGAGCGACCCGGCGACTTCGTTGAGGTTCGTGACGCCGCCGGCTCCAGCCTCACCAGGGTCCCGATCCACTCCGGCCTGGACACCACCATGGAGGTCTTTCCGGAGGATCCCCGGGGTCAGATCGTCCGCGTCGAGGCACCGGAGCTCAAGCGGGTGTTCACCGTCGTGGTGCCGGCGCGCGACGCCGCGGAGAGTGTCGCCGTGGTGCGGATCGGCGCTGTCGGCGCTGTCGGCGCTGTCGACGGTGCCGACGGTGCCGACGGTGCCGACGGTGCCGGCGCTGTCGACAGTGCCACCGCGACGGCGGCCGGACTGGTCGCGAGCACCGGTACCGCAGACATTCCGGCCGTGACGGAACTGGCCAGCTTCGCGCTGGATCGGCCCTCCGGACCGTCGTCATGACCGTCAACGACGGTGCCGTGATCGGCACCACGCAGATCTACGGGTCGGCGCCGCAGAACCGCGCGTTCAACCTGGTCATCCTCGCCGAGGGCTTCAAGGCCGACGAGCAGGACGACTTCAACGTCGCCGCCGACGCTGTCGTCGCGGAACTGGTGAAAACCGCTCCGTTCGACGACTTCACCCCCCTGATCAACGCCTTTCGGATCAACGTCAGCTCGACCGACTCCGGCGCCGACGACCCCACATCGACGGGCGGGACGGGCGCCGTCGTCAACACGTACTTCGACGCGACCTTCGGCGGTGACGGGAAGCTCCAGCGCTCGCTGACCTGCGACCAGCAGCGCGCTGTGTCTGTGGCGACCGCGCAGATTCCCGCCTTCACCGCCGTGATCGTCATGGTCAACTCGACGATCTACGGCGGCTCGGGGCAATTGGGGACGGCATCGGTTTTCTCGCTGCACCCCGGATACGAGGTGGGTGCGATGCACGAAATGGGGCACACCATTTTCGGGTTGGCCGACGAGTATTCCTGCGCGGCCTGCACTGGCGCGGAAGACACGGGCGGCACCCAGAATGTGCATGCCGACACGGAGCCTCCGCAACCCAACGTCACGATCAACCGGGATCGGAACACGCTCAAGTGGCGGTGGGCGGTCGAGGTCGCGACACCGATTCCCACGACGACGAACGCGGACTGCGCGACGGTCGACTCCCGGCCCAGCCCCTTCCCGGCCGGCACCGTCGGACTGTTCGAGGGCGCCGACAAGTTCCACTGCAACGCCTTCCGGCCGCAATTCGACTGCAAGATGCGCACCTTGGCCAGCCCCTTCTGTCGGGTCTGCCAACAGGTCGTCCGCGACCGGCTCTTCCCGCTGAGCATCCTGACGGCCCAGGACCGGACCCCACTGAGCGTGGTGGCCCGCGACTCGGTGCACCTGGACGTCTTCGCGGTGGCCTCCGACAGCCGGACCGTCACGGACTTCTGGGACATCAACACCGGCTGGGGCGGCTGGTCCCAGCTCTCCGGTGGTTCCACCTTCCCCGGCGGGACGGGCTCGCCGGTCACCTCCATCAGCCGCGCGTGGGACCGGATCGACGCGTTCACCGTGGGCGGCGACGGTCACATCTGGACGGCCTGGTGGGGCAACCTCACCGGATGGTCGCCGTGGTCGCAGG
Organism: Mycobacteriales bacterium; assembly: GCA_038322925.1. GTDB lineage: Bacteria > Actinomycetota > Actinomycetes > Mycobacteriales > Nakamurellaceae > Nakamurella. The sequence continues at coordinate 20,204 of JBBQGJ010000067.1, forward strand.
TCGGAACGCTGACCGCCCGGCAGGGTTCGACGGTCACCGTCGTGGCCCGCGACGAGCACAGCATGGACCTGTTCACCACCGCCCTGGACGGGGCGATCATGTGGACCTCGGCGGACTGGACCCGTGGCTGGGACGAATGGTCGCACCTGTCCGGCGGGCACGCCGCCCCCGGCTCCGTCGTCACCGCCAACTCCCGCTGGTCAACCCACCTGGACGCATTCGCCGTCGGCACCGACAACCGGGTATGGAGTGCCTGGTGGGACCAGGGCTCCGGCTGGTCCAACTGGTTCGAGGTCAGCCACCTGGTCGTCCGGCCGGACTCCACCGTCACCGTGATCAACCGGGGGATGGATCTCGACCTGTTCACCACCGCCGCCGACCGACGGATCATGTCCACGACGTGGAACCAGTCCGCCGGTTGGGCTCCTTCCTGGTTCCACGTCGCCGGTGGCCGGGCATCGGCCGGTTCGCCGGTCACCGCGATCGCGCGCATCCCGAGCCACATCGACCTGTTCGTGGTCGGCGAGGACAACCGCATCTACAGCACCCACTGGGACAGCGGCTTTCCGTGGGCGGAGGACTGGTTCGTCATCTCCGACGGCAACGCCCGGCCGGGTAGCCAGATCGCCGCCTCCGCCCGCTTCCCGCAGCGCCTGGACATCTTCGTGGTGGGTGGCGACTCGAAGGTCTACACCTCCGGGTGGGATGGCGCGAACGGCTGGTCGCGGTGGTTCGCTGTGGGGGTGACCTGACCGCCGTTCTACGCCGACCGATTGCGCGGCCGGCCCCGCAATCGAGTCGCCACATTCGGTCCCTTCACGTGCCCGCGAAGGTCCGAATGTGGCGACTCGAGGGTCGTCACAATACGCACCGATCAATCAGCCCGAACTGCGAAGTTCGTGTTCGACTGCGCGGCGGATCCAGGAGGACAAGGACCGGTCGTCCGCCTCGGCGCGTCGACGGATCTCATCGAGCAGTTCTGGTGGGAAGCGGACAGGGACGATCGCCGACAGACGCGGCTGCCGGCGCTGCGGAGGACCCTGCGGCTGCTGGTTGTCCGGCTGGCTGTAGTACTCGTACTCTTGCTCGGGCGTCGGCTTGTTGGTCGTCATCGGTCCCTCCGGTGTTGGGTAGCAAGTCCTTGAGTCGCCTCGTAACAGCCGATCGGGCTGGCAGTGGAGCGGATCGCCGTGACGTGACGGTGCCAGCGGGAACGACCAACACCCGGCCGGATACCTCAGCGCACATCAGCCAGTGCGCCGGCGGCTTGGCCGGGTAAGACAGCGGGTCACTGGCCCACACATCTTCGACGTCGTGGACTCCCAGGTGCGGGTGCTTGAACAGGTGCGCGGCCTGCGCGTCGATCTCGAACGGGTCCTGCCCATCGAGCAGGTCCAGGTCGAACCGGTTGTCGGCCACCACCTGAGTGTATTACAACCAAATACGGAGCGTCGAGCGCGTGCTGATCGACCGCACCGATCACCGATCCCTTGCTGTCAGACGGATGCCGGGCGCGATGGTCCGTCGGCTTGCTCGCCGGAGTCTGTCCGGGTGGTGGTCTCGGTCAGCGCCACGTTTGACTATTCGGTCGACCGCTACAGCTCGGCGAGGGTCACGCCCTGAACTGAACCACGAAACCCTGGCCACGGTCACCTGCTACCACCATTATTCAATGACGGCCTCGGACGAGGATGGATTCACCTGACCCGATGACTCAGGGCCGGCCTCGCCAGCGAATCGGAACGTTGCCCGGTAGGGAGTGTCCAGATGAGAGGCCTGACCCCCCGACGAGTTCATCCCGAACCCGCGCGCGCTCGTCGCCCGAAGCGGGACCCCGGAGACGATCTCGGGGTGGAAGGCGGTCGCCGACGGTTTCTTGACGCACGAGTGCTGCGCATTCCATCGCAATGTGGAGATCTCGTCAACGATATGCCTGGATGTACAAGCTCCAGCCGGCTTTCAAGTGGGCCGGGATGGCGGCAATCGCGTCCCACCACGTCCGGCTCGCCCTGTTTCCGCTCCGGCTGGACACCGATCCCACTGGCTACGTGAATATCCCGCACAGCCTGGTTCGCCACAGGTTGCTGCTGATGGAGGACGTGAACACGATCCGGGCGACGAACGATGCCATCTTCGACGACATCTTCTGGGTTCATTTCGCTTACCTCCCACCCCGACGACCTGCTGGCCCGGGTGCCCGCGATGGCCGAGCTGGTGCGGTCCGGATTCGTCGCAGGTGTTCATCTGGAAGGTCCATGGTTGGCGGCGGAACGCTGCGGGGCCCATGAGTTGTCGGCGCTGCGGGACCCGGACCCGGCGGAGCTGGACCGGGTCCTGGACGCGGGTGGCGGGACGATTCGGATGGTCACGCTGGCTCCGGAACGCACCGGCGGCCTGAAGGCGATCCGGCGGATCGTGGACGCCGGCGCGGTCGCCGCCGTCGGGCACACCGAGGCCACCTACGCCCAGGCCCGGGCGGCCGTCGACGCCGGCGCAACGGTGGCCACCCACCTGTTCAACGCGATGCGACCG
>JBBQGJ010000068.1:0-22525 GCA_038322925.1 Mycobacteriales bacterium
AGACCCGCCGGAGTGATCACGAGGACGCGTCGCGCCAGCCCGCGCAGCCGTAGCTCGGACAACACCAGAGCCGCCTCGATGGTCTTGCCCAGCCCGACCTCGTCCGCCAGGATCGCCCGGCCGCGCATTCGGCCCAACACCGTGGCGACGGTCTGCAACTGGTAGTCGAAAGGCTCGAAGGTGAGGGTCGGGCTCGACATCAGGGTGTCGAACCCTGGTCGGCTCCACACCGCCGCGGCGGCGTCGACCAGGTTGATCCGCTCGGACCGGACCTGGGCGCCGCCGAGCAGCCGTTCGAGCAGGTGCCGGTACCCGTCGGGTGCCTCCGCAAACGGGTCGGGCAGAGCACGGTTCGTCCGTGCGGCCATCGCCGTTGCCGCGGCCGCGGCAATGGGAGTTGGCGTTGGCATGGCGATCGTTTCCGCTGTCGCAAGCACCTCGCGACCCCCTCTCGGTGAGAGTCACACCATACGATCCACCCCCGACAGGGCCGTGGATCCGGAGCCCTGCCAGCGCGGCGTGCGTCACAGGAATCCCAGCTGTCACAGCATGCTCAATTCACACATGCAAGCGGCCGTCAACGCTAGGGTCCAGCCGACGCCAGGGCAGTCGGCGCGCGGTGCTGATCCATCCCGGCTCGCGCGGTCCGGCGCTCAGGCTGCGACGAGGGCGAACCCTCGGGGCAGGTGTGCTGATCGACCATGCGGAGGGCCGCCAGGTGCCGCGCGATCACCCAGGCTTGGGCTTGCATACGATCGTATGTGATATGACTGTATGTATGCAGGTCGACAGGTTGTCAGTGACCATGGACCCCGAACTGGGCCAGGCTGTCCGGGACGCCGCTGCGCGTTCCGGGATCAGTGTCTCCCGCTGGCTCAGTCAAGCGGCCAGCGATCATCTGCGCAACGAGCTCCTCGGAGCAGCCCTGGAGGTATGGGAGGCCGAGCAGGGTCCCTTCACAGACGACGAATTGGACGCCGCCGCCCGTGTGCTCGGTGTCAGCGGCGCCAACTCCCGGCGAGCGAGCTGACGTGGCGATCGTGCTCGATGCCGGTGGGCTTATCGCGATCGACAACAATGACCGCCGTGTCGGTGCCCTGCTCAGGATTGCCCAACGCGAGCGCATTCCGGTCCGGACCAGCGCCGCCGTCGTTGCGCAGGCCTGGCGCGACGGCGCACGTCAAGCGAACCTGGCCAGAACCCTTGCCGGCATGAACATCGTCTCCGTCGACACTGCTGTCGGCCGCCGCATCGGTGAACTGCTGGCGCGAACCGGAACGGCTGATGTTGTCGACGGGCATGTCGCGCTGCTCACGGATCCGGGCGACATCGTGATCACCAGCGATAGGTCGGACATCGAACGGTTGCTCGAGTCCCGAAGCGTCACCGCCGTTTTCACCAACGTGTAGCGGGCATTTCTCTTTCACGCACGTCGGTCAATTGATGTCGATAGAATTTGGATGTCCGTCATCGCGGCGCCGAAAACCGGCGCAGCATCTCCTCGTCCCCAACCCGCGGCTCGCGATAGAACTCTTCCCGCACCCACTCGGTGAACGCATCCTTGCCAATCGCCTGCACGAACGGCTCGACCTGACTGACCTGAGCCCGCAGTGCGTCGACCTTCCGAGTCACCATGGCGTCGTCGCAGGTCAACCACACGGCCAACTCGCCCGGGTCGACGGCCTCCGGTTCCAGGCCCTCGACCATCATGATCGTGCTGCGATCGACGCCGGCGTAGATCCGGTCGTCCCAACCCCGGGTCTTGGTCGAATACAGCAGCCGCGAGCCGGGCGACGCCACACGCTCGAACGCGAGGGTGGTCCAGCGGCACGCGGCGACATGGTCGGGGTGGCCGGTGCCGCCGTCAGGCCCGAAGGTCAGCACCGCGTCCGGCCGAACCTCGGTCATCACCTCCGCCAGGACAGCAGCCGCTTCTTCATCGGGAACGTCGGCGCACCGTCCATCGCCGTACCCGAGCCAACGATGCTCGGTGACACCGAGAACGCCCAAGCAGGCGGCAAGTTCGGCCTCACGGACCGCCTGACGCTCGTCGATGGAGCTCGGGTCGTCGGCCGGGAAGCCGGCCTCGCCCCTGGTCGCGGTCACGCACACCACCCGGTGGCCGTTGGCCACCGCGCATCATCAAGCCGGCCGACAAATAGGCCTCGTCGTCGGGATGACCCCAGACACCCAGCACGGTACCCAGCTCGCCGGTGGTGTCCGGGCTCATTGGATCCGCCTTCCGCTCACCTCGATGGACGGGGCCGCCGGCCGAACCGTTCCGCCTGCCAAACTCCCGACTCGCGATCCTACTGGCGCGAGTACGGTTGTCCGATGGCGCCGAGCCAGTCCGGCGACGCTCCCGATGTGTCCGCCGGCTTCACTTCCGTTGACAGGCAACCGGACACCGACTTCCTGGTGGCCACCATGGACGCCACCGCGAGGTGGCCGTCCGTCCGGTACCTCAGATCCTGGGAGCGAAGCCACCTCGCCCTCCAACCCGGTGAGCGGATGGTCGATGTCGGTTGCGGCCCAGGCGATGTCACCATCGGGCTCTGCGGGGATGTCGGCGCGGCCGGGCATGTTCTCGGGTTGGATGCCAGCACTGCGATGCTGGATGTCGCCCGGCGGCGCGCTGCCGAGGCCGGCGCGAACGCCGAATTCGGGGTCGGCGACGCGCAAGCCCTTGCGCTCCCGGACGGCGACATGGACGCGTGCCGCTCCGAACGGATGCTGCAATGGGTACCCGACCCCGAACGGGCACTCGCCGAAATGGTGCGGGTCGTCCGTCCAGGCGGCCGCGTGGTCATCGCGGACACCGATTGGCGCAGCCTGATGTTCGACCTGATCGAATCCGACGTGCACGCCGCCGTGACCGAAGCGTTCCGCGCCGTTCGCGGCCCCGGCTACGACGTGGGCGGCAGGCTGCTGAACCGTTGCCGTGATCTTGGGCTGGTGGACGTCGAGATCACCGCCGCCACCCAGGTGTGGACCCACTGGAACCCCGACACGGACGACGCACCCACCGGGTTCTTTCCGCTTCGCACCGTGATGGAGCAGCTGGCCGACCACGGCATGATCGACCGCGTCATGGCCGAATGGTTCGTGCTGGACATCGAGGACGCCGGCCGACGGGATCGGTTGTTCTGCGCGCTCACGATGTTCGCCGTGTACGGTCGCCGACCCGCCTGAATCTGTCCCAGGTGCAGTTTGCCCGAAAGGGCAAGCTTCAATGAAATCCCTGGTCAGGGGTCATTTCCCATGGTTGGATGCCGAACTGAGGACCTGACGGGAGGTCGGGCGATGCGCGCTGAACACCGTCTGCGTGATGGTGGTCAGACCGCGGATCGGGCCAGCACTCCCCGCAGCCGGGCGGGCACAACCCGTGCCCACCATCCCGGCGGAGATCTGCTCGCGCTGCAGGCGAGTGCGGGCAACAGGGCGGTCGGCCGGCTGATCGCCGCTCTCGCGGTCCAGCGCTGCGGACCGAATTCCGACTGCGGCTGCCCACCCGAGGAGAAGTTCGCCGCTGAACTTGATACGGGGATCGACACGGCTCAGGAATCCAGCGACGAACCTCTGCAGAAACTCGAGGACGCCTCCGCGGCAACAGCAATGCCGGTGCAACGCGACCGGATGGCCGCCTCCGGATTTGCCCAGCCGCTCAACGAGCAGGAGGAATTCAACGCGGCCCACCGGAAGACCGCCGACGGCAAACCGGTGACGAATTGTTGGGAACCGCAGAGCCAGGACTTCAAAGCGGCGGCCGGCGGCCCGGCACTCGGATCGTTCGACGACTTCATCAGCACCCTGAAAGGCCGGGGCACCGCGAAACAGGACGTCACCTTGATCGGCCACGGCACCGGACGGGAAGGCGGCTTCTTCGGGTTCGGCGGCCCGGTGAACAAGACTTCGGGCGGCTGCGACGACGTCCATTTCACCCGGGCGACCGGCATGTCGTTCGACGCCGTGCAGGCCAAGAAGGCCGAGCTGGCCATCGCCGGGAAGGCCCTCACCTCTTTGACCTTGGCAGCGTGCAACTCCGGAGTCGATCCACAGATGGTGCAGCAGCTGGCCGATGCGCTCGGCGTGGTGGTGAAGTCGTTCAGCGATCCGGTGACGATGTGCCTGGGCGGCAAACCGGGCAGCTTCACCCGAGGAAAGGTGTTGTCGGGATCCGAGGTTCCAGAACTGGCCAGCTGCAACGACATCACCGCGCTCGCCCCCGACAGGTCGACGAACCCGCGCAAGCCCTCCGGCGGTGCGGAGGTCCGCGATCTCGAGTTCGACCCCAACGCACCGTCGTCGGTCACCGTGCTGGACGATCAAACATTGACGATCCCGCCGGTGCAGATCACCGATCTCACGCCGGCCGGACGGGCAAAGGCACGCAATTTCTACGCGTCCCAACACGACCGGTACACCCCGGCGTTTATCACCAGGATGCAGACCGCGCTGGGCATTCCGGCACCCACCGGCAAGATCGACGACCCCACCCTGGACGCGATTGCCACCTTCCAGGACACCCACCCGCCGCTGAAGGGCGACGGCATGGCCGGCCCGCGCACGCTCAGCCGGCTGCTGGAATTCGGCCTGGCGACGCAGACTGACCGCACCCACTACTCCGGCCTGATCGATGACGCGGTCGACGGCCTGAAACCGGCGTCGAGCATCGACGAGCGGCTCGCCGCGGCCTGGGGTGCGGTGATCCCATCGCTGACCGAGGAGCAGGTCACGCCGATTCCCGCGGTTTCCAAGGGCGACACCGGCGGCGAGGGCGGGTTCCGGATCAGCGAATGGACGGCGTTCATCACCCCGCAACTGCTGGACCCGATCCCGCTGCCGCAGGACAAGCGAATGAACCTGCGGCGCACGGTCTATCACGAAGCGAGGCACGCCGAGCAGCTCTACAACCAGGCCCGGATGCTGGCCGGCAAGGGTCGCTCGGCGAAGGAGATCACCGGGCTGATCGGCACCACGAACAAGCCAGAGGTCGCCGAGGAAGCCCAGTCCCGACCGCTGACCCGCGGATCCACGGAATTCGTGGTGGCCGAGCAGATGTTCGAGGCCAGCCACGGCGAGGCCGGCAAGCGGCACGACGCGCTGGAGAAGGAGGTGGTCGCCAAACGGAAGGCGCGCGACGACGCGCTCGCAGCGGCGGGCGGCAACCGCACCGATCCGCGGGTCGTCAAGGCGCAGGCGGAGTACGACAGAGTGCACGCCCAGTACGCCGATCTGGCCGACGAGGCCGACGCGTTCGCGACCTCGGACGACGCGGCGAGAACACCACGCGACTCCAACCTCGAACTGTAACCGGGCCGCCGATCCGGCGATCCCAGTGCCGCCGCCACCCGAGCCGGCGGAATCGCTGCGAACTCTCAATGACCCCGTCGAGGTGCTGGCGAAGCAGCTCGCCCGCGACCTGTGCGGGCGGGTCAGCAGGGCCGGGCTTGATCGGGATCCCTCGGCGTGATGGGGCTGCCCTACACCGTTGTTTGTTGATGTCTGCTGCAGGGCAGGGATCCGGCACAGGTCCCAGCGCTGGTCGAGCGGGCCGCGGGTGCCGTCTTGTCCGTCGACGGCATCTCGAAGGAGTACACCCCCGGTACACGCGATGGCGTAGCTTACTTCCATGGCCCGCGTGCGGACGAATATCGAGATCGACGAGGTCTACGTTCAGGCGATCATGGATCGCTTCGGCGTGAAGACGAAGACCGAGGCGGTGGAACTCGCCCTGCGCCACCTGGCCGGTCAGCCGATGACCCGGGAAGAGGCTTTGGCCATGCGGGGTGCACACGCGATGGAGGTACCGCATCCCGACGATCGTCCTGGTGGGCCGGCGTGATCCTGGCCGACACGTCCGCGTGGGTGGAATACGACCGGGCGACAGGAAGCCCGGTCGAACAGCGACTCACTGCGCTGATCGACAACGACGGTCCGCTTGCTGTCACCGAGCCTGTCGTGATGGAGGTGCTGGCGCGCGCACACCACGGGCCACGGGAAGACGACCTGCGTCGACTGATGTTGCGGTTCGACCTGTTGCGCTTCGACGCTGCCGTCGACCTGGATGCCGCGATGCGCATCTACCGACGCTCGCGGCACGCCGAGATCATCCCGACGGGGATGGTCCAGTGCATGGTCGCGTCCGTGGCCTGGCGCTCTGGCGCGTCGCTGCTGAGTTCCGACCGCACGCTCATCCGTATTGCCCGCGTGGTCGGTATCGAGGTCGACCGGGCGTCGCTGCACGGACAACCCGCCACTCCGTCGTCGCCCCCCGTGACGACGCGTCGGGCGCACCGGCGCTGACCGGGTTCACCCGGTCAGGGCCATCAGTACGAACGCCGCCGTCCACGCGTCGGCACGGTGTTGTGGTGGGCAATGGAGAAAGCGCATCGGGTCGCGCTGCCGCCCGTGGCACGTCGAGATCCGATCGCCCGAATTCCGGCCGAACCGGGCGGCTGCCTGGCCACCGCGGTTACCCTGGCATCCGAAGGAGGCGCGACCCGTGAGAGTGGACCCGACCAGGATCGATATCGAATTCGATCCGATGACCCAGCATATGGTGGGCGTTTCCGCACACGGCCTGATGCCCTTCGATGTGCCGTTCATGAGCGAAATCGTTCCCAACCTGTGGCTGGGCGGTTGTGAAGACGGTCTGGTGCTGCCCATCTTCATCAAACATCTGGTGTCCCTGTACCCGTGGGAGAAGTACACCGTCCATCACGAGCTGCACAGCTCGCTGATCATGCGGATGTACGACAGCACCGATCAGGCCTTCGACCAGGTCGACAGCCTCGCACGATGGGTCAATGACAGCCGCGACTGGGCGCCCACACTCGTGCACTGCCAGGCCGGACTCAACCGGTCGAGTCTGGTGGTGTGTCGCGCGCTCATGCTGGGCGGGATGCCCAGCGGCGACGCGATCGATCTGGTCCGCAACAAGCGGTCACCGGCCTGCCTGTCCAACCCGTCCTTTGCGCGATGGCTCGCCGCGCAATGAAAAATCCGCAGACGCTGGGCGTCATCAGAAGGTTTGATGGACTCCGGACCTGCGCCGGGAAGATGATCACATGCGAGTCGGCCGGCCGACCGGGACGACAGCATAGCCGAACGATTGCGCGTGGCCGTGTTCACCGGCCGGCGACCGAAGGACGAGCGATCGTCGCGACAGGGGATGGTGGGTCATGGAACGACGGCTCGGCGACAGCGCGACCGACGGACGATCACGAAACGGGCAGCATCCCCCAACGCCGCGGCGATATCGGCATGCCCCGGCCGTGACATCACAGCAGAACTTCGCGACCCCAACGCCCGCCATCGCCCGTCGCGGCCCCCGGCGTCTCGCCCTGGTCGGAGCCAGTGCCGCCGCGGTGTTCGTGCTTGCCGCAGCGACCGCATGCGCCGGTATCGGCGGGGTCGCGAATACCGCCAGCACGCCGACACCGGCCGCCGGCTCGTCCTCGCCGACCGTGGCCGGATCATCCGCGCCGGCGAGCAGTCCGTCGGTCGCTGCCGGCGGCACCGCCATAGGTTCGGGTTCCAGCAACCCGCAGCCGGTGCTGGGGATGCCCCATGCGGCACCGCTACCCGACAACGTCCTGCTGGCGACCCGAGTCGTCAACGGCAGCGAGGACCTGTACCAGATCGACGCCGTCACCGGAGCTGTCGGCAAGAAGTTGACCAACGGCGCGACAGGACCGCAGTACGCGATCTTCTCGCCCGACCGGGGAACGATCGTGTACATGCAGCTGGGAGAGCATCAGCAGTTACGAACCATGGCTGCCGACGGCGCCGGAGACCGCGAGCTGTTCTCGGGTCCGCTGGCGGACTGCGTCACGATCCCCGCGTGGAATCCGGTCGAACCGAGCGTATTGGCGCTGCGCTGCGTCCGTGACGGCAAGATCGAGCTGAATCTGGTGAACGTGGACGGGACGGTTCGCAGCACGATCAACACCGGGATTCCCAACATCGACGATGTCAGTTATTCGCCGGACGGAAAGTCCATCATGTATTGGGGGACGCAGAATCCGACAGCGACCGGCGGTGCGCTCTACATCCAGCCGGCGGACGGCAGCGGGATCCCGAGGCAGGTCACCACGCCCGGCGACGCGGGCGACGCGGACGCGACGTTCTCGTCGGATGGTAAGACCATCGTTTTTCGTCGCGCGAACTCGGGAACGGCCGCCGCAAACTCCGCGCAGATCCTGACCGTGCAGACGGACGGTTCGGGTCTGCGACCCGTCACCGACGGCACGGCCTATGACGAAGACCCCACCATCTCGCCTGACGGCACCCAGGTCGCCTTCAAGAGCAACAGGAACAACGCCGCCGGCACCTCCGAACGGCAGATCTGGGTGATCGGACTGGACGGAACCGGATTGCGGCAGCTCGGAATCGGTAGCCCGGGGATTGCGGACGGTGCCCCTGCCTGGGGCCATCGCTGAGACCTCGTTCGGCCGGCAACATCACTGTGGCAGTCCGAGGTCGGCGATCTGCCGGCTCGGGCCTACCGCTCCGCCAAGCGGAGCCGCAGCCCGCTCGCCCGGGCCGCGGGGCGGGAGATGGCCGCGCGCAATTCCGCTTCGGTGCCCACCAGCCGAACGAAGGACTCCGCGCGGGTCAGCGCCGTGTACAGCAATTCCCGGGTCGACAGCTGAGAGTCCACCTCGGGAAGCAGAAACGTCACGCGCTCGAATTGGCTGCCCTGACTGCGGTGCACCGTCATCGCATGCACCGTCTGCACCTCGGCCAGCCGACGGGGTGAATAGCGGAGTAGTTTGCCCTCCCGGGTGAACACCACCGACAGGCCGCCGTCGGGTTCGGTCACCGCCACACCGGTATCGCCATTGAAAAGTCCGATGGCGTAGTCGTTTTTCATCACCAGCACCGGACGGCCCGAGTACCACTCGGCCTGCCGGTTGGTGCCGTGCAGTTCGGCCAGCCACAGCTCGATCTGACGGCTCCAGTCCAGCACCCCGCGCGGCCCGGTGCGGTGCGCGCAGAGCAACCGGTGTCGTTCCATCTTGTCCAGCGCGGCAACGGCGTCCCCACCCAACGCCGCCTCGCGGACCGCAGTCGCCGCATCGACCACGTCGGTTTGGACGCCAGGGTCGGTGGCGTCCACCAAGACCACCTCGTCGGGCCCTTTCTGCACCACCGCCACTGCCGCGTCGGGATCGCCGTCGCGCACCGCGGCCGCGAGATCGGCAATGGCACCGCCGAATCGCCAGGTCTTGCGGAGCAACACCACACCACTGCGCGGGCCGTGGGGTGCGGGTGAATCCGACACCGCCCCGCTCTCGACGGCGCGAGCGTCCGCGCGCGAGGTCAGCCCGGCGACGAGATCGGCCAGCACCGCGCCGGCTTCGACCGACGCCAGCTGATCCGGATCACCGACCAGGATCAACCTGGCATCGGGGCGCAGCGCCTCCAGCAGCCGGGCCATCATCGTCAGCGAGACCATCGACGTTTCGTCGATCACCACCACGTCGAACGGCAGCCGGTTGTCCCGGTTGTGCCGGAACCGGGTGCCGCGACCCGGCACCCATCCCAGAAGCCGGTGCAGGGTCGCGGCGGAAAGGGTGGGCAGGTCGTGCCGATCGGGCTCGGCGAACGTGCTCGCCTCGCCCTGGACGGCCGCCTGCAAGCGGGCTGCGGCCTTGCCGGTCGGCGCGGCCAGCGCCACCCGCAGCGGCGGCCCGGGTTGCGCGAGCAGCAAGGCCAGCACCCGGGCCACGGTGGTTGTCTTCCCGGTGCCCGGTCCGCCGCCGAGCACAGTTGTCCATTGCGTCGCGGCGACCTCGGCGGCCAACCGCTGCTGCCCGGCCTCGGTGCCGGGAAACAACCGATCCAGACCAGCCGCCAGCGCGTCGCCGTCGACCTCCGGAGCCGGCTGGGCCTCCCGGGCCAGCAGATCACGCCGGACCTGCTCCTCCTGCCTGCGGTACCGGTCCAGGTAGAGCAGGCCGAACTCCCAACGGAGCGGCTTCCCCTCCCCGACCAGCGGACTCGATATCACCGCGCGCAACCACGGTTCCGACTCCGGCCAGGGCAGCGCGGGATCGACCTGGCGCACCTGGGACAGGTCGACGCACACGGACCCGCTGCGCACCCCGCGGACTGCCAAGGCGATCGCCAGCCGGACGGTCTCGTCCGGCTCACTGGCGAGCTCGGCCAACCGACTGGCGACGTGGACGTCGGCCGCGGTCAGGATCCCCGCCTCGTTGAACTCGCGCAGCAGGCCGGTGGCCCCCATCGCCAGCCGGGCGTCGAAAGGGTCTTCCGGGACGAGGATCTCGGCCGTCACCGGGTCGGTCACCGTGTCGGTCACCGTGTCGGTCACCGTGTCGGTCACCGGACCGCTGTCGGGTAACACACCCGTCATCCGACGCCTCCGAGCGGAGGCGAGGATCCACCGGCGCCGTCGAGCAGGTCCGACAGAGCGGTGACCAACTCCACCGGCGGCTGCCAGCCGAACACCCCGCACGGCCACCCGTCGACCAGCGGCGTGGCGGGCCCGCACATGCCGCGCACGAACAGGTACAGCACCCCGCCGATGTGCAGTGTCGGGTCGTATCCGGGCTGTCGCCATCGCAGGAAGCGATGCAGCGCAACGCAATACAACAGTGCCTGCAACGGATAATCGGATTCGGCCATCACCGCGTCCAGCGCCGCCGGACGGTAGTGCCATGCCGAGAGACCCTGCGGGATATCCGACATCAACCCTGCCGCGGCCGTCGAGTCCGGTGCGGGCGGCGCCGCCCGGCCCGGCGGATGGCTCGGCGCGCCGCCGATCTCACCCAGCCAGTTGGTCTTGTAGTCGACGACCAGGTACCGCGGTCCGGCGATCCGCAGCACCGCGTCCAGGCTGCCGGTGAGGTACCCGCGCAGCGGCAACCAGGAGAACCCCGGTGAGGCGAGCCGGTCGGCGTAGCCGGCCAGCGGATCGCCCGGCCGCAGGTGACGGCGCAGTACAGGCGCCAACTCCCCCAGGGTGATCCAGGTTCCGGACCCGTCGCCACCGGCCTCGTCGCCACCTGCCAGGGGCACTTCGAACTCCAACTCCGCCAACCGATCCCGGATCGGAATGTCCCGCAGGGTGATTCCGGTGGCGAGCGGACCGAGCGGGGTGTGCAGGACCGGAAGCAGGGCTTGGGCCAACTGGTCCGGGGTGAGCGGCGCGGTGCGTCGGGCCAGTTGCTCCGCGCACCGCACGCGCAGTTCGGCCAGCAGGTCCGGCGCCTGCGGGTCGGTGGTTTCCAGCACCGCGTGCACCAAGGTGCCGAAGGACGTCCCGGCCGGCAGGTCGGCCATCGGTGACGGCACCGCCAGCAAAGCCTCGTCGGTCGCGAACCCGCTCCGCAGCAAGGGGATCGCCTCGTCCTCCCGCTCGGCGGTCTCCGGTTCGCTGCCGACTCCGCTGTCGCCCGTGGCGGCCCCGGTCACAGCGTCGTCCGCGCCGTCGGTGAGCGCGGCGGACCCCGCGGCCGACAACGACGAGTACGACACCCGGCGCCACCCGGCGTCCACCGGACGATTGAGAACGCCTACTGCGAAGGTGGTATCGGGCTGAACCGGCGGTATTGGCGGGTGTGTCACGCCCACCGCCGCCCGCTCCACCACTGGTCCCCCGCGTTGTTCCAGTTCGCGCAACTGACGGGCGGCCGCGTCATCGGCGACGAGAGGCACCTCGTCGGGGACCCCGCCGGTGAGGTCCCGGCGCCCGAACAGCGCCCGGTGCAGGCCCGAACACGGCGTGTTCTTCGTCGGTGCCCACCAGGTGATCACCTGCGACTGCGCCCGGTTCAGACCGACATAGAGCAGCCGCAGCGCCTCGCCCGCCTCCTCGGCCAGCGCCTGCCGCTGCCGCTCCGACCTGCCAGCGGTGCCGGACCCACCGATGTCAAGGACCCGCTGCCCGTTCACGTGTAGCAGCAGGGTGTCCGGTGCGCGGACGAACCGGTCGAAGGCGAACGGCAGGTAGACGACCGGGTACTGCAGGCCCTTACTGGCGTGCAGGGTGACCACTTGCGTTGCGGCGGCGTCGGTGTCGAGCCGGCGGATCCGGTCGGTGGCAATCTCGGCGTCCGTGTCGGATCGCCGCCGCCGCAACCACTCGGTCAGCGCCGTCAGCCCGAGACCCTCCTCCAGCGCGGCGGCATACAGCGCCTGGCCGACGTGCCGGAGATCGGTCAGCGCTCGTTCGCCGTCCACCTGTGCCAGGACCCTGGCCGGAAGGTTCAATTCGGTGACGGCGACCTCCATCAACGCAGCCACCCCGCGCTCGGCGAGGACGGTAGCCCACCGGCTGAACAACGCACTCAACTCGTCGGTCAGCCGCTCGCCACCGGACGCCAATTGCGCGGCGGTACGGCCGACGAACGGGGTCAGCGCCGCGGCCCGGACCCGCCCGGAGCGGTGCGGCTGCTCCAATGCCTCCAGCAGCACCAGCCAGTCGTCACCCGCCCTGGTGTGGAACACGCTGACATTCCCGGCGACCACCGCCGGAATGCCCGCCGCAGTGAGGTTCTCCCGCACCAGATTCGCCTGCTGGTGCGTCCCGACGATCACCGCGACATCCCCGGCAGCGATCGGGCGACCGTCGAAGCTTGCGCCGGAGCTCAGCAGGGCCGCGACATCCGCGGTCAGATCGCGGGCGACGAACTTGCGCACCCGGTCGATCGGGATCTTTCCGTTCCGGCCGGTCTCGAAGTCATCGCGCCGCACCACCCGCAGCCGCAACGGCGCGCTGGAGGGTGCGCCGACCAGCCGGGACTTCTCGGTGACGGCGGAGACCGGTCGTACTCGGATGTCCTGGCTGCCCATCGCCATCTCGCCGAGCAGCACCTGCAGGGCGTTGACCAGCGGGGCGTCCGCCCGCCAGTTGTTGTTCAGTGTCGGGTGCGCACCTGCGGTCTTCGCCGCCGACAGGTAGGTGTCGATGTCCCCACCGCGAAAGGCGTAAATGGACTGCTTCGGGTCGCCCACCAGGACCACCGTCGCGTGGCCGGCGAACGCACGCTCCAGGATCTGCCACTGCACCGGATCGGTGTCCTGGAATTCGTCGACCAGCACGATCGACCACCGTGCCCGCATCCGGTCCCGTGCCGCCGCATCGTCCGGTTCGAGCGCGGTGGCCAGTCGGGTGAGCAGATCGTCGTAGCCGAGGATCCGGCGCTGCCGTTTGCGGCGATCCACCTCGGCCCGCACAGCGACGCCGAACGCCACCCTCCGGGCTGCCACCGTGCCCGGTTCCTCGGTGGCCGGCACCAATGTGGCCTGCGGATCGTCGATCACCGTGCGGGCCAGCGACAACGCGGTGGCCCGATCGAAAATGGGCTCCCCGGAACGGCTTCCGGCGAACGCCCGGACGTACAGGTCGTCGACCACCTCGACCACCAGATCGTCCAGGCTCTCCACCAGCTCGACGTCGGCGTCCCCGTCACCCGCGATACCGAGCCCGGTCAGTACGTACTGGCAGAACTGATGGGTGGTGACGATGGTGGCCGCGTCGAACCCGGCCAACGCGGCACGCAGCCGCTCCCGGCGGGTCGCGACATCGTCGTCGGGCACCGCGGCCAGCAACGAGTAGAGCGGGTCGGCCGCCGACCGTGCCGCCGCCGGATCGACGAGGACCCGTTCGGCATCGACCAGATGACCGCGGACCCGTTCCCGCAGTTCCTGGCTGGCCGCACGGCCGAAGGTGATGACCAGCAGTTCGTCCAGGGTGGCGACACCCTCGGCCACGTACCGGGTCACCAGCGCGCCGATGGCATGCGTCTTCCCCGTCCCGGCGCTGGCCTCCAGCACGGTGATCCCGCTGGGCAGCTCGCCGCGGATGTCGAACGGGCTCGTCGCATCGGCGGCGCTCACAGCACTGCCCGCCCTTCGCGTTCCAGCAGCGGGAACCACAATTCGACCGCGAGTTCGCCGAACAGGTGCGGCTCGCCGCCGCTGTCCTCGGGGGGCGCCTTGTGGAGCACGTCGAACGGTGTGTTCCGGCCCCAGACCTGTACGTGGGCAACGTCTTCGACCTCGCCGGGAAACGTCCCGGTGGCCCATTTCTGCCCGGCCCGCCGCTCGGCCTCGGCGACCTGGATGCCCTTGAATCTGGCCTCGGCGTAGGCGGCAGCGCTCTTCACCGGCAGCGGCAGCGGCTCCCGCAAACCGCGGTCGTACAGCGCGACCAGCGCGCCCAGGATGTCCTGCGCGTACTCCTGCTCCAGTGGCTGCACGGTGGCGCCCAGCGGTTGCCCTGGATCGCCACGCCCGACACTCGCTGCTCCCCAAAGTGTCTCGGGATGGGCGGAACTCAGCGCCAGCATCGCGATCCAGGCCCGCAGCCGCACCGCGGGCCCGAGTTTGGAGTACGTCACGGTGACCAGGCAGCTGTCGTGAAGACCGGCAACGGTGCCGCGAACCTGCCGCCCGTCGGGAAGCTGGACCGCGACGTCGACCGTGCGGCGGGCAGCGGCTCGCAGTGCTGCCGTCCGCTCCACCAGCGGCCGCACGTCGTACAGCACGTCCTCCAGCGTGCGGGCGCCCAGCGGGCCGGGCGGCAGCACGCCGCGGCGCCACTCCGCCTGCCTGCAGTCCTCCTCGCTCATCCCGGCGAGCCGATCGCGGAGCAGTCGTTCGCCGATGCTCCATTGCTCCAGCGCGTTCAATTCGACCGGCAACGCATCGGACGGCTCGTCCTGCTCGAACCGGACCGCGACGTCGAGTCGTTGCCGCAGAAACCCCTTGGCGGGATGGGTGAGCAGCGCGCTCATCTCGGCCAGGTCGATGTCGCCGACCGGCGGCGCGGGCAGTCGCGACGGCAGAAATGCCGGCACGGGGGTGCGCGGGCCGGCGGCGGCGCGGGCTCCGGTCAGCGCCGCCGGGTCGAAGGTGAAAGGGCCGGGCCTGCCAAGGGCGCCGGGGGTGACGGTCCGCGGGTCGAACGGCTGCAACGGATGCTGCACCACCACCCGGGTGCCGGCCTTCGCGCCGGTCACGGTCCGCGCGGTGTCGTCCAGGGCGTCCAGCAATTCGCCCAGTGGCACGGCCGGCGGGCGCCGCGCACCCGTCCGCTCATCGGCGCCGGTATAGGTGATGATGACCTTCTCGGTCGCGGCCATCAACGCGTCCAGCATCAGCTGCCGGTCCTCGGATCGCAGATCACGTTCTCCCACGGCGGGTTCGCGGGCCAAGATGTTGTCGCCGTCCTCCCGGGCGGCGCGCGGGAAGACCCCGTCGTCAAGCCCGAGCAGGCACACCACCCGGTGCGGCACCGACCGCATCGGCACCATGGTGCACACGGTCAGCGTGCCGGTACGGAAGTTCGCCCTGGTCGGCCGACCGGCCAGCCGGCCCGCCAGCAGCGCCCGGATGTCCGCGCGGCTGAGCCTGGTGGTCGCCGCACCCGCCTCGGCCGCGTTCTGCTCGACACCGGCCAGCTCCCGGCGCAATTCCGCGGACTGCCAACCGTCGGTTCCGCGCACCATGGTCAGGCTGTCCACGGCGCGGATCAACGCGGCCAGCCACTCGTCGATGGTGTGATCGCCGGTGAGGGCATCCAGCGCGTTCGTCACCCTGGCCATCAGCTCGGCCAGCCGCCCGGCGAGGTCGACATCCGAACTCCCGACGTCGTCGAGCGGCAACGCCACGCCGAGTCGGTTGTTGTCCTCCTCGGCCATCGCGACCCCCAGCAGCACCCGATCGAGCCCGGCGCGCCAGGTGTTCTGCGGGAAGTCCTGCAATCCGAAAACGCCGCGGTGCCGGGCGTCGAGCCCCCATCGGGCACCGGAATCGACCGCCCAGGAGGCCAGTTGTTCGAGCTCGTCATCGTCGAACCCGAAACGGCGGCGCACCGGGGGCCAGACGGCCAGATCCAGCACCTGGGATGCGGTGACCCGGCCGTCGGCCAGGTCGAGCAGTCGATCCACCGTGGCCAGCAGGGGGTTGGTCTGGGTGAGCGCACGGTCGGCCAGCCGCACCCGCAACGCGTGCGCTGGGTGTCCGCCGTCGACGACGTCGGCGAGCCCGAACGCGCCCTGTACCAAGGGGGCGTAGGCCTCGATGTCCGGGCACATCACCAGGATGTCGCTGGGTTGCAGGGTGGCGTCGTCGGCGAGCAGGCCCACCAGCACATCCCGGAGCACCTCGACCTGGCGGGCCGGGCCGTGGCATGCGTGCACCTGGACGCTGGTGTCGGTGTCGTCGAGCAGATGTGTTGACGAACCTGGTCTCTCGTTCTCGGCAATGCCTCGTTGCAGGGTCGTGAGCAGGGTCGCTGCGGCTCGGTCCGCGGGATGATGAATGTCGGAATGCGGTGCTCGGCACAGCGTGGTCTGCATCTCCCTTGCGTCCCGGCCGAGCGAGGACAGCAGCGGGTGTCTCGGGGCGGCGGCACTGGGATCCGCGCGCCTGCGCACCGGACCGTGATGGTTCGGCGGGCCGCCGGCCAGCGTCGTCCACAGCGCCGGCGAGGGGTGCGGGAGCCAGAGGTGAACGTCGCGGTGCTCGGCGAGCGCGGTCAGCACTCGGAATTGCCGGTCCGGCAGCGCCGTCGGCCCGAACAACGAGAGCCTTTCCGGCAGAGAGGTTTTCGTCGGATCGGCGCGGAGGTCGCGCACAGTGGCGGCGAGCCGATGCACGGGGTCCGGGCCGCCGATCCGCTCGCGCAGCCGGCGCCACAACTCCGGCTGCCAGGCCACGTCACCCGGTACCGGATCACCCCAGCCATCCTCGTCCTCACCCTGCGCCCAGGCAGCCAGCATGTCCGGCCGATGGGTGGCGTAGCCGTCGAACAGCCCCGCGAGCCGGCGGGCGACCGCGTATCCGCGACCGCGCCGGTGCTCGGCGTCCGGCACGCTGTCGAGGTAGCCCAGGTGAGCGGCCAGCGAACGGCACCAGGGTTCGGTGGCCGAGGAGTCGATCACCTCGAGCAGCGGCCATGCCGCGGCGTCCGGTGCCCACGGGTCGTGATCCTGAGCACCGCCGAGGCTGCCAGCCGCCTCCTCGAGCAGCCGGGTCGGTGACGGAAATCGGACGGCGGCACAGATGCCGTCGTGCCGGCCACCCCTGGCCCCGAGGTGGTGCGACATCCGCTGGGTCAGCCACCGCTCGATGCCGCGGGCCGGCACGGCCACCACCTCCTCGGCGAAGACGTCGTCGAGGGGGTCGGTCAGCATATCGGCCAGCGCCGCGGCCAGGGTGTCCGCGCGTTCGGCGCGGTGGATGTGCAGCGTCATCGGGAACCCGCCGACCCTCGTACCGACCGGCTCAAGGCGCCGACCTGCCCGGCGGTCCGGTTGTCGCGTCCCGCGTCGTCGCCCGACGGTCGCGCTGGTCGCACGTCGCCGCCGTCACCCCGTCCCCGTTGCACCCCGACAGTGTGTCTGACGGGTACGACAGCCGCGGTTCCGCACCCCGCTGGGCAGGCCGACCCCGGGATGGCGGAATTCCTTTCCCATCCGGTCCGATCGCGCAGAGACCTGCATGTGAAATGCAGGTCAGCATGCTGTTCGCATGGTTGCCGTTCAGTTGCGGGACGTTCCCGATGATGTGCACCGCGAATTGAAGGTGCGCGCCGCCCGGGCCGGACAATCGCTGTCGGAATACGCCCTGGCGGTGCTGACCGAACACACTGCCGCGCCCACGCTGGCAGAGATCGCCGACCGGATCGCCTACTGCACCGCGGTGGAACCCACCACGTCCGTCGCCGAGATCACCAGTTCTGTCGGGCTAGACGCGGAGTCGGTACCGAAAAGGTGTTACAGCACAGCTGTTTTCACGACCCTACGCTGCGCGACAGGTGTCGTCCACGACGCCGCCGGGAACACTGTACGGGGCTTTCGGCGTTCCCGCTTGCGTTCGTCCTTGCCGCCGGGGGTGCGGAGCCGGTCCAGGTAAGGATCCCAGCTACCTGAGACGCGAGGAGCTGACTGGGGAAACGCGGGATAGAAGTTCGGATCACCTGAATGATCTGGCTCGCGATGCTGACGTGGTGATGACCCACCGGGTGGGTTATGCCTGGATTGGTTTTGAATACTGTCATGCTCGGTCGCGGGGGCTGCCGCTTCGGACCGACCGATCTAATGCGTCGAGGTCGGCGAACACTCCGCGGATGACGTCCAGGGACTGGCTGACCTGGGTGGCTTCGCTGATCTCGTCCGTGTGCATGCCGAGAAGGTTGGTGGTGGTGGTGGTGGTGGTGGTGGTGGTGGATAATTCGAGGAGCTTGGTGTAGATCTCACCGATCTCGTCGACCACGGTTGTGAGGCCGGTGAGCAGGTCCCGGCGCTGCTGCTTCATGCGCTGGATCGATTCCTGGACCTGAGTTGGACCGGCCATTTGCCGGGCGATGCGGTCGGCCCGGGTGACGGCGTCGTCGATCGCGTCGAGGGCGCGGGCGACCCGGTTGGCGACCGTTTCCGCGGTGCGGGCGGCCTCGGTGGCCTGGACCGCCGCGACCGCGACGGCCTGAACGGGCCGGGCTTGTTGGAGCAGTTCGAGACTGACCCGGTAGTCATGCACGGTGTTGACCAGGTTGGCCTGCACCGTGCCTGCCCGCAGGGGTTTCGGAGCCGGTTCGGACGATTCGAGATCATTCGTGCGGCCACGGACCACGCCGACGACCGTTGCGACGCCGAACATTCCGGCGCCGACGACTCCCGCGGCCCCTACTGGTAGACCGATCGCCCAAGCCGCGCCGGCCCCGACGCCGGCGACGACCAGGCTCCAGGGGTCCCGGAGCGTCCGGGTCACGAGCGGGCCTGGCGCACGGGAGGACCGGTGAGGTGGCGAGGGGCCCATGGTGGTCAGAAGTTGGACAGGACGTCGGCGAAGACCTTGTCGATCGTCGCCGGGTTGCGGGCGTCGTAGGCGGCGGCCCTTGACGCCTCGGAAATCTGTTGCAACGTCTCCAGGTCGGCGTCGGGCCCGTAGGCGATGGTGAAGACCCGGACGCCGTTCTCCTGCGCGCTGACGTCAAGTTGCCGCAGCAGCCCGTCGAGGTCGTTGTCGGTGTAATCATTCCGGCCGTCGGTAAGCACCACGACGGCGTTGATCAGCGAGGGATCCTGGCTGGCATTCATCGATTCGGCAGCGAGTTCGGTGGCCGCGTAGAGCGGTGTCCCGTTGAGCGGGGTGAGCTGGGCGATGGCGTCGGTGATCGGCTGCCTGGTCTGGCTCAGCGGCCCGACCGCGACCAGATCGGCGGCAATGGTGTTCGGCGTCGGCAGATCGGTGGTGAACACCGAGAACCCGACCTGATCGGTGTCCACCAGCTGATCGAGTGCGGTGGTGGCCGCCGACTTGGCCAGGGCGAGTTTGGACTTGCCGCCCGACCCGGAATCACTCGCCATCGACCCGGACACGTCCATCAGCACCAGCACGCGCGCACTCTTGCGGACCTCCCCCCACAGCGACCGCACATCGCGCAGCACATCCGGACTCGGCGGATTCAACGCGATGGTCACGCCGTCAGCGATGAGGTACGGGCTGGACGTAATCGGGTCGCCGGGTGCGTGATCGGCGGTCCGGAAGAAGCTGTCGGTGAAGACTTTCTGCTGCTCCGGGAGTTGCAGGTACTCGAGGAAATCCTCTGCGCCGGCCTTCTTGTCCGCCGTCGCCCACGGTGCATCAAGAATGACGTAGGGGCTGTCGCTATAGAGGGTGCCCTCCTTCGGGTAGACCGCGACGAGCGGTACCTTCGGTGCCGCGTGGTCGCCCAAGGTCTTCGGGTCACCACTCGGATTGCCGGCGTTGTAGTCGAGCACGCTCTTTTCCTCGACCGCTGCCGCGGAGAGGTAACTCAGGGCCGCGCCAGCGTCGTCGGCGCGTTGCAGGTTGGAGAGGTAGGTCAGCGTCGTATCGCCGTAGTGCACAACAGAACTCTCCACATCCTTCAGATATTGCTGTACCTCAGGCTTCTCCAGCGCGGCCTGGGTCAGGTCCGATGACGTTCCGGTGGCGGCCACCAACGTGCCGATCGTCGCGGCCAGGCCGGATGTCGACACCGTCGGGTTCGTCTTACCCAGGGTGAACTTCCCCCACTCGGGGTGCCCCTTCGAGGCCCAGCCCTGCGGGTCGGTGGCCAGCGCCAGCACCTCCGCCCAGCCGATCGGGGTATCCGGCCACCCCAACGCCTTCGCCATCGGCTCCGGCATGGCCAACACCAGCGGGGTCGAGGTCACCGACTCCGACGTCGCAGGCACGATATTCGGCCGATCCTTGGCCGTCAGGTCACTTTCCAGCAGGCTGACCCAGGTCGACGCCGCAGGCGTCCAGACGTCGGGCGACGGGCCGTTCTGAGTTTCGTCCCAGCCTGCGGCGAGGTTGGCTTCGGCGGTACCGGAGGCGGCCGAGGTGGCGACGATGTCGAAACACTTCCCGTCGACGGTCCGCCCGGAGTCACGGTAGGAGTTCGCGATCTCCCCCATCAACGCAGCCTTCTCGCTGGAGGCCGCGATATTGACAGTGGTGCAGCCGTCCCGTGGTGGCTGTACAGCGGTCTGACCGTCCGTCGCAGCGACATCCGAACCCGGAGTTGGCTCGTCGCTCCGGGTGGTGAAATACCGGATCCCCACGATCAACAACACACCGGCAACGATCGCCGCGATGATCGGTACCTTGCTGGTGCGCCTGCCGGACGTGCCGGTCCCGGATGGTGGTATCAACGTCGGCTCCTTCTCGGTGACTCCGACCGCCCGGTCGGGTGTGGGTCGGTGATTGATGTGTCGGCCCCAGCGGGCCCCCGGGCCGTTCGGTGTAGCCCGAACGGGGCCATGGGCGATCGATGGGGTGGCCCGGCCCGGTGCAGATCTTTGGCGGTAGCGGGAGTCCGCGTGAGACGGGAATTGCGCTACCGATGTCCTGAAAGCCTTTGCTGGGTAGGCGTTCGGCTGGCTGATCAGGCTTGCGCTGCGGGTCGGACCAGAGCTTGCCGTCGGGTTCGGTGGGTGTCCACCCTCCCGGGACCCGGCTGTCCGCTCCAATTACTGGGCCGAGAATGGCCAGCACGACGAAAGTCCGAGCACCACGAGTATCTCCATCTTCCCGTCACCTCCGCGTCGATTCGGCCGCCGAATCGGTGAGGGCACTCACGGGTGAGCCGAGGGGAATCTGGGCGGTGTGATGATCGGCAGTGCGTCGTTACGCAGCGCGGTTGTGACGGTTCCGGCCCGGTGGTTGTGGCGGGTGAACAGCGCAAGGATGCCCTTCCACCAACGACTTGACAGGACGAAACCGCAGACGTGAAGACCGATCTCGCGTAGACGGTGCCTTGGCCGGCGGGCCGCGCTGGTTTGGGGTTCCAGTGTGTGGTTCCTGATCATTTCCGCGTGCTGCTGTTGGTGCGCGCGGTACAGGTCTTCTGGGTGAGGAAACATTTCAGGTACCTCCTCGGGTCGGTGAGTCTCCTGTTCGTGAAGGGGACGCTGAGAACCCCCGGGGTAGCGGCGATCGTCCGCATACTTCGGGATGGCGACGGTGGTGCGGGATTGCGCGGCCAGGCGCTGGTAGATCAGCCGGCCGAGGGCAGGGAACTCTTTGTGAAGTGATCGAGGTCCCGCGGTGATCCTTCGGCAACCGACCTTGAGTGATTGCCGAACGGGCAGTGGGGGTGTGACGTCATTGCGGTCTCCCCTTCTGCGGCGGTAGGGGAGGCGTGTCGTCCGCGATCCCTGCTCTGATTGTGACAGCCATCACTCCTACAGCGAAAGGGAGATTGCAATATTGCAGAACACCTCGCACTCTAGAAGTCCGATTGTCTCTCGACCACAGTCGCTCGGGGCCACTCGATGACGATCCAGCCCGAGACACCGTCGGTCCGGGAACGGCAACTGGCCCTTGAGCTTCGGGAGGCCCGGGTTGGCGCGCAACTGCCGGGCAGCGAGACTGCCCGCATCCTGGGCTGGTCCGCGTCCAAGGTGTCCCGGATCGAGACCGGTCGGATCGGGATCAGCCCAACCGATCTCGACCGGCTGCTGGAGCTCTATCAGGTCCCGGACGAGCAGGCCCGATACCTGCGCCGGCTGGCGCCAGCCGCGCGGACCCGCGGCTGGTGTGGGATGCCTACGCCGACTCACTGTCCGCCGGGTACTCCGGGCTGCTGCGACTAGAGGCGGGATCACAAGCCCTCTCGTGTTATTGCGCTGTCGTGCCGCACCCCGCTGCTGATGACACTGGAATACGTCCGCCAGGTCGTTCTGGCCACCTGGCAGGCGCCATCGGCACAAGAGGCGGACCGGCGGGTTCGGATCTGCGTCCGACGCCAAGCGGTCATCCAACCCCGCGACCCGCACCCAGGCCTGACCCTCAAGGCCGGCATCTCACCGGTCAGTGCAGGCTCATTCTCCGTGCTGGAATCCCGGGCCACCGGCGCCCCCGACGTCGTCTACCTAGGCCTTGACCAAGCGTGTCGGCGTGTCGTTTCGACGGGTTTGAAGGGCAAAGGCCTTACCCTGCCTGGGTTTGCGACTCCAACGCAGCCCAGTGGGAAAGGCCTTTGTGGTGAAGAAGATATCGCATGAGCAGAGTC
>JBBQGJ010000069.1:0-22118 GCA_038322925.1 Mycobacteriales bacterium
CCGCGCAGGTCATGCTCAACGGCCACGAATATGTCGCCTGTCAGGCGCGGGCCGCCGGGATAGATTTCAGCAAGGACGGCAACTGTTTCACCGCGGTCGCCGCCCCGAACGACCTGGCTCGGGTCGCAGATACCTTGTCGCTGCCGGCGACTGCAGGGCGCCTGAGCCAGGTCTGCAACCGGTGGATCTACACCGCCTGCCTGTGCTTCGGTCTGGACACCGACGAGGTGGCGCGCAGCGGGTTCGGTTACGCCTACTCCGTCTACCAGGTTGAGTACAGCCGGAACCTGCTGTTCGCCGACGGCAAGAGGATGCAAAGACTGTTCGACACCGTCGTCGACCGCACCCGTTCCCGGCTGAACGTGACGAAACTCCGGACGATCTTCGGGGCGAAGCAACGACCGCACCACGACCGCGCCGGTGGACCGCCCCGGCTCGCAGCCATGATCGAGACACCTGTCTACGACCTGACCAACTTCAAGGTCCACTTCGGACGGTTGACGTTGAAGGCGTACACCAAAGGCGAACACGTGCTGCGGTTCGAGGCGATCGTGCACAACACCAAGGAACTGAAATGCCGCCGCGGGATCGACATGTTCGGGGAGATCGTCACCCGACTCGCCGGCATGGCCGAACGGTTCTGCACCGCGCTGGACTGCGTCGACATCGGCTTCCTGCCCGACCACACCCTGGATGAACTGCCCGCCGCATCACAGATCGGAGCGACCCGCGTCGGTGGCATCGACCTGAACCGGGCCCGCATGCGCAGCGCATTGGCGGCGGTCCTCGCCCTCGCCGCCGCACCCCACGGGTTCACCGTCACCGGATTCGCCGAGCAGGTCCGCGCCATGACCGGGCAGAACACCACCGACTACAGCACCCGGCATGCCTCCTACGACCTGCGCAAGATCCGCGGGAAACACCTCGTCGACAAACCCGGCCGGACCCGCCGCTACCACGTCCCACCCCACGCCGCCCGCACCATCGCCGCCCTCCTCGCCCTGCGAGACCAGGTCATCGCGCCCATCATCGCCGGTGTCCGCAGCCCACGAAAAGGCCGCAAACCCATCACCTGGACCCCCGTCGACCGCGACTATGAAACCCTGCGCATCGACCTGCAAACCCTGTTCACACACCTCGGCATCACGACAAACCAACCGGCGGCCGCATAGACAACAACTTGTCGATCGGGATCTCGCAAGTTTCTAGACAGTTCGCCGACCCACCGTCGCTGTCCTATGCCGAGCGAGGTACCCCCAAGGTCTTCCAGACGGACTCGGCGGGCCAGGTACAGCGGCAAATGCAACTCTGCAGAAGCGTTGACCGCACCCGACGCGTTGCTAGGCTCCTGATGCCCGGGGCCAGCGACGTTGACAGCCTGCGGCAGCGACGAACGACTAGATCTCCACAAGGGGGTGCCGTGCCCATCCGCGCCCCCAGGTGGGTCGAGGTCTCCGACTCCCAGTTCACCCACGAGCGTGAAGGTCTGGCGTACCTCAAGGAACACCTGCCCAATGCGGCCCCGTACCGGGTGTGGACCAACTTCGAGTTCATGGACTCGCAGGGCCGTTGGCATGAGGTCGACGCGCTGGTGCTGGGCCAGGGCCGGCTGCACCTGGTGGAGCTGAAGTACTACAACGGCAGCCTGGCCGGCAGCGAGTCGACGTGGCTGCGCAACGGCCGGCGGTCGGAGCGCTCGCCGCTGCTGCTGGCGCGGCAGAAGGCGCAGCGGTTGTCCAGCCGGATCGGTGACGTGCTGAAAGAGGTGGCCCGCAAAACGAACACCCCGATTGCCGAGGTGAACGGCTGGGTGCCGTGGATCCAGGAGTGCGTGTTCCTGCACCACCCGGACCTGGACGTGCGACTGTCCGGCATCGCAGCATCCAATCTGTTCAGTTTCGATTCCGCCAACAACGCCTTGCCGGACATCATGGATCGGCTCCTGGAACCTGCCGGTCAAAAGCAGATGACCGACCAGACCGGCATCAGGCTGGTTGCGGCCCTGGCCACGCTCGGCATCATGCGCAGGCCGACCAGGGAATACGGCTCCTGGCTGGTTACCGATCGGCCGCTGGCCGAGGGTGAAGGGTGGCAGGACTTCCCGGCCGAACATCGGCAGGACCCGGAGGACAAGGTCCGCATCCGGATCTTCCCACTCCCGCTGGGCTCGGCCCACCATCAGCTGGCTGAGCATCGGCGGCGAGTCAACCAGGAGCACCAACTGCTCAAGGTGCTCAAGCACGACGGCATCGTCACCCCCCGCGACACCATGGAAACCGACGAGGGATTCCCCGGCCTCGTCTACGACGTGCTCGACGGCTTCACCCCGCTCGACCTGCTGATGGCGGAACGGGCCCTGACCAGCGCTCAGCAGCTCGCCATCGCGGAGCGGATCGCCGAGGCCCTCGCCTATGCCCACCGGCACCAGGTCGCCCACCGCGGCCTCAACCCGCACGCCGTGCTGGTCAATATCCCCGCCGACGCCGCTGCCGAGCCACTGGTTCGGCTGTCGGACTGGACGTGGTCGGGCCGCATCCACCAGCACACCAGCGGCCTGACCAGGGTGAGCAAACCAGCGCTGCCGGACCTGGCCGGCGCCGAACTGTACGAGGCGCCGGAAGGACGCTGGTCGCCCGACGCCGACCGGCAGAAGCTGGACATCTTCTCCCTCGGGGCCGTCACCTACTTCCTGGTGACCGGCGCACCGCCTGCGGCCGACCTGGCGGGCCTTCGCGACAAGCTCCGCGCCGGCACCGGCGGGTTGGACCTGGCCACCGCCGACGCCCCGTTCGTCAACGAGGACCTGCGCCAGCTGATCCTGCAAGCCACCACCCCCAAGGTTGCCGGCCGGCTGTCGGGTTCACAAGCGTTCGCTGAGCAGATCCGACGGATCCGGCAGGCCGCCGAGCAGAGCCCGACCGATGATGTCGACCCGTTGGCAGCGGCCCCCGACGCCCTGATCGGCAACCGGTTCGTGCTGCAGAAGATTCTCGGTTCCGGCTCCACCGCAACGGGTTTGCTGGTCAAGGACACGGAATTCGATGACGACCTTCGGGTGCTCAAGGTGGCCCTGAACGATGACGCTGCGACCCGACTGCGGGCCGAGGCTGAGGTGCTCAAGAAAGTCGGGGAAACGCTCGGCACCACCAGCGGGATCGTACGGTTGCTGGCGGACCCTTTCGACGTCGAGTTCGGGCCCACCGAACGACTGTCCAGCGGGGGCTCCCGCGCTGCGTCGGAGCGGCGCCGGCGCACGATGCTGCTGCTGTCCTCCGGCGGTGAGCGCACACTGGCCGAGCAGAACCGGTTCGACGTCTGGTCGATACCGCAACTCAAGTCGCTCGGTGGTCAACTGCTGGACATCGTCGCCGCGCTCGACCGGGCCGGTGTGCTGCACCGGGACATCAAGCCCGCGAATCTCGGCCTGCAGAAGTCCATCGGCAACGAGAACACCCTGACGCTCTTCGACTTCTCGCTGGCCAGCAGCCGGGTGGAGGCGACCGAGGCCGGCACCCGGCCGTACCTGGATCCCTTCCTGCGGACCAGGGAGCGCCCCCGCTATGACCGCCCCGCAGAGTGGTACGCCGCCGCCGTGGTGCTGTTCGAAATGGCCACCCAGATCGTCCCGACCTATGGCGACGGGCTCAGTGCCCCGGACACAATCACCGAAGATGTGACGGTGCCGGACGAATTTCCCGGCATCGTCGGGAACGCGGCGCTGACGGCAGGTCTGGCCGACTTCTTCCGGCGGGCGCTGTCCAGAGACCTCACGATTCGGTTTGCCTCCATCGAGGACATGCGGGACACCTGGCGGTCCCTCTTCGAGCTGACCGCGGCGGCGTCCGCTGCATCATCGAACGCCGGCGCGATCAAAAACCTCAAGGGGCGCAGGCCCGCTCGACCCGTACCGGCCCTCACCGGCTCGGGCGAACTCGAACCCGGTGCGCTCCGGCCGCTCTCAGAGTTGATCAAGGAACTGGCCCGAACCGCCGGTGGTTCCAACAGCACCGGCCGCCGGTTGGTCTACCTGCTACTGCCGACCAGCCCGGGCGAGCAGGATGTTCCGCCGTTGGCCACCCAGGGCGAGCTGGCGGCCGCGCTGAATGTGACTCCGGCCAGGGTCAATCAACTCCTGACCGACCTTCGGGACAAATGGTTGGGCGACGACGACATCGGCCAGCAACTGGGGACGCTGCTGCACGGACTGCGCGGCGAACTCCAGCAGTCCGGTGGAGTCAGCACGCCCGGCGTCCTGGCCGAGGCACTGCTGGCCCGGTTCTACTCGAGCCCGGTTGATCCCGCCCTCTCCGACCCCCGGCGCACCATCACCGGGCTGCTCCGGATCCTGCTGGAACTCGGCGCCCGGATGGACGATCCGTGGGAGAAACGACGGCGGGACGGCGTGATCGCGACTGTCGGACTGACGCCGCTGCATCTGGATGCCGCAGACGCGGTGGCGGCCGGCGCCGCTCAGCTGGTGAAGCAGGCGGAAGCCCTGGGGCAGCAGCTGCTCCCCGGCCGGGCCGCGCTGCCGGACCTGCGCCGCGAGGCGGAGGTGCTGGTGGACCCGGCGCTCGGCTCGGCCATTCCGGATCAGGTGCTGCTGCGGCTGGCAGCGATTCGGCCGACGGTGGTAGGGCTGTCCGCCGCCGACGAACTGCATTCCGGCGACCTGCCGGTGGTGCAGGCGGTGGCGGCCGTGCTGCAGGGTCTACCTGCGTCGACGAAGATCCGTCCCGACAATCTGCGGAGCCGGGTGTCGGCCCGGTTCCCGATGCTGCAGGACCGGCTGCCGCATCGTCCCGCTCTGGACGTCATCGTGGCCAAGGCCAGGCCGGCGTTGACGTGGGACCCCGAGGACCAGGCGTACGTCGGTCCCCAGGATTCGGCACATCCGTCCACCCTGACCCTTCGTCAACCCTCGCGGGACGATCTGGGCGAACGCCGAACCACCGCAACACCTTTGGCGTGGGCGTTGGGCAACTCGCCAGTGTTCCGGGCGTTCCATGTGCCGGCGGGACGGAGTGACGATCTGGCTCAGGCACTGGTCGATCAGTACGGCGGGGACTGGATCGACGTCACCGCCGAGATCATCCGGCTGATGCAGCAGCGGGCCACCGCAGCCGGGGTGCCGTGGGAGACGATCCTGGCCGCCGACGCCGGCACCGCGGAAGACCGGGTTGGCCTGGCCGCCTTCGTCGAACAGGTCTGGCCGCAGGTGTGTGAGCGGGTGGAACGACCGACCGGTGGGCCGGCCGTGCTGACCGACCTGGCCACCCTGGCCGCGTACGGGCTGCTGGGGCGACTGAGCCGCTGGACCGACCTGACAAAGCCACCACCGCGGACAATCCTGGCACTGGTGCCCAGATCGCGCGGCGGCTTGACCGTCGACGGGGAGGCTATGCACCTCAACAGCCCTGAACAATTGGTGCCGCTCACCGAGCAACAGGTCAATGACATTGTTGCGGCGAACCGCCCGCAGATGGAGGAACGTCGCTGATGGTGCTCGCCACCCGAGCCGGGTCCGGGTTGACTCCTGCGCTGAAGCCCGAGCTCACCGCACTGATCGCCGACCTGCGGGACCGCATCGAATCCGACCCGGAGCGGTTGGCTCAGTGGCGCCTGCTGCATACGGCGGCTCTGAAGGCACAGCGGTCCGCGGCATCGTGGACCGAATGGTCGAACGACCAGCTCACCCAGGCCGCTGTCGGCTGGCTGCTCGGCACCGTCTTCGTCCGATTCTGTGAGGACAACCGTTTGCTCGGCGGGCATGTCGGGTCCCGCACCAACGGCGTGTGGATCACCAGCAATGACGAGACCCGGCGCGAGCGGGCGCTGGATGACGAGCGAACCTTCTACCTGGCGGACTCCGACTACTCCTACCGGGAGTGGCTTGAAACGGCGTTCGCAGTGCTCGGCGCGAACGATGCAACCGCCGAACTGGTCGGGGACCACTCGGCGATCCGGATCGCCGAACCCACCTCCGATGCGGTGAACCGGCTGCTGACCTTCTGGCGGCGCACCGACGACAACGGTTCGCTGGTCTGGGATTTCCAGGATGACAAGCTGTCCACCCGATTCCTCGGTGATCTCTACCAGGACCTCTCCGACCACGCCAAGAGCACCTACGCGCTGCTGCAAACCCCGGAGTTCGTGGAAGAGTTCATCCTCGACCAGACGTTGACGCCTGCGTTGAAAGAGCGCCCGCTGGAAGGCTTCCGCCTGATCGACCCTACCTGCGGCTCCGGCCACTTCCTGCTCGGGGCGTTCCACCGGTTTTTCGCACTGTGGCAAGCGAAGGAACCGGGGTTGGAGCCGCGGACGCTGGTCAACAAGGCACTGGGCTCTGTGTACGGGGTGGACCTGAATCCGTTCGCAGTAGCGATCTCTCGGTTTCGGTTGCTCGTCGCCGCCATCCAGGCGTCCGGGGATGTGACGCTGATCGACCTACCGGAATTCTCGATCAATGTAGTCGCCGGCGATTCCCTATTGCATGGAGTGAGCCAGCGGATCCTAACTCCCGCGGGCGACGTCGAACTCGACGAGGACATGGAAACGGACTTCGCCTACTCCACAGAGGATCTCCAACTCTTCCGAAAGTTCCTCGTTTCCGGGCACTACGATGTTGTCGTAGGGAATCCGCCGTACATTGAGGTCCGTGATCGGGCCGTCAAGGCTCGCTATAAGACGGCCTATCCGCGCCTGTCTGGCTCTCACATGTTTCCGGTTCTATTTATGCAAAGGTTTTTTGAGCTCGCAAGGCAGGATCCAAGGCCGGGCTGGATTGGTCAGATCACGTCCAACGGTTTTATGAAGCGCCAGTACGGCAAGGGCCTAATAAACGGTTTCCTATCAAAGTTGGATTTGCGTCTGATCGTCGATACGGCGGGAGTATTTCTACCTGGACATGGCACTCCTACAGTGATCCTCGTAGGGCGGAATAGTCGCGAAGGGCGCGATTCAATTCACGCTGTGCTTGGTATTCAGGGCGAGCCCGGCAAGCCTTCGGACCCAAAACTAGGCTTGGTTTGGCAGGCGATCCAATCTCAATTGCACAACACCGGTTATTCGGACGAGTGGATCAGCGTAGTCGACATGCCTAGGGCTTCGCTAACGACCCATCCGTGGAACCTTGCAGGAGGGGGAGAATCCGACCTGGTAGATAGAATTGGGGCTGGTCGACGTCGACTGGCTTCGGCAATTTCCGGACGGATAGGCTTCGCTAGCTTTCCGGGAACCGACGACGCATTCGTGGCGCCCGCTCGATCTCTGATCCGGCAGGGCGTTCCGCCAGAGCTGATAAAGTCAATCATTGTCGGGGATCGTGTGCGAGATTGGTCTCTGAATGATCTGCCATCGGCATTTACGCCATACGACAGCAGTCTTGAACTGATACCTCTGGATATGCAGAGTGGGTGGTACCGACGACAGTGGCCCCTTCGCTCCCTCCTTCAACGCGACGGCATCGACAAGTCGGGCACCAAGGATGCTAGTGAAGTTGCCTGGTGGGCCTGGTACAGATGGATCAAGGAGCGTCTTCGCGAGCCGCTCTCGATAGCCTTTGCTGAGGTCGCGACGCACAATCACTTTGTATTGGACCGTGGCGGTAGCGTGTATAAGCAGACCGCGCCAGTGATCAAGTTGCCCAAAGAGTCGACTTTGGATGACTACCTGAGACTTGTCGGGTTTCTAAGTTCGTCAACCGCTTGTTTCTGGCTACGACAAAACTGCCACGATAAAGGTCGTCCAGGAGCGGAGGCGGCTGGAGCTGATGAGCCATGGGAACACCGGTTTCAGTTCAACGGTCAAACCGTCCAACAGATCCCGCTGCCTGCTGGCGATGTTCTGGATCGAGCGCGCCGAATGGATGAGCTTGCGTCCCGTCTATTGCTCTTGGAGCCCCATTATATCATTGAGCACAACGGCATTTCAATAGAAGCCTTTCGACATGCCGAGATCGAGTCCGAGCGTCTCAAAAGACTTCTGGTGGCGGAACAGGAGGAGCTTGATTGGGATGTCTATAAGATCAACGGCTTAGTTGACCATACTTTGCTTAGTCCTTCGTTAACCGAGTTGTCGTCGTCCGACCTGCAAGATGGGGAAGTTGGTATTCTTCCGGGAGAACGTCCGTTCGCTATTCAGCTAGCGCGGCGAGTCAAGGATGGCCAAACGTCTACATCTTGGTTCTCTCATCACAATCACCGACACGCATCAACGACGGAAATTCCCTCGCACTGGCCACGAAGATACTCACAATTGGCTACCCGTCGGCTTGAAATGATTGCATCGGATCGCTATATCAACCTTTTAGAGCGTCCGGAGTACAAGCGGCGTTGGCAGCAGGAGTCATGGTCTAAACGGCTTACCGCGGCACTGCGCGACTATCTGTTGGACCGCCTTGAAACCACGTCACTGTGGTTCAACGAGCAGTACCTACCGCAGGCCCGGTCGGTGTCGGAGTTGGCCGGCGTCGTCGAAACCAGCCCGGATTTTGTGGATTTCCTCGATGCCCTGGATCAGTGGGTCGGGCGAAAAGGTGCGCCTGTGACAGAATCGCTAAACAACCTGCTAGACTCGGAGGTCGTGCCATACCTGGCCGCGCTGCGCTACAAGCCAAGCGGGCTGCGCAAGCGCGCGGAGTGGGAGAGCACCTGGGCCGAGCAGCGCAAGGAAGATGAGGGAACCCGACCTGAGGGTGCGGACCGAATTCCTGCGCCGCCCGTCTATGCAAAAGCCGATTTTCAGAAGGATTCGTATTGGTCTCACCGAGGCAATCTCGACGTGCCTAACGCCGATTTTCGCGTAGCGAATCGCCTGTTACCAGCGTCCGGCCATGTGACGCCAGATTCCTTGTCTGGCAAAGGAATCCGGCCGACTCCTGTGACCAGTGGTCAATGAATCGGGGGCCGATATCGCTGTTGAGTGATTCACTCTACCTCAGTACCTGTCTGAACCCTCACATCGAGACCCGTTGAATCACAACGATGTAAGACACACCGGACCGATATCGTTGACGACCAGCCCGACAACTGGTGGACTACCCATGTGGCCACAACAGCGAAACCCACCCCCACACGGACGACCGGCGCTGCCGCGGCCCGCCCCGGCGGGGAGTTCTTCGGCCACCCGACCGGGCCGAACCACCGCCGCTACGAAGCGCTCCGCGGCTACCTGTACGAAGGCCTGACCATCGAAGCGGCCGCCGCCCGGGCCCGCTACTCCACCGCCACCCTGCGCTCGGCCGTCCGGGACTTCCGGGCCGGCAAGAACGGGTTCTTCCTCAACCCCCGACCCGGACCAACCCGGGCACCGGCGAAAAACGCCGCCCGCGAAAAAATC
This sequence comes from Mycobacteriales bacterium, assembly GCA_038322925.1. Classification (GTDB taxonomy): domain Bacteria; phylum Actinomycetota; class Actinomycetes; order Mycobacteriales; family Nakamurellaceae; genus Nakamurella. The sequence goes on from JBBQGJ010000069.1 coordinate 9,340, forward strand.
CTCGAACTCCGCCGAGCCGGGCACAGCGCCGCGCAGATCACCGAGCACCTCGCCGGTACGGCGACACCACTGAACCGCACCGGAGTCGCCGAGGTGATCAACGAAGCCGGACTCGGCCGACTCCCGGTCCGACCCGCCGGCAGCAACGGCCCCCCGTACCGGGACCCACCCGGCGAAAGCCGAATCGCTCGACTTCACCGCCCTGCCCGCCGAATCCACCACCAAGGTCGCCGGGCTGCTGTTGACCCTGCCCGATCTGGTCGCCCTGGACCTGCCGGCACTGGCCGCCGCGGCCGGCTACCCCGACACCGCCGCGATCGGCGCCGTCAACTACCTACTGTCGCTGCTCGCCCTCAAACTCACCGGCACCCGCCGGGTCTCCCACGTCGACGACCTCGCCGCCGACCCCGGCGCCGCGCTGTTCGCCGGACTCACCGCACTGCCCAAAACAACCGCGCTCACCACCTACTCCTACCGGCTCGACCACAGCCGGCAAGCCGGGCTGCTCACCGCCCTCGGCAAAGCAATGATCGGCGCCGACCTGATCACCGACACCGCCGGTGACCTGGACCTCGACTTCCACGCCATCATGCACTGGGGCGACGACGTCGCCCTGGAAAAACACTACGTACCAACACGTTCCCAGCGCACCAAATCAGTGCTGTCCTTCTTCGCGCAGGACGGGGCCAGCCAAACCCTCATCTACGCCAACGCCGACCTGACCAAGGCCACCCAGGCGAACGAGGTCCTGGTGTTCGCCGACCACTGGAAAAAACTCACCGGCGCCTACCCGCACCGCTTGGTCATGGACCAGAAAGTCACCAACCAAACCGTGCTGGCCGAACTCGACGACCGCGGCATCACCTGGCTCACCCTGCGGATGCGCTCAACCGCACTGAACCAGCACATCCAGCAACTCCCCGCAACCGCGTGGAAAACCGTGCGGCTGGACCGCGACGGCAAGTACCAACGGCCCCGCGTCATCGACGAAACCGCGACCCTGTCGAACTACCCGAAACCGGTCCGGCAACTCGTCGTCACCGGCCTGGGCCGCGACGCCGCGACCGTCATCATCACCAACGACCGGACCTCCACCGCGAAACAGATCATCGAGCGGTACGCCCGCCGAATGAACATCGAACAACGCCTCGCCGAATCCATCCGATCCTTCCACACCGACGCGCTCGCCGGCTCCGTGCCGCTCAACGTCGACCTCGACGTCGCCCTCACCGTCCTGGCCGGCGCCGTCTGCGCCGCCCTACGCCGCCGCCTCACCGGCTACCACCACGCCACCCCCGACACCCTGCAACGCCGATTCCTGTCCACCACCGGAACCATCGACAACAACGGCGACACCATCACCGTCCACCTCAACCGACGCACCTACTCACCGATCCTGCGGCAAGCCGACCTCCCCGACACCACCATCCCCTGGTGGAACAACCGCACCCTCCACTTCGAATACAACTGACCATGATCCGACCGACCCGCAGTCAGGACAGGGGTCGAATTCACTGCGCGAAAATCGGCGCTAAGGAGCGGTTCATCTCCTACCCCAGCGCGAACCGCGGCACCGACACCACCGTGCTGCTCGGCTGGGCCGGGTGGAACCACGCACAGCAGGGGCTCGCACTCGGCCGCATCTACACCGACAGGTCGGCAGAGAGTTTCGACCCGGCGCAGCTCACCCCGATCGTTGCGGGCATCGAGGAGCTGCTGCCCTGGATTAAGCAGTGGCACTCCGGGCTGGACGCTGAGCTCGGGCTGGATTTGTACGAGTACCTGGAGGGTCAGGTCGCAGGCTGGTCGGACGCTGTCGGGGTGGCCAGGCAAGATCTATCCGGGTGGGGACCGCCCCCCACCACCAGGGGCCGGCGGACCGGGGCGACCACCACCAGGAAGACTCGCAGCAATTCACCGAAGAGAACGTCGACTTCAGAGGTCCAGATGGTCATGGAAAGCGGTCAGCCGTGAGCAATCCCGCCGATCCCCGCCCCGCGGGGACCGCGATGACCCTGCGCGAGGTATTTACCATCCCGGAGAGCACCGGCACCGACGATTACGTGCTGCGGCTGTCGTCTTCCGTCACCGGCGACCACATCGCCGACACCCTCCAGAGCTACGTCGTCACCCAGGACCTGGCCGAAGCATTCGACAAGGCGCTGACCGTGGTCGTCGAGGCGCAACGCACCGGCGAGAACCGGGCCGCCTTCCTGGAAGGGTCGTTCGGCTCCGGTAAGAGCCACTTCATGGCGGTGCTGCACGCGCTACTCGGCGGTCACCCGCAGGCCAGAGCCATCGAGGAACTGCAGCCGACGCTCGCCAAGCACGCCGCGCTGGAATCGGCGAACCTGCTCCGGCTGACCTTCCACTTCCTGGACAGCACCACCATCGAACAGGCGTTGTTTTCGCAGTTCCTAGCGCAGATCGCCGTCCTGCATCCTGACCAGCTACCGCCCGTTCTGCACTCAGCACAGGGTCTTTTCGAAGACGCCGCGAAGCTGCGTGTTCAACTCGGCGACGAGCAGTTCTTCGCCGGGCTGGATGCCACCGCCCCGGCCCAAGGTTCCACCTGGTCCAGGCTCGGTGTTGGGTCGTCCCGCTGGACCGCTGACCGCTACGACACTGCGACCAACCCGACCGCCGACCCGGCACTGCGCAACCAGGTCAAGCAGGCGTTGATAGCCTCGCACTTCACCTCCTTTAGCCGCAACACCGACTGGCTGCCCTTGGAGGAGGGCCTGGAAGTCATTGCTGCCCATGCCAAGTCGCTGGGCTACCAGGGCGTGGTGTTGCTGCTCGACGAGCTGGTGCTCTGGTTGACCTTCCTGATCACCGAGCGGAAACGGCTCAACAGCGAGGTGCAGAAGATCACCAAACTGGTCGAAGGCAGCCGCGGCCGGCTCGCCGTCCCGATCACCTCGTTCGTGGCCCGCCAGCACGATCTGCGCCGCTGGCTGGGCCGCAATGACGAGGTCGGCGCCGATCAGGAGGCGTTCGAACGGGCGCTGGCGCACCAGTCCGGCCGGTTCGCCACCATCGTCTTGGGCGACGAGAACCTCCCCGCGATCGCCCATCAACGGCTCCTGAAACCCCGCAACGACGAGGCGAAGCTCGCCCTGGACGCAGCGTTCAAGCGAATCGACCGCAGCCCCGCCATCTGGGATGTGCTGCGCGACGGCGTCAACGCCTCCGACGACCATCGCGGCGCCGACACCCGCGCCTTTCGGCTCACCTATCCGTTCTCACCGGCCCTGATCGACACGCTCAAGAGCCTCGCCGGGCTGCTGCAACGGGAACGTACCGCCCTCAAGGTCATGCAGAAGATGCTGGTCGAGGGCGCCGACCGGCTCACGGTCGACAACGTCATCCCCGTCGGGGAAGCATTCGACGACATCGTCTCCGGCACCAGCACCTCCTCCGACAAGCAGGTCGAGAACAGGTTCAAACTGGCCCGTGACCTGTGGGCGAACGATCTTCGGCCCTACATCCTCAGCCGCTACCAGCTCCCACCCGAGACCACCGATGCGGACCTGTCCGACGGTGCCCGGTCGGAGGTCCGGATAGGGAAGACACTGATGCTCGCAGCGCTGGCGCCTCAGGTGCCCTCGCTGATGCAGATCACCCCGCAGCGGCTGGCCGCGCTCAACCACGGCTCGATCAAGGAACTGCTGCCCAATACGGCAGGGCCACAGGCGCTCCGCACGATCAAGAACTGGCAGGCCCACGTCCCCCAGGTCCGGACCTCCGACGATGGCCCGAATCCGATCATCACGGTGACGCTGGCCGACGTCGACTTCCAAGGAGTTCTGGACAAGGCCCGTGGTGAGGACACGATCGGCCGCCGCCAAGACCTACTGCGGGACATGTTGTTCGACGAGGTAGGAGTCGCCGACTCGAACCCCGCACTCGGTGGTGTACGGAGCCGGACAGTCACCTGGCGGGGCACCCACCGCGAGGTCGACGTGGTGTACGGCAACGTACGCGACACCAGTTATCTACCGGACGAGACGTTTCGGGCGCGGCCCGGCACCATCCGGCTGATCCTCGACTACCCCTTCGACGACAACGCCCACGACGCCAGCAGCGATCACGACCGCATCGACCGTTTCCGCCGGGACAACTGGGACCAATTCACCATCGCCTGGTTACCCACCTTCTTCACCGAGGACGAGAACCGGCAGGTCGGCAAGCTGGTCGTCCTGAACGCGGTCCTGCAAGGGACCAAGTGGGCCAACTACGCGGGCGACCTCACCGAAGTGGAACGACCGCAGGCTAGGGCGATCCTGGAGGCCCAACAACAGAACATCCGTGGGCAGCTGGGCAGTGTGCTGCAACAGGTCTATGGGGTGGCCGCCGGTCGCACCTTTCCGGAGGGTGCAGAGCCGCTGCGGTCGCTGACCAACTCGTTCCAGCCCCGCCGCCCCGTCGGCGCAAGCCTGCGGGAGGCCACCGACCGGCTCATCGACCGGGCCTTCAGCGCACAATTCCCCGACCACCCCGATTTCACACCACCCGACAGATTCATCACCGACCGGGAACTCAATCAGGTCTTGCGCTGGCTCCGGACCGCCGACGCCCAAACCGACGGACGGCTCGCGCTCGAACGCTCGGAACGCGAAATCGCCCGCCGCATCGTGGAACCGCTGCAGCTGGCCAAGGTCAACGAAACCCACCTGATCTTCACCGCCACCGAATTCGCCACGTGGGACAACCGGATCAGCCAGGGCTTGGCGCAGCAAGATGTCGACCCCAGCGGCCCTGTCAAGGTCGAGGTGCTGCGGGAAGCCGTCGCCCCGGCAAGTGGAACGCGCGGCCTGACCGATCAGATGCGGGACCTGATCGTGGCCGCCTGGGCCGGCAAGCGACGGCGCGCCTGGTATCTCTACGAGGGTGCGGTGGACGAACCCGACACCGTCACGGGCCTCAAGCCCATGCATACCCTTCGGCCAGAGCCACTACCCGACGGTGACGCCTGGACCATGGCCATCGAACGATTTCGGGACTTCTTCCCACAAGCCACCCTGGCCGGCGATCACCTGACGGCCAGCAACCTGACGGCCTTCGTCCGCACCGCCGTCGCGGCGATCAAGGACGTGCTCGGCGCTCAGCACCGGCTCGCCGACCAGCTGTCGGTCCTCTACGGCCGGCTCGATCTGGACGTGGACGCTCCCCGGTTGGCGCTGGCGGACTCCATCGCCGGACTGTTCGACCAGTTGATCCGCGTCGCAGCCGATCGGGTGCGGTTCGTGGAGTTGTTCGGCCGCACTCCCCTGAGCGGTACCCCGGTGGAAGCCGCCCGCTCCATTTTGGCGGCCGCCGACGTCTCCAGCACGATCGCGAACTACACCTGGGACTACTTCGGGTACGTGCGTGACTCGGCCAGCACCGAGAACCAGCGCGGGATCGATGCGGCGGAAATCTACGCCGATCTCCAGAGCCTGGCGCGCCATCACGAACAAGCCCAAGCGTTTGTCCCGTCCCTGGCCCGACTCGACCGTCGTCGTCAGACCTGGCTGCAGGAGAGCCATCGGCCGCCGGTCGTGCCGCCGGCTCCGACCAATCCACCAGTCCCTGGTGGACTCCAGACGACATCGGGGCAGACACCGCCGGACCAGCCCTGGACCAACCGGGGTTCAACCCCCGGGCATCGCGCCAATTCGGTGACGGTGCTCGGCGACGGCGACTGGGTTGCGCTGGAAACCGACCTGCTGACGGTGTTGGCGAGGCACCCGGGGCGCTTTCAGGTGAACGTGGTGGCCGAACCGGTCGCCCCTGAGCCGGTCGATCCTCAGTCGATCGATGCTGATGTGTGGGAACCGCGGTGACGGTTTCGACGGCCGAATTCTTGCCGCTCGCCGACCGGTCGGTCGTCGAGGCAGAGGTCAGACACCTGCTGAATCAACGGTCCACGGTGGCCGGAGTGCTCGCGCTGCGGGTCCGGCCGGTTTGGGACGACGCTGCGGAGTTCCAGGTTTCTGACGTTACATCAGGCAGCGCCACCACTGGCGTCGTCAGCTCCGACGTCACCGTGCGGGTGGTGGCCTGCGCGACCGTGTTGGCCGTCCGTCACGCCCTCAGTGAGCGTCGATACTCGCCCGGCTCCCCGCTGGTCATCCTTACCGACCTGACAACCGAGCAACTCGGCGACGGGATCTGCGATCACCTGGTGTCCGCGCGACCCAGGTCGCCTGACCCATGGCGATCGCTGCGACAGCTGTTCGCTGCCGACCAACAGGAAGCCGCGCTACTCGGCGGCAGCAACGAGGCAGCTAGAGCGGCGCTCAAGCAGCTCGGCGGCGAAGGCCACCCACCGGCGGCCGGCGGGGTACTGACCCGGGAACTGCTGATCCGTGAGCTGGCTAGATCGCAGTTCGACCTCGACCAGCCCGACCCCTCGCTGGTCGACCTGCTGGTCTGGTCCTCGGGCCCGCACGCCGCCGCCCGATTCGCGGAATGGACATCGTCATCGCATCCCGCACTGGTCGACCACCTCTTCGAGCACTACCGGCGGGCCATGGGCGATCCGGCCGCGGGAATCATCGAGGCGTGGCGCCGGGGAGGACCAGCTGATCTGCTCCCCCTGGGACTCGTGGTGGCGCTGTTGTCCGACACCAACGCCGACTCTCCCGTCATGAGTACCGCCGTCATCAACTCCGCCGTAACCGAGCCCAGCCGGCCATCGCACGCAGCCGCACGGGACATCACCAGCGACATCCGGGTTCGCTTGGAGCCATACGTCGGCGATGCCACCCTCGGTCGGGCGGCCGTCGACGGCTGGGCACAGGCCGCCGTACTCGCCCTCGGCCGGCTGCCCCGCGCGTCCGGAATGCGTGCGGCAGTGCAGCGCCGAGCTGACGCCCTGGTCACGATGGTGCACGCGGAAGCGCTGGTGGAACGATCCGACTACATCCCGATGGCGTTGGCTCGACGTATCGATCGCTTCGCCGGGCTAGCAGCGAAGGCCGAGAACTCCTGGGCCGAATCTCCCGATGGGAGCACGGTTCCGGACCCCGCAGCGATGGAGTCCCTGGAAGGGGCCTGGAACCGGGTACACGATCATGCCGTGGACGCCGAACCGGGACGTGATGTCCGGCTGGCCGTCGCTGTGCTGCGGTTGCTGCGATTCGCTGCCCGGCGGCCCTCCTCCGGTTCAGCGAACCTCCGCCTGGCGGTGCAGGGCTATCGGGATGAAGGCTCGTGGGTGGACGCCGCGTTGAATGACGCCTTCGTCGGCTCGGACAATCCGCAACTCGCCACGGTGGCCCACCGGGTGATCACCCGAGTCCGCGCTTTCCGGTCCGTGCAGGACCAGCGCGCGACCGTGCTGATTGCCGGAGGCGGGTGCTACCGGGTAGATCTTGAGAATCCGTCAGTGCCCCTGATGATCGAAGACCTGCTGGATCGGGTCGTTCGACCGCTGGCCGCCGATCCGGCGGATCTCCAGGTCCCCGTTCCGGGCGATTCCGCCGAGGAACCAGGTCAGTCAATTGGCGGTGAAGGCGAAGAGGCGGAGGTTCGTTCGACGGTGCTGCTGGTCGTCGCTGACGGCATGAGCGCAGCGGCCGCGCACGATGTCCTGGAGGACATCGGTCGTCGACACGGAGCCACCTGGCAGGAAATGGAATTCGCGGAGGCGGACGTCAATCGCGGCCGCACCGAATTGGCCGGTGGCTCGACCCGGGCCGCGTTGACGGCGCTGCCATCCATCACCAGCGTGTCCCGCTGCTCCCTGCTGTCGGGGACGATTGCGACCGGCGATCAATCAGTCGAAAGGCGGAACTTTTCTGCCTGGCTTCGGTCCAACTCGCTCGGCTCCACGCAAGAAGTGCTCTTCCACAAGGGTGATCTCGAAGCCTCCTCGCACGGCCACGCCCTACCGAAGGCCGTCCGCGAGGCGATCGAAGACACCCGCGGGAGACCGGTGGTTGCCTGTGTCCTCAACGCCATCGACGACGCGCTTGACCGCTCCGACCCCATCGGAACCAAGTGGACGACCGAGTCGTTGCGACCGTTGGACGCATTGCTGATGGCCGCGGCCCGCGTCGGCCGAATTGTGGTGCTGACCAGCGACCACGGGCATGTGGTGGAGCGGCGAGAGCAGTCGAAACAGCAACGCGGCCCGGACAAGTCGGCCCGCTGGCGCTCGAATGACAACGAGGTTCGAGCAGGCGAGATTCGGGTCGAGGGCAATCGGGTGGGCACACCAACCACCTCAGCCATCCTGGCCGTGGATGAGCAGCTGCGGTACGGCTCGATGAAGGCGGGCTACCACGGCGGGGCAGCTCTGGCCGAGGTGGTGGTGCCGGTGGCAATTCTGGTCGCGGGCGAGCCGCCCGCGCATTTGTGGAACCTGATACCGGCCGGCGGGGTGCCCGCATGGTGGGTGGGAGCCGGCGCATCGGTTGTCAATTCGGCTGTTTCGGTCCAGCTGCCGGTCGAGACGAAGGCACCGGGTCCGGGTGGCAGGCCGGCCCGCCGCCGACCCGCGCCAACCGAAGTGGGCCTCTTCGACCCCGAACCGCTCGAAACCGTGCTACCGGTGGTCACCGTCGCCTCTCGGGACCGGGTCGCAGACCTGATGCGCACCAAGCAGTTCCAGGCCGGACACGAACGCTTCGCGTTCGAGGTTCCGGTGGAGCGGATCGGAGCGCTGCTGCAGGCGCTGATCGCCGCCGGTGGCAGCATCAGCCGGGCGCGTGCCGCATCAGCACTGGGGGTTGCCGAACGCAGACTCTCCGGCACACTGGCCGTCGTCGGTCAGGTGCTCAACCATGATGGCGTCGCAGCACTCACCCAGGACGGCAGCATCGTCAGCCTGCAGCACACCGTGCTGTTCGAGCAGTTCGGGATCCACTGATGGCCCCACTGTCACCGGTGCGGCGGCGAGAGATTCTCGATGCCCTCCGCCGAGGCACGGTGCCCGCCGGCGGTCTCGACGTCCTCGCCGTCGGGTTGGATCGTTTTCAGGCCACCATAGACGCGGAGCTGTCGGCGGTGGCCGCCGGCGGAGCCGTCTTCAAGGCGGTGCGCGGTGAATATGGTTCCGGCAAAACATTCTTCGCCAGATGGATCGAACAACGCTCGCTGCAGAGCGGGTTCGCGGTGGCCGAGGTTCAGATCTCCGAACTGGAAACGCCTCTGCATAGACTCGAGACGGTCTATCGGCGGGTCTGCGAGTCATTGCGCACCTCGGCCTTCCCGCCCTCGGCTTTCCGGTCCGTCGTCGACGCGTGGCTCTATCGCGTGGAGACCGACGCGGCCGCCGGCGGTGATGCCACGGCCGATCAGGTGACGGAGCTACTGAACCAGCGACTCGCGCAGGTGGCCGCAGCTACCCCGGTCTTCCCTATGGCACTCCGCGGATACCTTGGCGCCCAAACCGCCGGTGACGAAGCCTCTGCCGAGGCGTTGATCGCGTGGCTGGCCGGCCAGCCACATGTGGGGGCGGCGGCGAAGCGGGCTGCGGGAGTGCGCGGAGAGATCGATCATTTCCTGGCGATGGGTTTCCTGCAGGGGCTGTTGGCGCTCTTGTCGGGTTCTCGACATTCCGGGCTGCTGTTGGTGCTGGACGAGGTGGAAACGTTGCAGCGGATGCGATCCGATGCGCGGGCCAAGGCGTTGAACGCGCTGCGGCAGTGGCTGGACGAGTTGGACTCCGGGCGATATCCCGGGCTGTACCTGTTGATCACCGGCACGCCGGCGTTCTTCGACGGTCGTCAGGGCATCCAAGGACTGCCGCCACTGGCCGGCCGACTGGCCACCGACTTCGCCGACCCGCGGTTCGACAATCCGCGAGCACCGCAGATCCGTTTGCCTGCGTTCGATCTTGACCGTTTGGTGGAAGTCGGGATCCGAGTGCGGGACATCTTCGCCGACGGATCTGCCGTTGCCGATCGGATCCGCTCGGTTGTCGATGATTCGTACCTCCGGGACTTGGGCGTCGCGGTCAGCGGGGCCCTCGGTGGCCAGATCGGCGTGGTGCCCCGACTCTATCTGCGCAAGCTGGTAGGCGATGTTTTGGACCGCGTCGAGCTTTTTGCCGACTTCGATCCCCGGACCCACTACAAGCTCACCGTGAACTCGGCGGAACTGACGGACGCCGAGCGACTTGCGGCCGGAAGCTCGCCGCTCTCGCCGGATGACATCGAGTTGTGAAGGACGTGACCTCAGGGTTCGAGTTGCTGCATCCGTCGGTTCAGCACCACATCGTCAACACCCTGCGCTGGCCCGGGCTCCGTCCGCTGCAAGCCGAAGCGGCACAACCGGTTTCAGCGGGCCAGGACGCGCTGCTGCTGGCCCCGACAGCGGGCGGGAAGACCGAAGCCGCGATATTCCCGCTGTTGACGCGCATGGCGGCCGAAAACTGGGCCGGGGTTTCCGTGCTGTATTTATGCCCGCTGAAGGCCCTGCTGAACAACCTGGAGCCGCGCGTCGCCGAGTACTGCGCGTGGACGGGCCGAAGCGCAGCCGTATGGCACGGTGACGTCGAGACGTCCCGCCGCCGGGTGATCCAGCTGGAGCGGCCCGATGTACTGCTCACCACCCCGGAATCGCTCGAAGCGATGCTGGTGTCCGAACATGTCGACGCGGCGACATTCCTGGGTGGTCTCCAGGCGGTGGTGATCGACGAGATCCACTCCTTTGCCGGAGACGACCGCGGCTGGCACCTGCTGGCAGTCGTCGCCCGCCTCGAGCACATGCTCCACCGACCTCTGCAGCGCATCGGTATGTCCGCCACCGTCGGGAATCCGGTGCAGCTCAGCTGGTGGCTGCTGGGATCACCCGGTCGGGCGCCTCGGCGTCCGCTCGCTGTCGTTGTTTCACCGGGCCTGTCCGGCCTCGCGCCAGTGGCGGTACCCGTGCCCGCGGAGGTGACGGTCGACTTCGTCGGGAGTATGGACAACGCGGCCACCCTTCTCTCCCAGCTGTACCGGGGTGAGAAGCGTTTGGTGTTCGTCGATTCGCGGCGCCGTGCCGAGGAATTGTCCGCCGCATTGCGATCTCGCGACGTCATCACCTATATCTCGCACTCGTCGTTGTCGGCCGAGCAACGCCGCGAATCGGAAGCGGCCTTCGCCGAGGGCCGCGACTGTGTGATCGTTTCGACTTCGACTTTGGAGCTGGGTATTGACGTCGGTGACCTCGATCGGGTCATTCAGATCGACTCACCCAGAACGGTTTCGTCGTTGCTGCAACGGTTGGGACGGACCGGGCGGCGTACAGGTTCGGTACGAAATTGCCTGTTCCTCTGCCTGACGGACGAGTCGTTCCTGCTGGCCTTGTCCGTGCTGCTGCGCTGGTCGCAAGGGTGGGTCGAGCTGGTGGAGCCGCCCATCCTGCCTCGGCACATTGCCGCTCAGCAGATCCTAGCGGCAGCGTTGGCCAGCCACGGATTTGCACTGGCCGGTTGGCGGGCGCACTGGGGTGAGCTTCCGCTGATGGACGACTCGTCGGAGGAGATCCTGGCTTACCTGCTGTCGAACGAGTTCCTGGAGTCCGACAGCGGCGTTGCCTTCATCGGACCGCAGGCGGAACGACATTTTGGACGCAGGCACTTCTTGGAGCTGCTGGCGACCTTCACGGCCGCACCCCAGTTCACCGTCGTGTCCGGACGTCGCGAGATCGGCTCCGTAGGCGTCGAAGTGCTCCTGGACGACACCGACGGGCCACGCGTCTTGCTGCTGGCCGGCCGGTCGTGGAAGGTAACCCATCTGGATTGGAAACGCCGCCGCTGCTACGTCGCGGAAGTCGCCGGCGGTGGCAAGGCGAAATGGTCCGCCTTCCCCGAGTCGTTGTCCTTCGACCTCGCCCGCGGCATGCGAGACGTGGTGCTGGGCGGCCTGCCTACCGGCATCTCGCTCACCCGGCGCGCGATGGACAAACTCATCGAGGTCCGCGCCGACCTGTCCGGCGCTGTTGATCCGGCTCGGCTAGTGCTCCAGCGAATCAAGGGCGAATGGCGGCTCTGGACGTGGGCCGGTATGGGCGCCAACCGAACGCTGGCGGCGTGGGTGCCCGAACTGGCCGATCAGAGCCAGAAGGTTTCGGACCTAGGGTTGCGCCTGCACGGGGGCCTCACCGTCGACGAGATCCAACGAGGCCTCGCCCGCGCTCGGAGCCAGGAGAAGAAGCCGCTGCCCACCGTTCCGCTCGACGCATTGCGCGGGCTCAAGTTCTCTGCCGCCCTACCAAACGACCTGGCAAGACAGACGCTGGCCAACCGCATGGCCGACGTCAACGGGGCATTGTCGACCCTCCTGATGCGATCCGTGACCTGCGCGGAGCAAACGCCGTGACGGAACCCGAAAGCATGGTCGGACTTCCCCAACTCGCCAAATCATCCAGCCGCGAGGTGAAGCGCAGGAGATGTGGACGTGGTTATCGTCTCTGGAGGCTAGGAGATAGCCCGTGAGGCGCTCCGAGCCCGAATCGAGACCACCCTGTGGACCTTGCTGCGCTGAAAGAGATTCAGGCCCGTTTCGCCGTCTGTGCCGACGCCGTGGAGGTGCTCGAGGTCAAGGCCAAAACGCTGCTTGCGCAGGCCGACGCGTACCGCGAGGTGTCCAGCAGCCTCGACCACGACAACATCTGACGCCTCGAGGATGTTCGCGCCTTCAGTTAACATCGGTGTGTCTCAGTGGACTTTCGCAGTTTTCGTGGCTGAGGTAGCCCTGGCCTGACCGAGATTCCTTCTGAATCCTCGTGACTCGCCGCATCAAATGATCAACCGCGCCAGGGTCTCATGAGACTCTAGATCTGCACGATAGGCACGTGCA
>JBBQGJ010000070.1:0-21901 GCA_038322925.1 Mycobacteriales bacterium
ATGTCGCTGTACGCATCCGTGCCGGCCGCACGCTCTGTGGTGGACGAGGTCGAGGTGGCCGTGGCGGTGGCGTTGGGGAGCGACACGGCGGATCCCTCCTGCGAACGCGGTTCGCGGGGCTCTGTCGGGCCATGCGAACGACCCCGGCGTCGGCCCCCCGCCCCGGCGGAGAGCTCCGATCAGATCGTAGTCGGCGGCGAAGACCGCGTTGAACCGCGTAGCCCTTCGATCCACCGGCTCACGCTGCGTGCTCCGCACGCTCCAATGGTCGCTCCGCTCCGCGCCGATGGTCGCTCCGCAAGCTCCGCTCCGCCGCCAGGATTCGAACCTGGACCATTGGAACCAAAATCCAAGGTGCTGCCGTTACACCACGGCGGATCGCCCTGGCATCATCGCACGATCGCACCCGTGGTCCACGGCGGTCGCCGGGGAATGCACGGTCGCTGGGCAGCACAGAGCGGCGGGACCCGGCGACGGCGAGCGTCGGCCGAGCACGCCAGGAAAGGGCAGCGTGACGTCTCCGCACTCCGCACCACCCGGCCACGGCCGGCCCGGCGGTTCGTCGCGGTCCGCAGCCGATCATCAGTGATCAGTGCGGGATTGCGTCGCAGGTCGCGATGTACGCCTTATCCGCCATCCCGCTGCTGGCCGTCGCGCTCGCCTTCCACTTCGCCTGGGGCTCGGCTGGATCCACTTGATCATCGCCGTCGTCTTCTATGTTGGTCCGGCCTCGGCATCACGGTCGGCGTCCACCGTTACTTCACCCACGGCTCGTTCAAAGCCAACCGTCCGCTTAAGCTTAAGACTTAAGATCGCGCTGGCAGCGGCGTGCCAGGTGGCGTGCAGGGCCCGGAGATCATCTGGGTGGCCGACCACCGCCGTCACCATGCGTTCTCCGATCGGGAGGGCGACCCGCACTCGCCGCGGCTGTTCGGCACTCGATGGCGGTGTTGGCCAGGGGATTCTGGCACGCGCACATGAGTTGGATCTTCGATAGGGACATGTGCAATCAGCAGCGGTTCGCGCCGGACCTGCTGGCAGATGAGGACGTCGTCCGGGCGAACAAGTACTTCTGGGTTCTGGACACCGAGGCGGCGCTGGGCGAGGCTACTCGGGATGGCACCGTGACGAGCCAGGTAGTGAATGAGCGTGTGCAGGTGCGGAAGGCGCACTCGCTGATCGGTCAGGGTCTACGACCCGCGCAATCTTCGGCGGGCATGGGAGCGGGTTCGGGAGAATCGAGGTGCCGGTGGTGTGGACCGGGTCGGCATTGACCGGTTCGGGCAGAGGATTACGGCCGTTATCTCACGGTTCTGCATCAGCGACTGGCGGATGGGCCGGTATCGGCCTTTGCCGGTGCGTCGGGTGGAGATCGACAAGCCGGGGTCGACCGCTAAACGTCCCGCTGCACCAGCCTTTTACCCGCCGCCCACAGGTTATGCGCAGCGCTCGACCCGCGACCCAGCCCCCAGCAGCACCGACACACCAGCGCTACGCATAACCCGGCACTGCGCATAGCTGGTCGCTCTCCTATATGGCAGGAAATCCGATTTGCTCACCGACCGGTTGGAAGCGGTCTGCGTAGGTTTCGGCGCGGGTAAGACGCAGCGTGGCACCGGCCATGCCAACCAGTAGGAAGAAGGTCCCGGCCGACTGCGGGAACGCAAAAGTATCGAAAAAGCCGAGGCCGCACGCACCCGCGGCAATCGAGGCAACCAACGCCTGGGCGAGATCGCGGTCGAACTCATTGACTGCCAGCCTCCGTGCGCGCCGGCCCGCGAAAGCGGCAGTGACTATCAGGGCCAGCAGACCCGCGAGCGCGAGAATCCCGCCCTCGATCAGTAGTCCAAGGTAGCCGTTGTCCAAGATCCAGTACTTCGGTAAGAAGGTGCCGAACCCACGCCCGAGCAGCGGGCTCGTGCTGATGAATTGTTCTGCCAGGTCGAAGCTGTTGGTTCGGGAAGCGATGCTCGAGTCCTCGGACGCTCCAGTGAACAGACTGGTGATTGTCCCGAGAACGCCGGGGACGGTGACGTAGACCACCGCTGCGATCGCCGCGGCGAACAGAACGGCACGCAGGCGGGCAGCGACTGACCAGGAGGTGGCCAGTACGACGAAACCCACCACCGCGCACAGCAAGGCCGATCTGGAGATCGACAGGAAGACTGCAAACGTGACTACACAGAGTAACGCCCTGTAGAGCCAGCGCCGGGTCGGGGACTTCAGGGCGTACACGATGACCAGCGGGAGCACCATTGTGAGCACGACGCCGTACTCGATCGGGTGCGTGGACGTGCCGCTCGGCCGAGCCAGCCCGTTCCGCCCCGCCAGAGACCAATCAGCGGTGCCGGCCGTGAGACCGGGGATTCGCAGGCTATCGATCCACAGTTGCTTGGTCGCGGCCTGGAAGAGGCCGAACACTGCGATGATCCCGACGCCGATGACCAGACGACGCACAACCGTTCGATGACGCTCCAGGCTTGGGATGCTATCGTTCGCAACAAGTATGACACCTGCCCATCCGACCAGTTTGAGCAGCCCGCTGTCCGCGGGGCTGACCTCGTCGGACGGAATCGGTGATGACATAGCGTGCGCGTAAACGATCAGCATGATGATCAACCAGCCGAGCATGGCGGCCCGGACCCACTGGAACCCGGCAAATCCAAATAGGGGCCGGTCGCGGTGGATTTGGAACCACGCCCACAAGAACAACATCGCGATCGCCAGGATCGTCGACGGCGCACCTGCGGAGCCGAGCGGGGCGACCACCATGGTCGACGGGATGCCCAGAAGTAGGCAAATATATAAGGTGAGAACCGAAGAGGCGTCGAAGTGTCTCGCCGTTCCGGCGTGTAGATGGTGCGCCACTGACGCGGGTCACCTGCCCTTTGCGGCTATCGCCGTGTCACCCGCGTCTACGGAAGTAGACGGACTTTCCAGTTCGGTGACGACGGCCGGCCGCTGAGCCCCACTGCCAGAGTCGGGCGGCGTCCAGCGCGTCACTGCGGCTCTTGGTCCAAGTCGTCTGGCGTCTTCCGTGAGCGCCGCCGGCGGTGACTGCACCACTTGGTCGGAGTCGTCGGGCGTGCTTAGCGCGTGCCGACGGTTCGACTTCTTAGACGCGAGTCGTGCAGCAAGAATCCCATCGAGCAGGCCGATCACGAGCAGGCTTAGGCTGAGCATTGCGACGCCCGCAATAATGCCAGCCCGAATCTGTCCCTTGCGGACGACAGATGCTTGGGAATCGGCGATCAAGGGCTTGGATGTGATCACGGCGTCGGTGGGAAGGTTGAGCCCCGCCTGAAGGTCGGCCAAGATTACTGGAACGTGATCCATCACGACGGCGAGAGCGCTCGTGGCGGTGCTCGCCGAATCCGCATCCACGGTGAGCAGAATGATCGGCGCGCTGTTCATGTAGTCGGCGATGGCCTCGTAAGAGGAGCCTGGGCTCTGCTCCGCGAGTTGTTCCTGTGTCGACTTGGACATCAACTCTCGGATCACGATGTCGCGGGCCTGGCTGACGCCGTTGAGCACCAGGTAGGGATTGCCCTGCGCTTCGAGCTGGGTGTCTCGCTGGACCGTCGCCACTGGTGGGAACACCAGGACCGAGCCCTCGGCTTCGTAAGTCGGGCCGACCATGCTGACCACGAGGAATGTGGCACCGACCGTGAAGGCTAATGCTGCGACAACGAAGTACCACCGACGCACCAGCGTGGCCCAGAAGACCCTCAACTCCATGTGGAGCCCCTCTCTGCCGGGCGCAAGCACAAGATCTCGACAAGCCACCGCCCACCGCGCGATCCACGGAAAGTCGACTTCTATCTCCAAGCCATGACGCGCCGTACATGCTCATGCAGGGTTACCACAGGCTACCACCAGGTAACAGCCACTTGGGCCAGATGGGTGTCGCTTGCGCCAAACGGGTTTGTGCGAGCAAAGTATTCGGTAGGGTCGGTAAGTGGCTCGTGCCAAGATATCCTGGATGCAACGGAAACCGACGGTGGGGACATGACATCGCGTGAGCTGCTCAGGTTGATGCTCAAGCGGTGGTATGTCATTCTCTTGGGCGGGGCCATTACTCTGGCGGTCATCTGGCCCGTCGTCCACCGTCCAGGCGTCTACTGGACCCAGTTCAGCGTCATGCTACTGCCCCCAACCTACGAGTACTTCCCCAACCAACTCGAGAATCCCCAGTACTCTCTGGCAGCGCTGGCAGGCGTGATAGTCACGGATCTGAACGGTCAGCACCAACCACTATTGACAGCATCGTCAGACACGACATTGTTCGGTGAGGGTCAACGTAGCGGCACGCAGGTGCGATTGCCCAACCAAGGCAACCAGTGGACGCCGCTCTACCTCTCTTCCAGCATCGACGTCCAGGTGGTGGACAGCGATCCCGAGACGGTCGAACTCAAGGCACAACAGACCACCGCCGAACTGAGCGACCTGCTGTCGAAACGGCAGGATGCGCTTGGCGTCATGTCGACGATGAAAGCGACGATGATTGCTTCGCCGACTGACCCGTCGGTCTACTACATCTCAGGGAGCCGGTTTCGCGCGGCGGGAGCCGTCGGGTTCGTCGGGATGTTGCTCACTATTGCTCCGGTGTACTGGCTTGAGCGTTGGCAGGTTCGGAGGCGGTCCAAGGCTACCTCCAGGGCAACGAATGCTAGACGAGAGCTCACAGCGAGCGGTGGGCCGGTCCGATCTGGGCGGCTTGGCCCGTGAGCTGCTCGACTACGTTGAGCTCACATCGAGTTCTGATACCCCTGTCCCCGGTTGCGCCGAGGGAGAAGCGTCAAGAACACTCGCTCGCTGCGGTACGAGGAATGCTTTGAAGTCTGTGGATGTGCGCCATGAGGCGGGGCAATAGTCAATACTTGTGGATCAAGATCTTTCAGGCGACCATGATCTCGGTCTCCTGGTCGGTGGGTCGTTCGACGAGTCTGCCCTTGTGGAACGTGGCGCCGGCCCGGACGAGCGCGACGAGGTGGGGTGCGTTGACGGCCCTCCACCGGTCCTGAGCTGCCTCGATGAGCTTGAACGCCATCGCCAGCCCGGCCGTGCGGGAGCCGGGGCCCTTGGTAGGTGACACCGTCGTCGTGGCGGCGTTTCTCGGTGCGGAATACCGATGTCTTCTCCTGCGCCCGGCCGATGAACATCACCCCTTCCTCCGCGGTGAACGTGGCGAGGTGCTCATGCATGACGTCGTCCTTCCGTTGGCCCTTGACGAAATCGACCCACGGAATGCCCTCGGACACGGCGAACCGCTGCACTGCGGCAACGAACCTGTCGGTGATTCTCGCCAACGGCGCTGTCGAGGCGATCGGTAACCGCAGCTGCCGATGCACGTAGCCGACCAGACCGGGCGCGTACTGCAGCTTCGGCTGATAGACGTTCAAGTACATCCGGTTGATGCATTCCACCTCGAACCGGACATGCTCGGTCAGGACATCGGCAACACTTCGCGCTACGGTCATCACGGGCTCCGGTTCGGAGATCAGGCGGCCATCACGGCCAACCAGTGCCACCGCGCAGTCATATACCCGTACGGCCCCGCCGTACGGGTCATCCTGCCCGACCGGAGCCCCCAACAACGTCACATGAGAGCCACACGCCTCGTCGGGCTGGGGCGAAGCCCCGTTAGATCTATCACATGATCGGCGAACGGCCATCCTCCGCGCGGGGCCGGTCGGCGAACTTCTGGCCGCGGGCGCTGCTCAGCTTCGGCGAGTCCTGGCACACCTGCACCACGCCGACCCGACGTCCGCGCGGCACGGGGTGCTGCGGGGACAACTGGAGATTTCCGCCGGGGTGATCTGGCTCCTGGAGCGCTTCGGGTGGGCGAGCAAGGTGCGCCCTGGCCGAGCGCGCAACGGTTGGCGCGGATCCGGGCCACCGCGGGTGAGATGGGCCACGGATTTCGTCATTTCAGCCGGTGTGGCGACACAGGGCCAGCGGAGACACCTAGCTAGCTAGCTGCCATTGCAGTGCCGAGCGCTCACTTCACCCTTTCGAGGAGGCTCGCAGCCCAGCCGGGATTGTTGATGACGCATGGACTCGGCAGTCACCTCCAAGAGAAACCGAGATGGGTGATCGACTTCTGTCGCATTGCTCCCCAAGAACTGGGGGTAGCCCATCGCACGCCCGCCAGCGGGCATTGTCGCGCAGCACAAGCGCCCTTCCGAGACGCAGGGTTCCGGCGTATGTACGCAAAGTAGTCAACTGCAGGGGATCGTCCCGTTCCGAACGATTGTGGACACGGGACGGACGGGTTCCCGGCACGGATGGCCTATAGTGCCGAGCAGGGAATAACGATGCGTTAGACGCTGTGATCAGATGAGTGAAGAGCGCATAGGGTCGAAGGTAGGGAATCGCTGACCCGGGTCATTCGAGCGATGAGTGCAGTTTCTGCTGAGGGTCGCGTGCAGAGCGCAAGGTGCGGGGGGATGGCAGTGGACGAGGAGCGTTGCCGCATGGGTTCACCATTCCCGGCTTCGGAGGCCGGGTTTGCGTCGACCTACGGCGCCCAATCCTGGACGTCGGCGTCCGGATCCTTCGCCACGATCTCAGTCGGTCATGCCTCGGCCGGTTCCGAGAGTGTCGCTATCAAGCGCCCCCCGGCAATCGATGTCTCGTGCCCGAGTGGCCGTTCAACGCGCGGCATCAGACAGCTTCAACCTGACGGCTCCCATGCGGCCGTCGACGATCAGCCATCCGTCAGCTCCAATCATTGAGGGGGAATTCCCTGTGACATCACCCGGGTACCATGCCCTGCGGTCAGGCGACGCACCGCAATTGCGCGTCGGCGTGATCGGCGCCGGCTATTGGGGGCCGAACCTCGTTCGCAACTTCCGCGGCTCGCCTGATTGGGATCTCGTCGCGGTGTGTGATCTCGACGCGGCCAGAGCCGGCAAGGTGATCGGCCCGCGATCCACTGTCGAGGTCGAGACCTCATTGACTTCATTGCTGGACCGGGACGACATCGACGCTGTCGCTATCGCGACGCCCGCTCGAACCCATGCACCGATCGCGCTCGCAGCGCTGGAATCTGGCAAGCACGTTCTCGTCGAGAAGCCGGTCGCCGATACCCCTGAAGCAGCGGCCAGCATGGTCCGCGCTGCGGTGGATGCCGACCGGGTGCTGATGATCGACCACACCTACTGTTACACCCCGGCCGTGCAGTACATCCGGCGGGCGGTTGCGGACGGTGTGCTGGGTGACCTGCTGTACGTCGATTCGGTGCGGATCAACCTGGGCCTGGTCCAACCGGACGTGGATGTGTTTTGGGATCTCGCCCCGCACGACCTGTCAATTCTGGACTTCATCCTGCCCGGTGGGCTTCGCCCGGAAACGGTGTCCGCCACTGGCTCCGACCCCCTTGGAGCAGGGAAAGCGTGTGTCGGATATATGAGCATGCCGCTCACATCCGGCGGTATCGCCCACGTGAACGTCAACTGGCTTTCTCCGACCAAGATCCGACAGATGGTCCTTGGCGGCAGCCGTCGAACGCTGGTGTGGGACGACCTCAACCCTCAACAGCGCGTGGCTATCTTCGATCGCGGGGTCGATCTGGCCACCCAGGCCGAAAACGCCCAGCATCGTGAGGCTGCGACCGTCTCCTACCGCCTGGGAGATATCACTGTGCCGGCTCTCCCCGAAAAGGAAGCCTTGTCGGCCATGGTCACCGAGTTCGCCGGCGCAATCCGCGAACGCAGAGCGCCGTTGACCGACGGCGCCGCGGGGCTGCGTGTCCTTGCCGTCCTCGACGCGGTGTCCAACAGTCTGGTCCGGGGCGGCTCGCCCGCTGCGCCGATCGATGCTCTGGAATCGGCCATCGACGAGGTTGCCGGTTCTGTGTCGAAGCTGGCTGGTGCGGGCGCGGATTCCATTGTCGGGACCTAACCCGACGTACTTCCAGTTCTTCGTTCAGTCGAATCAAGGAGAAATGTCATGACAGCGTTGAAGGGCGCGACTGCGCTTGTCACTGGGGGAGCCGGAACGATCGGCTCGACCATCGTGGATCAGTTGTTGGCAGCGGACGTGTCCCGGGTCCGCATCCTGGACAACCTGGTGCGGGGCCGGCGGGCCAACCTGGCGCTGGCGTTGAACGATTCACGGGTCGAATTGGTGGTCGGCGACATCCGGGATGTCGATCTCGTCCATGACATCACCAAGGGCTCGGATCTCGTGTTCCACGAGGCCGCCATCCGGATCACCCAGTGCGCGGAGGAACCCCGGCTTGCTTTGCAGGTGCTGTCGGACGGCACTTTCAACGTCCTGGAGGCTGCGGCCGTCTACAAGGTCGACAAGGTGATCGCCGCATCGTCGGCGTCCGTCTACGGCCTGGCCGAGGAGTTCCCGACCACCGAACGGCATCACCACCACAACAACGACACGTTCTACGGTGCGGCAAAGTCGTTCAATGAGGGAATGCTCCGTAGTTTTCGGGCGATGTATGGCCTGGATTACATCGCGCTGCGTCCGTTCAATGTTTATGGTCCGAGAATGGATATTCATGGGCTGTACACCGAGGTGTTGATTCGCTGGATGGAGCGAATCACCGATGGCAAGCCACCGCTGATCTTCGGTGATGGTTCGCAAACCATGGATTTCGTCAACACGGTCGATATCGCGCGAGCGCATCTGCTCGCAGCATCCTCGGACATTCGTGAAGGGGTCTACAACGTGGCCAGCGGCACCGAAACCAGCCTGGCGGATCTGGCCCGTGCCCTGTTGGTGGCCATGGATTCCGATCTGTCCGTGGAGCACGGCCCGGAGCGGGCGGTCAACGGTGTGACCCGTCGGCTTGCATCGACCGAGGCCGCGGCCAGGGACCTCGGCTTCCGGGTCGAGATCGACCTGGACACCGGCCTGCGGGAGCTGGTCGCCTGGTGGCAGGCAGAGCAGAAAGGGATCGTCGACGTTCCGATCCCTGCGGGAGGGCCGGCATGAGCCGGATCAACGTCATGCAGCCGTTCCTCGGTGCCGAGGAAATCGCGGCCGTGACCGAGGTGCTGACCTCCGGGTGGGTTGCCCAGGGTCCGCGGGTGGCCGCCTTCGAGGCAGCATTCTCTCGGCACCAGGAGGCCGACCATGCGGTGGCCGTGTCCAGTTGCACCACGGCGCTGCACCTGTCCCTGGTTGTCGCGGGCGTCAAGCCCGGCGATGACGTTGTGGTGCCCTCGTTCTCGTTCATCGCCACCGCGAATGCGCCGGTTTATGTGGGCGCCCTCCCGGTGTTCGCCGATGTCGATGCGCTGACCGGGAATGTGACCGCGGAGTCCATCGCAGCTGCACTAACCCCGGCGACCACAGCGGTGATCGTGGTCGATCAGGGCGGGGTACCCGTCGACCTAGACGCGATCCGCGCGCTGTGCGACCCCCGTGGGATCGTCGTCATCGAGGATGCCGCCTGCGGCGCCGGCTCGACATACAAAGGCCAACCGGTGGGCGCCCGCGCAGAAATCGCCGCTTGGTCGTTCCACCCGCGGAAGATCATCACCACCGGCGAGGGTGGCATGATCACGACCCCCCGTGCCGACTGGGCGGAGCGCGCGCGGCGGCTTCGGGAACACGCGATGAGCGTGTCGGCGGCCGACCGCCACGCCAGCGTCTTGGCGCCGCCGGAGCAGTACCTTGAGGTTGGTTACAACTACCGGATGACCGACATGCAGGCGGCTGTCGGGACGGTGCAGTTGGACCGGCTCGACGGCGTCGTGGCTCGCCGACGTGAGAACGCCGCCGGTTACGCCAAGGCCATCGGCGAACTGCTTGGTTTGCGGATGGTCGCTGATCCTGAGTGGGGTACGACGAACTTCCAGTCCTGCTGGGTGGAGGTCGGACCAGAGTACGGGCTCGATCGGGACGGACTCTTGATCGCGCTCGCGGAAGCGGATATCTCGGCCCGCCGCGGGATCATGGCCGCGCATCGGCAACCTGCGTACGCGGGTCGAGACCACGTCACCGTCCCACTCCCAGTGTCGGAACATCTCACCGACACCACGCTAATACTGCCGCTCTTCCATCAGATGTCCGACTCGGACCAGGCCAGGGTCGTCGACGTGCTGCGTGCCGGATGCGTGGACTGATCCGTGGCGACCGAACCTGTACTGCTCATTGGGGCCGGCGGACTGGCGAGGGAAACCATCGCCGCCATGAAGGCGTCGGACCTTCATCATACGGTCGGGATTCTGGACGACAATGAGGCCCTTCATGGCAAATCGGTCGGCGGGGTAGGTGTGCTTGGCGGCTTGGAGTTTGTCGTGGCACACCCCGATGTTCGCCTTCTGGTCTGCGCAGGAAACGGAATTGCTAGATCGGCGATTGTCGAACGGCTGTCTACATTGGGCGTGGTCGGCGACCGGTACTCCACATCAATTCACCCAACTGCTTCGATCGCTGCTGGGTGCTCGGTTGGTGCAGGGACGATCCTTTTGGCAAACGTCGTATTGACCTGCGATGTCACGGTCGGCTCCCATATCGTGGCGATGCCGAACGTGACCCTGACGCATGACGTTGTCGTCGAGGACTTCGCGACCCTGTGCGCCGGGGTGAGTCTGGGTGGCGGCGTGCGAGTCGGATGGGCCGCATATGTTGGAATGAACGCTTCTGTGCGGCAACAGGTGCTGGTTGGACCGCGGTCAACTGTTGGAATGGGCGCGGTCGTTGTCGACAATGTCGCCAAAGGGTCAACAGTCGTTGGCAATCCGTCGCGTGTGATTAGATCGGATATCGATCCGTCCGGCGCGGCAGCCGACGAAATTGATGCCAGGCCTTCGGCGGAGCGAGTGGGGAGCCCGGCATGAAGTTCATGAACCCCGCACCGCTGTCCCGGTCAGTGACCGTTGTTGGCGGCCGCCCCGCCACTCAGTCGCGATCGGACCCCCCTATGGCACCGCTTGCACTGGCGGCGTTCGCCCGATATGACTGAGCACCGCGCTCAAAGCGTGCCTGGTCGTTGGCTTGCGGGAAACTCGTCCACGGCAAATCGAATGCCCATGCAAGAAGTATTGATGGTCAAATAGGGAAGAGAAGCCTACGGATATGAGAATCCCATTGGTCGATCTGGTCGCCCAGCAGCCGGAGATCGAGTCAGAAGTTCTGGAGGGCTGGAACAAGGTCTTGGCGAAGGCCGCGTTTATCGGCGGGCCTGCGGTTGGTGAATTCGAGGCTGCCTACGCAGCTGAGATCGGCGTTGCACACTGCGTTGGCGTTGCCAACGGCACAGATGCGCTGGAATTGGCTCTCCGCGCCGCTGGGGTCGACGCCGGTGGCGAGGTCATCCTTCCGGCGAACACGTTTGTCGCCACTGCCGAGGCGGTCGCTCGGATCGGAGCGGTGCCTGTCCTGGTGGATGTTGATCCGGAGTACCTGCTCATCGATCCGGATCACGTGGCTGAGGCGGTCACCGAGCGTACCCAGGCGATCGTTCCGGTACACCTGTTCGGTCAGACAGCGCCGGTGGAACGCCTGGTTCCGATCGCCGAGGAATCCGGCGCAGTGATCGTCGAGGATGCCGCGCAGGCCCAGGGCGCTCGCCGCTTCGGAATCTCGGCGGGCGCGCTCGGCGTCGCCGCGGGCACCAGCTTCTACCCGGGTAAGAACCTGGGCGCGGCCGGTGACGCAGGTGCGGTGACCACCGACGATCCCGAGATCGCGCGGCGGGTGCGCCTACTCGGTGCTCACGGCACCGAGAAGAAATATGATCACGAAACACTGGGGTTCAACTCCCGGCTGGACACGCTCCAAGCCGTGGTCCTGCTGGCAAAGCTCCGCCGGCTCACCAGGTGGAACGACCGGCGGCGGGCTGCGGCTCAGCGTTACTCCGAACTGCTCGCGGACGTGCCCGGAATGGTGCTACCCACAGTGGCCGACGGTAACGAAGACGTATGGCATCTGTACGTCGTGCGGGTACAGGACCGTGACCGGGTGCTCGGCGAGCTGCACGCGGCGGGCATTGGGGCGGGGATTCACTATCCGACTCCCGTGCATTTGACGGGCGCGTTTTCTGCGCTGAAGCTCGGACCGGGGTCGTTCCCGATTTCCGAGCGCGCGAGCAGCGAGATTCTTTCCCTGCCGCTATACCCGCATATCACCGCTGAGCAGCAGGAGTACGTTGCTGATGCCGTTCGCGCAGCTGTCGCGCCAGATGAGGGTTCGCGGTTTCATACTGTCGACGTAGCCCCGGAATCAATACGTGAGCAACGAGGGTAGCTCGATGGCGCCCAGCGCAGCGGGCCCGACAGAGCAGGCTGAGCAAGTACCGATCACCCCGGCCACCCGATCGCTGTCGAGTCTCGTCGGTCGCGGCGCCGCCTGGTCCGTGGCGGCGAACTTGACGATGCGTTTCGCGAGCATTGCCATCACGGTAATTCTGGCCCGCCTTCTGTCGAAGGAGGACTTTGGGGTTTTTGCGATCGCGCTTGCCGTGTATTTGGTTGTGTCGAGCCTGGCCGAGCTGGGGATGGCCTCGGCTATCGCACGAGCGCCGACGGAACCAGACGACATCGCGCCGACCGTTGTTACTATCTCGATACTCGTCAGTTGCGGGACAAGCGCTGCGATGTTCGCGGGCGCACCCATCGTCGCGTCGGCGCTCGGCGAGCCCGCGGCAGCTGAGCCGATCCGAGTGCTTGCACTATGCGTTGTGCTGACGGGCGTCCTCGCTGTGCCCGGCGCCCAATTGGTGAGAGAGTTTCGACAGGACCGGATCTTTCTCGCCACGGTCGTCGGGTTTCTGGTGGGAAATCCAATCCTGATTCTCCTTGCGGTGAACGGCGGCGGTGCCACGGCTTTTGCGTGGTCGCGGGTGGTCGGTCAGCTCGCCACCGGGCTGGTCTTCTACTTCAGTACGTCTCGCAGGTATCGCCCGGGTTGGCGAGCTGACCGTGTGAGGCCGCTGATCCGTTTCGGTCTCCCGCTGTCGCTGGCCAATCTGGTGAACTGGACGCTGCTCAACGCCGACTACATGATCATCGGTCGCCTTGTCGATGCCGCTGAGGTGGGGGTCTATATGATCGCGTTCAATGTGGCGAGTTGGTCAACCGCAGTCCTCAGTTCCGTCCTCAACAACGTGGTCGTGCCGGCGTTCGGCAGAGTAAGCGGAGACAAGCGTCGCTTGGGTGACGCACTCGCGTCTGCTTCTGAGCTGGTCGCGCTCCTGGCGTTTCCGGTGGGTGCAATGACGCTTGCGCTGTCCGCTCCGCTCGTCGCGACATTGTTCGGGCAGAAGTGGAACGAGGCATCGCCCGTGCTCGCTGTGCTCGCAATGTATGGCGTGTTGTACACATTCTCGCTCCTGTTCGTCAACGTCTTGGTCGCGACAGGGAAGACGATGCGACTATTGCTGATCCAGCTGGCTTGGATCGTGACATTGGTTCCGGCAATCGTCGTCGGAGTACATTTCTGGGGTCTAGAAGGAGTCGGCTGGGCGCACGTGGTGACGATCGGCTTGATCGCGGTCCCGGCCTACATGATCTCTGTTCTGCGTGCGACAGGCTTGAGGACCGCTGAGTTGTTCCGGAAAGTGGGTCGGCCAGCGGTGGCGGCCGCTGTAGCCGGCGGCGCTGCCTGGCTTACTTCGCAGTTGTTCGAGACGCCATGGCTGTGCCTACTCGCGGGGGGCCTGGTCGGCGGATTGGTCTACGTTGCGGGCGTTGGACCATTGGTCGTGCGATTACTTCCCAGTCGGTTCTTACCGGATTGGCTGCCCGAGCGATTGCGCCCCGCAGCCCGGATATCGGGGGAAGCATGATGCAGGCCGTAGATGCGCGCAAAATCGCCGGGCACAGAAAGGCGATCCCTCGGCGAGGCACACTCAGCCCCGACGGACGGTTGAGCGTGGTGATCGGTTTGGAGGGACTGGCGCTGGGTGGCTGCCCGATCAACGCACTGGATCTTGGTCGCGCCCTTCGTGACCGCGGGCACCGCGTCAACGTCTTCGCTATTGACGAGGACGCGCGCGTCTCACTGATTCCGTATGCTGAGGAATGTGGATTCCACGTGACAGTGTTGCCTACCAGCGCCGGAATGGCTTCTCGGGCGTGGCAGATTCGGCGCTTCGCTGTGCGCCACTCGGCGGACGTCCTGCATGTGTTCGGCCCGTGGTTGGGACCAGCCGCGTCCGTCGCCGTTACTTCGCGACGCCGGCGGTTGGCGATCGTGACGAATTGGACGATGGCGAACGTCAGCTACACGCCTCGGCGCACACCGATGATCGTTGGAACCCCCCTGCTCCAGGAGGAGGCGCAGGCGGCCCATGGTAGCCGGGTCTGGTTGATGGAACCACCGGTGGACCTCAACGCGGAAGTTTCGGAGTCTGCGCAGCAAAGCTTTCGTCACCAGAACGGAATCGTTGACGACGAGATTGCCGCGGTAATCGTGAGCAGGGTCGATTCGCATATGAAGGCGGAAGGGATTGGTTACGCTGTGCGAGCGGTCGCCGAACTCGATCACCCCCGCCTGCGTCTTATCATCGTTGGGGACGGAAACGCGTTCGACGAGATCCACCGGGAAGCGCAGCGGGTGAACTACCAACTGGGCCGGGAAGTCGTTGTCATGCCCGGGTCAATCTACGACCCCAGGCCAGCGTATTCGGCCGCTGACATCACTCTGGGCATGGGAGGGTCAGCGTTGCGGTCTTTGGCGCACGGGAAGCCATTGATTGTGCTGGGAGAAAGGGGATTTGCCCGCATATTCGAACCGGCCTCGGCCGATTACTTTCTCCGGTTCGGGTTCTTTGGGGATGAGCCAAACAATGATCCTGTGGCGCACCTAGCGGCGCAACTGCGAGGACTTCTCGACGCAGACATCCGGAGGAGTCTCGGCGAGTTCGGACAGGCCGAGGTGCGGGCCAGATTCGGGCTCGATATCAGCGTGGAAGCACTCGAGGAAATCTACCGCGCCGAAATCGCTACCGCGCCTGGGTTTGCGCGACGCAGCATCGACTCGGCGTACATTATTGGCCGCAGCCTTGCGCATCAGGCTCGTCGCGCCGTGCCGCGACGCTCCGCGCATACGTGGTTTTCCTCATGAATTCGGTCGATTACGTATTTCAATCCCGAGGGTACTTGGTTGCACAGTCCGGGCACTGCTGTCGTCCAGACCGCCAGACACGACCCCCTTTGGATGACACTCGATTCGGATACCTGCATGTGCGGTTGGCGCTTTGCGAGCGCCCATATCCACCGCCACATGGCTCCTGGGGCGAAGGGACAGAGGCGTATCGCACACTCGTATGTGCGAGCCTGGAGACCCCGCCTCAACTTTCGTCAAACCACTTCGAAAACTGGAGGCCCGCCGTGCGCGTCTTTCTGGTGACTCACGAGACATCGAGGACGGGTGCCCCACGGGTTGCGATCCTGGTGGCGCGGGGCCTGGTTGAGCAAGGCCATGCGGTTCACATCCTCGCCCGGTCACCCGGACCGTTGCTGCCCGAGTTTCAATCCATCGCACCGACCTCTGTGGAATTCCTGCATAGGGTCCGGCGCAAGCTCCGGTCCATCCCCGCAACTCGACTGATCGCTTACTTGCTCGACACCACTGTGGCGACGGCGACTTTGCTGAGGAGACGTGCCGACCTTGTCTACGTCAACTCGACTGCTGCCGCGATCTACCTTCGCCCTGCCCGCTGGCTCCATCGGCGAGTGATCTTGCACGTGCACGAATCAGGGGATTTGGCTGCGTGGTTTCTCGCGAAGGCTCAGGCGAAAACGCCAGTGGCGGTTGATGTATCTGTGGTCGCCTGCTCTCCCAGCGTGCAGGCTGAGATCGCTGCACTCATGAAGCGGACTGTCGATGACGTTCCGATGTTGCCTTCAGTCCCGGACGACGCGGGAGTACTGAGGCTGTCGGCGGAGCAGCCCGACCACGATTACTCGCCAGACGAGTTTGTCGTGGGCTGTTGCGGGGCGGTCGAGCATCGTAAGGGTGCAGACGTCTGGGTCGAAGTGGCCCGACAAGTTAGAGAGGCGACGTTGGAATATCCCGTGCGGTTCGTTTGGGTCGGGGAGGGCACACAGACCGTTAGGCCTGACGAGGAATCCAAGATTGCATTCATCGGGCCCAGTCCGAATCCGTATGCACACATGCGCCGGTTCGACGTCTTCACGCTCCCCTCACGTGACGACCCGTTCCCGCTCGTCGTCTTGGAGGCCATGCTGCTCGGGACGCCAGTCGTAGCCTTCGCGGTCGGTGGCGTGCCTCAACAGGTTGGAGACGCGGGTATCGTGGTCCCGAACGGAGACGTCGCTGCATTCGCCCGCGAAATCGTCCGCCTATTGAAAGACGAATGCGAACGGCGCCGGTTGGGTTCAGCAGCGGAAGCCCGAGTGAAGGATTTGTACTCTACAGACTCATTCATCGCGGCATTGTCCCACTTGGTCAAGCTGGACGCCAATCACGGACGCGTTGGATCTGCTGTCGATTAGCGCAGCACGACACTGTGCGCGGGCGCGCGAGATCCGAGCGGAACTGCCTGTGGCTGGGACCATTGACTTGGGAGTTCGTGTGCTACGGGCCCGCCCAGAAGCCAAAGCGCTCCGGTTTGAAGGCCCATCACCCAATCCCGGTCCTTCCGCCCCGAACCGATCGTGTTCAGGTCGTCAAGGCTCAGATCTGTGACCAGGACCCGAGACGTGCGGGGCAGCCCCTCGAGCTTGGCTAAAAGGTCTGACACTGTCCCAACCGCGCGCATGATCACCGGCCGTCCGTTCCGCGCGAGGCGGAATGGGTTCGACGAGTATTCGGCAAAGCCGCCACGACTATCGAGGTTGAATAGATGCAACGGGGACTCATCCGAGAATTGAAGGAGATCGACCTCGCGGCGGATGTCGCTCAGAATGACCGGCACTTGTATACGCCGGCGGGCGCGCACCGCCTGCAAGGATTGCCGAAGCCAGCGAGTCCGCCAGCCATGCTGGCGAATGACAGGGAAGTCCCGCCAGCGGGAATGCGTTGAACCAATCGTTCCACAGCTCGTCCTGATCGGCAGCAGGTGCGGGTACATTTCGCCCACGTGTCGATGCGCGACATCCAATTTGTCCAGGTTGATCGTGAGGCTGTTATGGGTGACAGCCAAGTCGACCGCGCCGACTCGTTTGGCGAGCTGGCGCAGGCGCAGGCCATACTCGACCGCGTAGGCGTGCCATGCTAGGTGGGGATCTTCGGTGAGAGGGTGTTCGAGCACGACATCGCGGAGCACCATGAACAAGACCTCGTCGACGCTGTCCACATCAACAGGTGTTGCCGCAGGTGCGCCGATCAACAGCACACGATCGCGCATACGACCAACCGACATACCTTGCCCCGTGAAACCGTTGGCTCCGAGCAGTCCCCAATCAGTGTCGCTGAGCGCCGCCCCAACGGCAGCCAGTCGCTCGATCGAATGCAGGTAGACGTCTTGATGCGCGAACACCACGAGATCGTGCCGTGCTTGGCGGGCGCCGTGGTTGAGAGCCGCGCCTGCAGTCGTGAATGCATGGCCGGCATTGTCCACGGGAACAAAATCGACGTCTATGTCACCCGAGTATGCCTCGATGGATTGTTTGAGGCAGTTCTGAAGAACACCTGGATCGTTGTAGACGCATACGATCGAGATGTCGGGCGTGACAGAGCTACTCTCCTGGGTCACCTTTTCCCTCCACGCTGGGCTGGCTGATGGTCCATTGTCTCACGTTTCGCGCTGATCCTGACCCCGCGAGTTCGATCACTGTGGGCTGCCAAGTGCCGAGAAGTTGAGTCAGCCGAGACGAGGACGGCCACCGCGTGACCCTGTCGAAGACTGAAACCTAAATGCACCGCGTAGCCGCCAGTTGATCTTGGAATCCGCCAGTTGATCTTGGGTGCGCCACGACCGCAGGGATGGAGTCGCCGTAGGAGATTTCTTTGGCTCTACTGACCTGGATGTGGGCGGACCCCTGTGTGGTATGGAAGTTCGAGTTTGACCGGTCCACAGGCGAGCATGATGAGGGCGAGCGCGGCTTCTGCGGAGTGGAATCCGTACGCGCGGTTAATCATGGTGCGGATCTTGTTGTTCAGTCCTTCGTGGCGGCCGTTGCTCATACCGCGGTCGACAGCGGCGGTGATGCCGTCCTTGTGCTTGCGGATCGTGCGGGCGGCTTTGACGAATTCCGAGATGCGGGAGCGCTGCGCCCGTGAGCACCAACGGTCGAGCAGTTCGATGACCTCGGCAGCGGTCAGATCGCCGGCGAACACTGCCCGCAACGCCTCCTTGAGTTGGTAGGCGCGCCACAACGCGCCGCCGGACTTCCTCAGCGCGGCAAGGGTTTCGGCCTGCTTGTCGGTCAGATCACCGGGGTTCTTCAGCAACGCCCACCGGGCGCCTTTGAATTTGCGGGCGATCTTCTTATCCGGGTAACGGCGAGCCGATTGCCACACCTGCCGGCGCACCGCCTCCAAAGCGTCTGTCGCCAGCTTCACGACGTGGAACGGATCGAAACACAGCACCGCCTCCGGCGCCCGGGCGCGCACCGTCTTGGCGTACGCCGGACCCAGGTCCATCGAGACCGCCGCGAGTTGCCCGGCCGCACCCTCGGGCAGGTCGTCGAAGAACCCGTCCAACGCGGCCGCGGTCTTCCCGGTGGCGCCCCACACGATGCGGGATGTCTCGTGATCGGAGACCAGGGTCAGGTACTTGTGGTGCTTGCGCCAGGAGATCTCGTCCACGCCGATGTCGACCAGTCCGGCCAGCCGGTGGGGGTCGAGTTTCTCGCCCGCGACCCGCTGGCACATCGCGCCAACGGTGCGCCAGGCGATGCGGGCGAACGTGGCCACCGTGGACTTGTCGGCCTTGGTGACCAGCCACACGACCAGGTCCTCGAAGTCACGGGTGAACCCCGAACCCGGCCGGGCAAAGGGCACCGCCTCGGTGACCACCCCATGCTCAGGACAGGCCAGTCGTCGGCGTCGCATCACCAATTGACAGACCCGTCCGCCCAGGTCAAGGTGCCTCCACCGGGAATCGACCGGTCGGCTGTCGTACCGGTGTCGGGTCCGGTACGAACACGACGGGCAGGTCATCACCCGCCGGCGGGCACGCAGTCGCACCAGCACCGGACCGTCACCGGCCGCGCTGCCGGGATCAACATCGCCGACGGTCGCGCCGTCCAGATTCAAGACACGATTGAGTAGGGTCGAAGCGCGCACGGGTGGACTCCAAGAATCAGGGCTGTGAGAGGCTTCCGAACCTACGAGACGGCCCGTGCACCCACCAACGCGGGTTGGTTGATCCAGGAGGCCTCCGGCAGGTTGAGGATCTTCGGTGTCGTGGTGATGGTGGTGAATCTGGTGGGGTGTTGGTCGCGGGCTGCGGCCAAGGTCTCTGCACGTCGCTGCTGGGCGTCGGCGGCGTGTCCGTAATGAACGTCGCCGGGGGTATGGAGGCCGATCCCGAGGTGGCGATGATGATGATTATAGAAATCGACGAATTCGGACATGAACTCCCTCGCGGCCTGCAGGGAGCTGAACCGTTCGGGGAAGACCGGGGCGTACTTCAGCGTCTTGAACCACGCTTCGGAGTAGGGATTGTCGTTGGAAACCCTTGGCCTGGAATGGGATCGGGTCACTTCCAGGTCGGCGAGCAGGGTGGCGACGGTCTTACTGGTCATCGACGTTCCGCGGTCGGCGTGCACCACGTGCGGCACGCCGTGGACGTTGAAGACCTCGGTCATCATTTCCACCGCGAGCGGCCCGGACTCGGCGTTGTGCACGTGCGCGCCGACGATGTACCGGGAGTAGATGTCGATCATCACGTAGCAGTCGAAGTACTGGCCCCGGACCGGCCCGGCGAGCTTGGTGATGTCCCAGGAATAGACCTGCCGCGGCGCGGTCGCGACCAGCTCCGGCACTGCCCTGGGTGGATGGGTCGCCTGCCGGCGACGGTCCCTGACCTGCGTGTTCTCCCGCAACACCCGGTACATCGTGGACACCGAGCACAGGTACACGCCCTCGTCGAGCAGTTGCGCGTAGATCTGCAACGGTGCCTGGTCAACGAACCGCGGCGAGTTCAACACCTCCAGGACGCGCGCCCGCTCGGCGTCGCTGAGCTTGTTCACCGGCTCTACCGCCACCCGGCCCGGCAGCACGGCCGGCTCCGCCGGTGCGGCGTGCCGGCGCGCGGCGCTGGCCCGGGACACTCCGGTCAACGCCGCCGCTCGCCGGGTCGGGATGTCGGCGGCTTCGAGTTCGTCGTAGGCGGCCATCAACGCTTGAACGGCCGGCTGTCGGTGTCCGCGCTCTCGGAGATCTCGTCCAAGAGCGCGCGTGCTTTTCCCATTATATCAAGCGCCGCTTCGGCTTTCGCCAGACGACGCCTGGTCAAGTCGAGCTCGCGGGTCAGCTTAGCGATCTCGGCCTGTTCCGGCGACGGTCGCCCGACCTTCTCGCCCGGCGCCTTCCCTTCCAGAACTCCGGCGTCCCGCAGCCGCCGCCACTCGGTGACCTGCGACGAGTACAGGCCCTCCGACCGCAAGTAGGCGCCGCCACCCGCGCCGTCGGCGCAGGCCGCCTCGTACGCGGCGAGGTGAGCAAGCTTCTCCCGGGCGGTGAACGACCGCCTCGGTCTCGGGCCACCCGCGCGGGGGCCAGCAGAGGAATCCATCAGGCCATCCTGGCCGATCACAGCAACAGCAGACATCGAATCGAACCTGTTCTCGCCCTGCGTCAGGCGGACTTGCTATGAACCGCTGGTCTCAACTCACCTTGACACGCAGGGACTCCGCCCCGAGCAATCAGCCCGCCATACCACACCGGCCCTGACCCACATCTGTGTCAATAGAGCCATTTCTCTTTGATGCGGTGCTGTGCAGGTGATGAAGGGGTGGCCCTTCGGCGTCGCCCTGCGGGGGTGGCGTCAAACCGCCTCATGCTGCGTGGAGGTTGCGATGTAGAAGATCGCGCTGATGGTTGCGGTGTTGTGCCGGTGATGGAGGTGGGCCCTCCACAGCCGCCCTGCAGGGGGAGGCTGTAAACCACCGTGGGTTGCTCCGGTGAATGAGCCGGGGTGATGAGCACCACGGAAAAGGCGCACTTGATGCGTCAGGTGTGGACCGAGAAGGCGAACGTGAGTGAACCACTGCTGAAGTGTCGTAAGCGTAGCGATGACGATCGGAACCGGGGTCCAGTTGTTGCCCCGGGAGGAGTGTCAATGGCCAGTTTGCGGTCCCCGTTTTTGGCCAGGTGAAAGTCCCCACCCCTGCGGCAGTTTTTCGGGCTTCCAGGGGCCGTCCTCCGGGTGTTGGTGGGTGAGCTGTGAGGTAGAGGGCCGGCCGCGTTGTCGCGGCCGGTGTTCGTCGACAGATCGGCTCCGGGCAGGCTGCCCTGGGGAATGTCGTGACACGAAATTGGGGAGGGTGTAACGAAACCTGCGCCGGGATCCCGACCCCCGCTCGGAAGACCCCCCCGGTCCCCGAGCTTGAGGGCAGCACCAACCGGGGAACACCGCGCGGGCAGGGGGTACGCGGCTCCCCGGACAGCAAAATGTTGTCCTCGACCTGCTTGAGCTCGCCACGGCCATCCGCATCGCGTATCTCCATTTCATGCCGGCCAGCGCGCGGCGCGGACCGCTGGAACTGTGCAAAGGGCAAGCCGTGCGTGGCTTTTGCGGTTAGTCGCCAAGAGGGTTGGCTATTTGTTGGTGATGGTGACCACCGCCTGGTCCAGCAGGTCGGAAATTGCCACGGGCCCGTCACAATTTGGGCATGCGCCGCCGATGCCGATCCGGCGGGCGAAGGTGCCGCAGGTCTCGCAGCGTTGTTCACCCAGGAGTCGGTCGCCGCAGTCGGGGCATTTGTAGACGGTGATTTCGCGGCGGCGCCGGACTTTCGGGATGGTGACGACGGGACCGGGTTGTTGATGGCGGCGGCGGAACGCGGTCTTGCGG
>JBBQGJ010000071.1:0-21898 GCA_038322925.1 Mycobacteriales bacterium
GGTGCTGCAGTTCGTCACCGCGCCGGTGTCCGCGCATCTGACGGTCCGGGTGGCCTATCGACATGCCACCGACGACCAGGACGTTGTCGGGGCAGCCGATCCCGCAGGCGCCACGACGGTCGCGCGACCGCCGGGCACCCCCGACGCCGGTTCGGCCGGGGCCGGTTCGCCGACGGCGGGGTCCTTCGAGGTCGGGTCGGTGACCATCGACGACAAGCCCGCGGCCGACGGCGGACCGGCGCAGATGGCACAGGCGGTGGCCGATGAGAACGCGCGAGGAAACCCCGATGTCGACCCGGACGAGGCGCGGTAGCGTCGGCGGAATGTCTGCCATCAACGAGATTTCCAACGCTTACGTCGCCGACCTCGCCCGCATCAGCCCGATGATGGCCACCTATCTCGGACTCCCCGGTGACGAATCCGCACTGGACGACCTGTCGCCGACCGGGCTGGCCAAGAGCCATGATCTGGTGACGTCCACGCTCGGTCGACTTGCGTCGGCCGAGTCCACCGGCGTCGCCGACGACATGGCCCGTGAGGTCCTCGCCGAACGCCTCCAGGTGGAGCGCGACCTGTACGACTCGGGATGGCGGCATGCGGACCTGAACGTCATCGCCTCTCCGCTGCAGAAGGTCCGGATGGTCTTCGACCTGATGCCGACCGATTCCGACGAGGAGGTTGCCGTCCTGGCCACGCGGATGGCCGCCGTGCCCGGCGCGCTGGCCGGGTACTGGCGGAGCCTCGAGTGGGCCGCCGACCGCGGCCAGGTGGCCGCCGTCCGGCAGATCGAGAAATGCGCGGCACAGTGCGACACCTACGCCGGCAGCGGTGACGAGCAGGGTTTCTACACCGCGCTCGCGGCGTCAGTGAACCCAGACGGAACCCGCGGGCCCGAGCTGAGCTCGCAGCTCACCGAGGCCGCGAGCGCGGCGGACGCGGCATACGCGGAGCTTGCCGAGAAGCTGCGCACCCGGCTGCTGCAGCGCGCGCCGACCAAGGACGCCGTCGGGCGGGAGCGGTACGTGCTCGCGTCCAGGGAGTTCCTGGGGGCGGCCATCGATCTCGAGGAGACCTACGCCTGGGGCTGGGCGGAGTTCCTCGCCGTCGAGGCCGAGTTGATCGAGGTCGCCGGGCGCATCGCCCCTGGTGCCGGGCCGGCCGGCGCCGCAGCGGCGCTGGACGCGGACCCGAAGTACCACGTCAGCGGGCTGGACGGGCTGCAAGCCTGGATGCAGGGACTGTCCGACGGGGCCGTCGCCGACCTGGCAGAGACGCACTTCGACATCCCGCAGGAACTCCGCACCCTGGAATGCAGGATCGCACCGCCCGGCGGGAGCGTGGGCGCCTACTACACCGGGCCCAGTGACGACCTGACCCGGCCGGGCCGGATGTGGTGGGCGGTGGAGCCGGGCCGGGAGGTGTTCTCCACCTGGCGGGAAACGACCGTGGTCTACCACGAGGGCGTGCCCGGCCATCATCTGCAGATCGGCACGGCCGTCATCCGGAAGGACAGCCTCAACGACTTCCAACGGCTGCTGTCCGACACCTCCGGCTACAGCGAGGGCTGGGCGCTGTACGCCGAACGACTGGTCCGTGAGCTGGGCTACCTGGACGACGACGGTGTGTTGCTGGGGATGCTGGACTCCCAGCTGTTCCGCGCCGCCCGGGTGATCGTCGATATCGGCATGCACCTCGAGCTGGAGATCCCGCCCGGAACCGGCTTCCACGAGGGGGAGCGGTGGACCGGGGAACTCGGTCTGGAATTCCTGCTCACCCGCACGATCAGCGACCCGGCGCATTGCCGCGACGAGATCGACCGGTATCTGGGCTGGCCGGGGCAGGCGCCCTCCTACAAGATCGGCGAGCGGGTGTGGCTGGCCGGCCGCGACAACGCTCGTCGCCGGCACGGAGATCAGTTCGACCTCAAGGCTTTTCACATGGCCGGGCTCAACATGGGTGGCATGGGCCTCGACCCGCTTGCCGAACGGCTGGCCACGCTCTGAGCCGGCGGTGCGATGCCGGCGATCCCCTCGGCGTTCGGGTGGGCCTCGGTAGCGACGCGGATCAACCCGACGTGCTGCGCGGATCCAGCGGCAGGTCGCGGCCGAGGATGCCGAAGGCTCTCGGGTCGCCGGAGAACCGGTAGTCCCGCAGCAGGTCGGTGAAGCCAAGGCGCCGGTAGAGCCGCCATGCCCGATTCTCGCCCTCGGGCGTGGACAGCAGTATGCGTCGCTCGGGCCGGTCGGTGGCCAGTGTCCGCAGCAGCGACTCACCGAGGCCGCGGCCTTGGGAGTCGGGCCGGATGTGCAGTTCGGTGAGCTCGAAGAAGTCCGAGAGTTGTTCTGCTCCTTGACTTCCCAGTCCGCGCCTGACCTCGGAGTACCACCACTGCCCGGGCTGCCCGCGATAGCCGTAGGCGAGTCCCCGGATGCGGTCGTCGGCGTCGATCGCCACCACGCAGGAGAACCCCGCGCGCAGGCTGTGCTCCTCCCACAGCACGCCGCGCGCCCCGACAATCTCGGCCGGATACTGCATGGCCGAGACGTAGACACTGATCAGTTCCGTCACCCTGGTCCGGAACCCGGCCGGGTCCAAGAAGGTGATGGTGGCGGGGCTCTGGTCGGTAGATGGTGCAGTAGGTGGCATCGTGGCAGGTGCAGTGGACGGCACCGTGGTTGGCGCCGAACCGGGAGTCGGGCTTGATCCCGGGTGCCCGTTCCCGAGGGCATGCTGAAGCGGGCGATGCATTCGCGTATCAGATCACGGCCGGTGGTTCGCCGGGCGGCGCCCCGGCCCAGTGCCGACAACGACGACCGGTTTGTCGGCTTGGCGGTGCTCTGCCCAGCGGCGACGCACATCCGGCGTGCGGGGACGCCCTGCCCCCGACTCACGTCACCGCAGCCCACACATCGCTCTCTGAGGTCGTTCGATGTCCGGGATCACCGGGATCGCGCCGCCGAGCCGCGGCTCCGCTGCAGTGCCCGACGAAGGCTGTCGGACCCCGTTCGTAGGGTGGATCTGGTACCACGGAACGAACAGGTGTACTATCGAACACAAGTTCGAACAGCGGGGAGCTGAGATGACAGTGAAGGTGCTTGCGGACTACCGCGGTCGGCGTGGGGCTGCCGTCGGGCTTGCGGGTGAGCAGTCGATGTTTCCCGCCGGCCTGTCGAGCGATTCGAGCCGAACTTCGCGTCGTTCCCGCCGGATCGACGCGACGGCGCCGGTTCCGCAGGCCGCCCGCGACCTGTTGGCCGATGCCGGTCGAGGGCTGGGCCGGGCCATTCGGGCGACCGACGCGGCCGATCGTTACGCGGCCGCGCATCTCGCCGCCCTGCGGGCAGCGGCGGCCGTATTGGCGGCGCGTGCCCGTCCGGTACGCGGACGCCGGGGGAGTGCTTGGGAGCTGATGTCGAGGGTGGCGCCGGAGTTCTCGGAGTGGGCGGCGTTCTTCGCGGCCGGGTCAGCGAAGCGCCAGGCGGCCGAGGCCGGCATCCATCGATTGGTATCTGCTCGTGAAGCTGACGATATGGTCCGCCAGGCGTCGACCTTCCTCGACCTGGTCGAGGACTGGCTGGCTCGCGGGTCGGCGTCGTGATGTCCGTGGCCAAGGCACCGCGCCGGTGAATCAGCGCCGGTGAATCAATGGCGCTGAATCAACGCCGGACCTTGAGCCGCCCGGCCCGCATCAACCGATCAAGCAGGGCATCGAAGCTCTGCGCGATTTCCCGCGCCCCGGCCGTGGGCCATTGGTGAATCGGCACCCCCGCGCCCTGCGCCTGCTGCACCGCCGAACGGTCCGGGAGTACGGGCGAGAGCACCAGCGGTCCGAACAGGTCCTTGAGTTCGGCAAGCCGGTATTCGTGCTCGGTGACCCGCGGCCGGAAGCGGTTGATCACCACGCCAAGCGGTTGAAGTGTGGGCCGGTGCGCGGTGCGCTCCGACTGCACCGCCTCGAGGGCGCGCTGGACGCCGGTCACGGCGAACAGCGAGGGCTCGGTCACCAAGACCGCGCGATTGGCGGCGGTGAGGGCGCTCCTGGTGAGCTGCCCGAGCGACGGCGGGCAGTCGATGAGTACCAACTCCGGCGCCGGTGAGACCTTGCCCAGGGCGCCGGCCAGCCGGAACAGCTTCTTCGATCCCGGATCAGGATGATTGTGCGCCTCGGTGCGTTCACTGCCGGGTAGCAGCCGGAGATGCTCACCCCACTGCGAGGTCCGCACGGCCTTGGCGACGACTTTCGCGGTCGGTGTATCCAGCACCTCCGCGATCGACACTCGGCGGGATCCGTTGGACCCGGGGTTGTCGGGGTCGGACTCAGGATCGACGGTCGTGGTTGCGTTCATCTGGGGGTCGAGATCGACCAGCAGGGTGTCCACCCCGCGGTGCAGAGCCGCTGAAACGAGACCGAGGGTGACCGTCGTCTTCCCGACGCCGCCCTTGAGGCTCAACACACTGGCCACGAGCATCGGCCAACCGTACAGGGCGTCAGCGGCGAATCCTGGGATGATCGCAGGGACTCGAACGGCCCCCGGATACGCTGCGGTGAGCGAGCCAGGATTGCGCTGCGCCACCGCCGTCGGGCGCGGCGCTGTGGGCGCGACTACGGTCGCGGCGGCGCACTGACAGCCCGGAAAGGAGTGCGATGAGCGACGTGCGCCGGCCGGTCACCGGCGATCCGATCGACGCAGTGCTCGCGGACCTCGTGTCGAGCGTGCCCGGCGCGCTGGTCGTCGACGTTGGTGGGGGAAGCGGCACGAGGGCGGTTCCGTTGGCCTGCCTTGGTTGTCGGGTGACGGTCGTCGATTCCTCGGTGAACGCGCTGGCAATCCTGCACCGCCGCGCCCAGGACGCCGGGGTCGATGAATTGGTCACCGGAATCCAGGCCGACGCGGACCAACTCGGCACCGTCGTTCCGCCCGGCCAGGCGGACCTGGCGCTCTGCCATCACCTGCTGGAGACCGTCGACGATCCCACCGCGGTGGTGACCGCGCTGGCGTCCGACGTCCGACCGGGTGGGCTGGTCTCCGTCCTGGTGACCAGCCGGCTCGGCGCCGTGCTGCGGCAGATCCTTGCCGGCCGGTACGTAGCCGCGCGGTCGATCCTGACCGATCCCGACGGCCGGCTGGGGCCGTCCGACCCGTTGCGTCGTCGATTCGAACCTGTCGGCGTGGCCGACCTGCTCACTCACGTCGGCCTCCAGGTCGAAGCCGTGGTCGGCATCGGCGTCGTCGCCGGGCTGGTCGCCGGTGGCGGCCGGTCGTCGTCGGCCGGAACGGACAGCGAGCTGGCCGAGCTGGAGGATCTCGCGTCGGCACACCGCACGCTGCGCGATCTGGCGCCCGAGCTGCACCTGCTTGCCAGTCGGCCGGAATCCGTCGGGTGACGGCCGGGCGATCTGGCACGACATGAGCCATCGGACCGGCACGCCGCGGCAGGTGAGCGAGGATCCCTCGGCCGTCGACGATGCCGACTGCACGATTCTGCACGTCGATATGGA
The DNA here is from genome assembly GCA_038322925.1 of Mycobacteriales bacterium. Taxonomy (GTDB): domain Bacteria; phylum Actinomycetota; class Actinomycetes; order Mycobacteriales; family Nakamurellaceae; genus Nakamurella. The sequence continues at coordinate 5,501 of JBBQGJ010000071.1, forward strand.
CGCGTTCTTCGCGATGGTCGAGGTGCGTCGTCGCCCGGAGTTGCGCGGCGTGCCGATGATGGTCGCCGGGGCGGGGGATGGCCGGGGCGTGGTGCTGTCGGCCACCTACGAGGCCAGGGTGTCCGGTGTGCGCTCGGCCATGCCCACCTCGGCGGCCATCAGGTTGTGCCCGGGCATTGTTGTCGTCCCGCCCGACCAGCGCGCCTACACGGAGGCTTCCCGGGAGGTGATGCAGCTTTTCGCCGACGTGACCCCGTTGGTCGAGCCGCTGTCCGTGGACGAGGCGTTCCTGGACGTCGCCGGGGCCCGCCGGCGCTACGGGCGTCCCGGATTCATCGCTGCCACCCTGCGTGACCGGATCCGGCGCGAGCTCGGGTTGACCGCCACGGTGGGCGGAGCGTCGACCAAATTCATCGCCAAGCTGGCCTCTGGCCTCGCCAAACCCGACGGGCTGCTGCTGGTTCCGCCGTCCCGGGTGCTGGAGGTGCTGCATCCCTTGCCGGTGCGGGCGTTGTGGGGTGTGGGCCCGAAGACCGCCACCAGGTTGGCCTCGATGGGGCTGACCACCGTCGGCGAGGTCGCCGCGGTGGATGTACCGACGTTGATCGGCGAGTTGGGTAAGGCCACCGGCACTCGGTTGCACGAGCTCGCCTGGGGCCGGGACGACCGTCGGGTGGCGGATTCGGCCGCGGCCGAATCCTCGATCGGCGCGGAAACCACCTTCGCGGTCGATTCGGCGGACCCGAACGTGCTGGCGCGAGAACTGCTGGCGCTGGCCGACAAGACCGCGCGGCGCGCGCGCCTGGCGGGTGTGCGCGGCCGGACGGTGTCGATCAAGGTGCGGTACGCGGATTTCACCACCGTGACCAGGGCGGTGACGCTGGCCACGCCGACCGACGTGTCGCACGCGGTGTACTTCACGGCCCACGATCTGCTGTCGAAGCTCAGGGCCGCCGGTGCGGGACGGGTGCGGCTCCTTGGCGTTCGGTTGGAGGGTCTGGTGGCCGCCGACGAGGTCGTCGAGCAGTTGGAGCTGGGGGCGCAGGATCCGCGACCAGGATGGCGCGAGGCGGAAACCGCCGTGGATCGGGCGGTGGCGCGCTTCGGAGCGTCGGCGATACGTCCTGCCGCGCTGCTGGAACGGCCCGAACGGTCCTGACTGGTCGTCCCGAGGGTGTGAAAACGACCCAGATTTCCTCGCCCGCTAGTGGACCGCGCAGACTACTCGTATTGTGGTGTCAGGCCGTTGATTGACGGCCGTAAGATGTGACCCAACCAGCGTAGGTCAGGTGCCGGAGGAGGGGACCCATGCCGCTCTCCGAGCACGAACAGCGGATGCTCGACGAGATCGAGCGAGCGCTCTATGAGGACGACCCTAAGTTTGCGACCAGCGTCAATGTCAGCCGCATTCGTCGACGTCGTCCCATCGTCGCGGGCTGTCTGTTCGTTGCCGGTCTTGTCGCTCTCGTCGTCGGCGTCATCGCGACGCAAAGTTTGCTCGCGGTCGGCGTTGTGGTGAGCGTGATCGGCTTCCTGACGATGGTCGCTGGCGTAGGACTGTTCGTCTTCGGCCAACCTGGAGCGCGTGCGGCCAAGGGCGTGGAGCAGGGTTCCTCGAAGTCCGGGTCTTCGCTGGGCAACCGAATGGAAGAGCGGTTTCGGCGTCGTTTCGACGAGCCCGGTCAGTAACTCTCACGTTTCCGCGATCGCTGTGCGCTGGTTTGCGCTGTCCTGACTGAGCGCTGACGCCCCGGCAACGCCCGCTGGTTCGGACGATGTGCCGTGCTGTGTCGGTCCTGCCACCGGGCGCTCGCTACGCCCGCCACCAGCCCGCGCAACGCCGGGCAACACGCCCCGCGCTATTCCCGCCACCAGGCCGGCCGCACCGATCTCGGTACCGATCGCTCGATCAGGGACAACGGGGCGTTGCGGTCCAGCGCCTCGGCGATGGCGGTGGCCGCCGGCCACAACGACTCGCTGCCGGGCGGCACAGTGGCCGTCATGGTCACGGCGTGGGGCCCGGCGGGCTGCTGTTGCGGCGTTGGTTGACCGATGTCGGTGGGTGCAGCCGCGGTCGGCGGCGCGTCCGCCCCCGAGGTCCCGACGTGCTGCGCCCCTGGCTGCGCGTACCAACCGCTCTCGACCTGCATGACGAGTCTGCGCAGCGTCGCCCGCTCCTGGTCCGGCAGATGCGTCGCGCGCGCCAGGCGGTTTGCCACCGCACGGGCGGACTCCGCCGGGTTCAGGGCGATCCCGTGGTCGACCGCGAGATCCTCGACCTCGCTCCACACCGCAGCCGCCGCCCCTGGTCCCCCGGCCTCGGCCATTGATCGGCGCCGCATTCGTCGGCGTCTCCTGACGACGGTCGGTCCGGCCGCAGCGGCGGCAAGCACCAGCGCGATCGCCAGCAGCCACCACAAGGTCGTCGAAACTCTCGGCTGGTCCGCGTGGAGCGGAGCTGCCGCGGTGGATCCCGCCGCCGTCGGGCCGTCGATCTCCCCGTCGTCGGGATTGAGACCGCCCGACGGCGCCGCCCCGGTGCTGGCCGCACCCGACGTCGACGGGGTTGCTGCCGTCGTCTGAGCTCCGTCGGAAAAGCCCTGCTGACCTCCTTGGCCCCCGCCGAGCGGCGTCGGATCGAATCGCACCCATCCCGCGTTGTCGAACAGCACCTCCACCCAGGCGTGGGCATCGTTGCTGCTGATCAGATAGGTGCCGTCCGGTTGTTTGACACCCTGGGTGAATCCGATCGCGACCCTGGCAGGTACCCCCGCAGCACGCAGCATGATGGCCATCGCCGAGGCGTACTGCTCGCAGAATCCCGTTCTGTTGTTCAGGAAGTCGACCAACTTGTCGCCGCTGTCACCGCGCGGGACATCGAGCGAATAGGTGAAGCCGTTGGCGGGGTCGGTGAACCAGGTGCGTAAGGCTTCCGCCTTGTCGAAGGCGGTGGTGGCGCCGGCGGTCACCTGCGCCGTCAAGGCGATCACATCGTCCGACAGGGTTCCGGTGTCGGTGAGAGTGCCGCCGGCGGTGACCGTGTCCGCCCGCAGTTGGTCCGCGCCGCGGCGGACGGTGGACAGGGAGATTTCGTACGGATCGGGTTTGACCGGGTCGGCCCGGTGCACGGATTCCAGCGCGGCGTCGTAGAACCAACCGCTGCCCAATCCCGCGAGCGAACTCGTGCCGTCGTAGATCGGGAGGAACTGGTCGCGGTAGTTCACCGAGGTGACGGTGACGCGCCGCGGGATCGCGACCCCGGGGGCCGATTGCGGTGCCGTCGGTAGATCTCCGTTCGCCAGGGTGTCCACCGACCATCCCTCGTCGGGCGTCCACTTCTGCAGGCCGATCGTCCGGAGATAATCGGGTTGATCCATTCCGGTGACACTCAACAGCGGCACCGGGTCGGTCTGCTGCAAGTTGCCCTCGAGGGACGCGAAGGGGGCCAAGCCGATCCCGCTGGCTGCGGAGTTCCCGCCCCTGGGGAGCCGGCCGGCGGTACCGATGCTGGTGACCGAGGAGGACACCAGCAGCGCGACCACCACAGCCACGGCCGCCAGCACGATCCCGCTGAGGATCGTCGCGGTGGCGGCGCCGTCCGTCCGCCGCCCGCTGAGCCCGTCGACGGCGAGCAGCAGCGCGTACAGCACGGCCGGCCCGGCGAACGCCTGCCAGGGCAGCATCCCCAGGTCGATCGACGCCGGCACCGAGTACATGCAGAGCAGGGGAAGGGCGACCAGCGCCGGCGCCCGGCACACCGCGATCAGCATGTCGACGACGAGTGCGGTCAGACCGACGGCCAGCGCGATCAGGAACGCCAGTTCCGTCGACGACGCCGCCGGCGACACCGAGGTCCGGATCTGTTCCCAGGCGCCGTCGAGCAGGTCACCGGCATCGGCCACCGCGGCGGCGTTGGGAATCACCCCGCCGTAACCGCCGGTGGTGAACAGGGCGGTCAGGGCCACGGCCGCGGCCGCCAGCTGCAGTAGCACGACGACCGCGGCGGGCAGCCGAGCCAGCCGAGCCCCGACGCCGACCAGCCAGATCACCGCGACCACCTCGATCGTCGGCCACAACCAGGAGTCGCCGCTGACCATCGGCGGTATCGCGGTCATCGAGGCCAGCACGGCCAGCGCACCGAGCAGGGTGGACCAGAAGTAGATGTCGGTGGACGGCGACGGCGTGGCTGCGGCGGCGGTCCCCGCCTGCCCACGGCCACCGCCGGCACCGGGGCCAGGACCTGGTCCTTCGCCGGAAGGTGGCCGATGGATCGGCGGTGCGACCGTCATGACGTGCTGCTCATCCCGGTGCTCATCGTGCCGCCGGCATCGGAACCTGGCGATCGCCGGTGCGCTGGTAGGCGGGCGAGCCGGAACAGGCCCGGTTCCAGGCCAGCGCCAGCGGCTCGGCGGCACGCACGGGCACCACCCGCCAGCCGGCCGCCTGCAGGATGCCGATGCCGGTCGAGCGCGCTGACGGCCCGTGTGCACCCCAGTCGGCGGTGTCCAGCACCATCGCCACGCCGTTGGTTCCGCGTCGGCGCGCCGCGGCGAGGATCCGCGCCGCGGGCGGATCGATCTCGGCCAGGATCGCCACGATCAGCCCCGATCCGGTCACCGCGGTGTGTGCCATCGTCGTCGCCGGATCCGGTTCGATGACGGCCAACGCTGCCAGCACGTCGTCGGTGATGTCGCGTCCGCTGGCCAGCACTGCACCGGTGTGCGTGGTGACCCGGATCTGGTGGTCGGCCTCCAGCAGATGCAGGCTGATCGAGGCGGTGAGCGTCACCGCCGTCTCCAGGCTCGAACCGGTGCCCTCTCCGCGGTGCGCGGTCGCTCGGTGGTCGAGCATCACGGTGGCGCCGCCGTGCGAGACCGGTTCCTCGAGCCGCACCATCAATTCGTCGTGCCTGGCCGATGCGCGCCAATGGATGGTGCGGATGTCGTCACCGCTGCGGTATTGGCGGATCCCGACGTCGGGGTCGCCGCCGATGGTGCCCGCGGCCGCACGGTCCGCTGCCGCCGACCGTGAACCGGTGCTCACCGGCATCCCGGCCAGCCTGACCACGGCAGGCACCACGAGTACTTTGCTGCGAGCCGGAAGCGTGCGGTGCTCCTCCCAGAGGCCGAACGGATCGCCGATCCGGACCGTCGGTGGGCCCAGCAGGAACCGGCCGCGGCGGGTGGCGGTCAGCTGGTAGTTGGTGACGGCCTGACGGCCGGGCTTCAGCGGCGGCACCAGGCACCGGAGGCCGCGCGTCAGGTCGGCGGTGGCCGGTTCCGACACCTCCAGGGTCGAGGTGCGGGACGACCCGTTGTTCGTCACCGACAGCATGACGCGGCCGACCGTGCCAGGGTCCAGCCGCGGGGGCATCACCATGTGGGACGCGGAGAGGCGCAGCCGGCGCACCGACCCGACGACGAGGGCGATGAGCGGCAGCAGGGCTGCGAAGATACCTACCCGCAGGAGGTCCCGTTCGTCGAGCACCAGGGAACACACCGCCGCGGCCAGTCCGCCGGCCAGCAGACACCGGCCGCGGGTGGTCAGCCCGCGGGATCGGGACCGGTCAGCTGGACGCCACGGCAACCCTGGCCGCCGGGACGGCTGTGGCGACTCTGACGGCCGGGATGATCGGGACGATCGATCAGCCACCCCGCGGCACCCTGATCCGACTCAGCACCACGGAGACGATCTCCTCGGCGGACCGGTGCGCGGCGTGCGCCTCGACGGTCAGCAACAATCGGTGCGCGAGCACCGGAACGGCCAGTCGCTGCACGTCATCGGGGACGACGAAGGCCCGCCCGTCCAGTGCCGCGGCCGCCTTGGCTGCGCGGGCCAGATGCAGCACCGCCCGGGGCGAAGCGCCCAGCCTGACCTCGGGGACGCTGCGGGTGGTCCCGACGATCTCCACGACGTATTGGCGAAGGGCGGGCGCCAGGTGCACGGTCTGTACCGCGGAAATGAGGCCGGACACGGTGGCCGCATCGGTCACCGGCCGCAGCAGGTCAAGGGGATTGGTGCGGTCCCGGTCGGCCAGCATGCCGATCTCCGCGTTGCGGTCCGGGTACCCGATGGACAGCCGCGCCAGGAACCTGTCTCGCTGGGCCTCCGGCAGCGGGTAGGTGCCCTCCATCTCGACCGGGTTCTGGGTGGCCAGCACCAGGAACGGCCGAGCAAGGTGGTAGCTGGTGCCGTCCACCGTGACCTGTCGTTCCTCCATGCATTCCAGCAATGCGGACTGTGTCTTGGGCGACGCCCGGTTGATCTCATCGGCCACGACGATGTTCGCGAAGATCGGGCCGGCCCGAAACTCGAAGCGGGACGACTGACGGTCGTAGACGCTCACCCCGGTGACGTCGCTCGGCATCAGATCCGGGGTGAACTGCACCCGGCTCACCGTCGAATCGACGGTCTTGGCCAGCGCCTTGGCCAGCACGGTCTTGCCGGTCCCCGGGACGTCCTCGATCAGCAGGTGCCCCTCGGAGAGCACCGCGACGATGGCGAGCCTGATCACCTCGGCCTTGCCGAGCAGCACCTGGGAGATCGCACCCGCGATCCGGCCGCCGACCTCGGCCACCTGTGCCAGCTCGGTGGGCCTCCGATCCGCGGTGGCTGCAATCGAACCCGGACCGTCCGATCGTTCCAGTTCGACGTGCTGTGTCACTGGTGATCCTCCCGACGGGCGCCATCTTCACGTGCGCCTCTCACAGTCTGCCAGGGGCGGGCGTCGGCGCGGATCCCCAATACTGACCGGCACCCGGAACGGCCCGGTATCAGCGCTGGTCAGAGCCGGTTCCAGCGATCACCGGCGGATGGCGCGACCCGGGGTCGTGCCCGCCGAACCGGTGCTGTCGCACCTCGGTCCAGGTGATCACCGGCTCGCGTTCCCCACCACGCCCCACCAGCCACCCGCGGGTCAGCGCCGAGTTTGTCTTATCAAATCGGCTGAGCTGCGGAGATACGCTGCTTCCCGAGGTGTTGGCGGGTGCGGTCAGCAATCAGACTGCCGCTCTCGGACGCGGAAACGCCGCAGGGTCGGGGGACCGCCGCGCAGACGCACCCACCGTGCCCCACATATATGACGTGCGGAAACGTCGCGACACCCGCATATCTAGGGATGCCGGTAGCGCTTGGTGGCAGAAAGTGGGGTACTGTGGCGCTACTTGGAACGCCGGACACCTACCTGGCAGGACGGGAAGCCGCGAACCATGCACAGATCAGTACGGCAATTCCGACCGGGCCGGAGGTGGGGAGATGCTCCAGGGCTTCTTCGGCACCTACACGCCACGCATGGACGACAAGGGGCGGGTGACGTTGCCGGCCCGATACCGCAAGGAGTTCGCCGGAGGCGTGATGTTGGTCCGGGGACAGGACCACTGTCTGTACGTCTTCACTCCGGACGGGTTCACCGAGTTCGCCGCTGCGGCGATCAACGCGTCCATCACCGATGAGCACGCGCGGGGGTTCCAGCGGTACATGTTGGCCAACACCGACGAGCAGGAACCGGACAGCCAGGGGCGGATCTCCATCCCGGCGCGGATGCGCGAGTACGCGCAGCTGTCCAAGGACATCGTGATCACCGGCATCGGGCTGCGGATGGAGATCTGGGACGCAGCCGAGTGGCAGGCCTACGAGGCCCGTCAGGAAGCTGCCTACGCCGAACCCGAGAGGGGGTTGCTCAACTGACGGACCGGACCCCGCGGGCGGCAGCCAACTGCAGCCAACGGCCGCGGGCGTTCCTGCTGCCCGGCCCACATCCGCATCGGCCCTGACACGACTTCCCCCGTGCCAGGACCGACGCGGGTGGGGACCAGGAAGCACGAACACCGGAGAACCGGTCGCCCGCCCGTTGCGACGTGGTTCCCGTCGATCCCAGACCAACCTGCAGAAAAGGCACCGAAAGGCACCGAAAGGCACCGAAAGGCACCGACAGTTCTCGCCACGATTCCCCAGCCACGATTCCCCAGCCACGAGACACGACCAGCTGCCACCCAGACTCGGACCAGACAGATCAGCCAGCGGAATCAGAAGGATGGGGGTGCCGATGGGCGGGCAGCAGACCGACGACAGCGAGTTCGCCGGTCATGTGCCAGTCCTGGTCCGGCGGGTCGACGAACTGCTCGCCCCAGCGATCGAAGCCGCCACCGCCTCCGGCGCCCGCGACGTCGTGCTGGTCGACGCCACGCTCGGGATGGGCGGGCACACCCTCGCGCTGCTCTGCGCCCATCCCGGGCTGCGGGTGATCGGCATCGACCGGGATCCAGAGGCCCTGCGGATTGCCGCCGAGCGGCTGCAGGCGGCCGGGATGTTCGACCGGGTTGAACTGGTGCACGCCGTCTACGACCGGATCGGTGACGTGATCGCCGAACGCGTCAACTCCGGCATGGTCCGGGCCGTGCTGTTCGACCTCGGGGTCTCCTCGGTCCAACTGGACGTCGCGGACCGTGGGTTCTCCTACGCTCACGACGCGCCACTGGACATGCGGATGGACCCGACCGTGGGCATCTCCGCGGCCGAGGTCGTGAACACCTATCCCGGCGCCGAGCTCACCCGGATCCTGCGGGAGTACGGCGAGGAACGGTTCGCGAGCCGCATCGCCTCCGCCGTCGTCGCCGAACGTGCCCGCCAGCCGTTCACCACCAGCGCGCGGCTCGTGCAGCTCGTCCGGGCCGCGATTCCCGCGGCCACCCGGCGCACCGGTGGCAACCCCGCCAAACGCACCTTCCAGGCGCTGCGGATCGAGGTCAACGACGAGCTCGGTGCCCTGCGGCGGGCAATTCCTGTTGCGCTGCAACATTTGTCGGTGGCCGGACGGATCGTCGTGATGTCCTACCAGTCGTTGGAGGACCGGATCGTCAAGCGGGCCATCGCACCGCTGACGGTGTCCACCAGCCCGCTCGACCTCCCGGTCGAACTCGCCGGCCACGAACCGGAATTTGCATGGCTCACCAGGGGAGCAGAACTCCCCGGCGAGCAGGAGATCCAGGCGAACCCGCGCGCGGCATCCGCCCGTCTGCGGGCTGCGCAGCGCATCAGGGAGGCGGCATCGTGACCACCGAGCAGACCCTCGACAGGCCGTCCGGCGACAGGGCTCCCGGCGGCTCGGGGACACGTGCGGCGACCGGCGCCGGGGCTCCCGAGCCTGCCGCGCCGGCGTCGACGGCCTCGTCGCGCCGGGCGTACGCCAGACGGCAGAAGCGCCGCGAGAAGATGTCCGCTCCCAGGATGGTCACGCCGGGCAAGCCGGTGGCCTCCGCCCTGAACCGGGCACCGTTCGTGGTGGTGCTGATCGCCATTCTCGGCGGTGGGATCGCCGCCGTGCTGTGGCTGAACACGCTGACCGACGAGGCCGGCATGCGAACGTCAACCGCCCGGAGTTCGTCCACCGGCCTGCGGTTGACGATCGAGGCCCTGCAGCGCGACGTGGCCAACCTCGACTCCACCCCGCGGATCGCGGACGACGCCGCAGCCCTCGGCATGGTGCCGGTCGGTGATGCCGCCATGCTGGTCATCGACGGCACGGGCGCGGGCTCCGTGATCGGAACGCCCTCGGCGGTGCCCGGACCACCACCGCCCGCTGCAGTGACTCCTGCTGTGACACCCGCTCCCGACGCGGCGGCCGCGCCCGCTCCTGCAGCGCCGGCGACACCCGCTGCGACAGCAGCACCGGCACCGGCGGCACCGGCGGCTGACGCTGCGGCAGCGGCTCCGCCTGTCGATCCTGCCGCGGCGGCCGCAGCAGCGGCCACCCCGGCCCCGGCCCCGGAGGTAGCCGCCGCAGCGGCTCCGGCCGCCGGAGACCCAGCTGCAGGAGCCCCTGCCGCGGGGGGCGCGGCCGCCACGTCCGACCCCGCCGCACCGGCCCAGGGAGCGCAGCAATGAGATCAGGCTCAGCCGGCGACCCGACCGGCACCGCCAGGGCCGCCGGATCCCGGTCCACCGCCAAGGCTGCCGGCACCGGCGAGCGCCGCCGACCGAGCGGCCGGGCCGGGAATCCCGCACCGATGCCCGGCACCCCGACGGGACCGCGACCGCGACCGCGGACCGGGCCGAACGGGCAGGGCCAGCGCCGGGCGGTGAGGACCCAGTCGGCCGAGCGTCCGGCCCGCCCTGCCCGGAAGCCCGCGTCGGTGCGCGGTCGGCGGCAGGGCCGTCCCGGCGCCGCCAATGCCAATCTCCGCAGGCGGAGCAGGGTCGCCCTCGTCGTGCTGCTGGCCATGCTGGCGGTGGCGCTGGTCAAGCTGATCACCATTCAGGGCATCGACACCGCTGACTACGCAGCGAAGAGCGAGGCCCAGCGCACCCGGACAATCCCGCTGCTCGCCCAGCGCGGCACCATCGCCGACAGCAAGGGCAATCCGCTTGCCTTCACGGTCGAGGGCAGGGCGGTGGCCGCCCGTCCTGCGCTGTTCAGCGATGACTCCCAGCGCCGCCAGGTCGCGACGATCCTGGTCGCCGGCGTCGCCGGTGCCGGCGGCACCCTCACCGTCGATGACGTCATGGCCAAGCTGACATCCGGGAAGACCTACGTCTATTTGGTCCGCAACCTGATGCCCGCGCAGGCTGACGCGATCATGGAGAAGGTCGCCCCACTGTTCGACACCGACCATCGCAACGCGGTTGTCACCGAACGGCAGGACCTGCGCCAGTACCCGGACGGCTCGGCGTCCGGGGCGCTGGTCGGCGGGACCGACTACGACGGCAACGGCCTGTCCGGGGTCGAGGCCAAGTTCGACACCAAGCTGGCAGGCAAGGACGGCAGTCGGGTGGTCGACGTCGATGCCCGGCACATGATCATCCCGGGCAGCGCCCGCGATCAGGTCGACACCAGGGACGGCATGGACGTCAATCTGACGATCGATTCCGACCTGCAGTACACGACGTTGAATATGCTCAGCAAGTATGTCGACCTCTCGCAGGCCAAGTCCGGCTGCGTGGTCGTGATGACGGTGGCGCAGGCCCAGGTGTCGGCCATGGCCTGCTACCAGCCCGGCGAGACCACCAGGGAGACCGGCAACCGTGCCGTCACCGACTCCATCGAGCCGGGGTCGGTCAACAAGGTCGTCACCTTCGCGGCCGCGTTGGAGAAGGGCCTGATCAAGCCGGACACCGTGCTGAACGTGGACGGGTCGATCGACGTCGGCGGCATCACCGTGCATGACGCCTGGGCGCACGGTCCGGTGGACATGACGGCGACCGGCATCCTGGGCAAGTCGTCCAACGTCGGCACCCTGATGATCGCCCAGCAGGTGGGTCCGGATGCCTTCGAGGACGAGGCCAAGAAGTTCGGCCAGGGAACCAGGACCGGCATCCAACTGCCCGCCGAATCCTCCGGTGTGCTGCCCGCGCAGTCGACCTGGTCGGCCAGCACGTTCGGCAACCTGCCCATCGGGCAGGGCGTGTCGATCACCCTGCTGCAGCTGGCCGGGATGTACCAGGCCATCGCCAACAACGGTGTCCGGGTGGCACCCAGCATCGTGTCCAGCACGAACGTCGACGGCCAGACGACGCCGGCCCCGGCGGGCGCGACCACCCAGGTGATGAGCCCGGACAACGCCCACACCCTGCTGGGCATGCTGCGCGGCACGATCCAGGCCGGCGACAGCAACCACCGCGGCACCGCGCCCAAGGCGGCGATCACCGGGTACCAGGTGGCCGGCAAGACCGGGACCGCGCAGAAGGTCGATCCCGACACCAACGACTACTCCCAGACCGCCATCACCTCGACCTTCGCCGGTGTGGTGCCCGCGGACAACCCCAAGTACGTGGTGGCGATCATGCTCGACGACCCGAAGGGCAACTCGCCGGCCGGCACGACCAGTTGCGCCCCGCTGTTCCACGACGTCGCGGCCTACGCCCTGCGGGCGGCGGACGTGCCTCCATCCACCTCCGAGGCACCGATCTACGACCTGTACGTCAGCTAGGGCGAGTAATCTTGCCCGCCGTGACCCCTTCCGCTCTGCCTGCGTCGTCGCTGCGGCCCAGGCATCCCGTCGGGGTCAGGCTCGGCGAGGTCGCCGACTGCGCGGGTGCTGCGGCGGGATCGGTGTCGGGTCAGCTGTCGGGTGCTGTATCGGCTCTTTCGGACCTGAGGATCACCGGCATCACCCTTCGCGCGCAGGATGTCCGCCCCGGGGATCTGTTCGCGGCACTGCCGGGGTCGCGGGTGCACGGATCGCGCTACGCCGCGGACGCCGTGCGGGCCGGTGCCGTGGCGGTGCTCACCGACCCGGCGGGGGCCGCAGTCATCCAGGAGACCCTCGGCGGGCCCCCGGACAGCGAAACCGGCCGAACAACGCAGGACCCACCGAAGGACACCCCGGTGCTGGTGGTTGACCATCCGCGTGCCGTGTTGGGTTCGGTGGCCGCAACCGTCTACGGCGACCCGAGCCGGCACCTGGGCGTGGTCGGGGTCACCGGCACCGCGGGCAAGACGACCACCTGCTACCTGCTCGAGGCGGCGCTGGCGGCGGACGGCTCGACGACCGGGCTGATCGGCACCGTGGAAACCCGGATCGACGGCGAGGTGGCGCCGAGCGCACTGACCACGCCCGAGGCACCTGACCTGCAGGCGCTGTTCGCGGTGATGCTGGAACGCGGGGTGCGGGTGGTCGCGATGGAGGTCTCCTCGCACGCACTGTCCCTTGGCAGGGTGGCCGGCACGTCCTACGCGGTGGGTGCCTTCAGCAATCTGTCGCAGGATCACCTGGACTTCCATCACGATATGGAGGACTACTTCGCCGCGAAGTCGCTGCTGTTCGACGGTCGGGCGGCGCGACACGTGATCATGGTCGACGACGTCTGGGGCCGCCGGCTCGCCGCCGCCCACCCGGACGCGCTGACCGTCTCCAGCACCGACCGGGCCACCGATCACCCCACCGATCCACGGGCCGACTGGTCCGTGCTCGATGTCGAGCAGCGAGCCGGGGGAGTGCAACACGTGACCCTGCAGGGCCCGGGCGGCCGGCAGGTGACGCTGGATCTCGCGCTGCCCGGCGCGTTCAACGTGGCCAACGCAGCGCTGGCCCTGGCCTGCGTGGATGCGCTGGGCCGGGACGTTCAGCGGGCGGCGAAGGCGATGGCGAGCATTGCCGTGCCCGGTCGGATGGAGCGGGTGGTGGCCGGGCAGGACTACCTGGCCGTTGTCGACTACGCGCACAAACCGGCCGCGCTGGCCGCGGTGCTTGACGCCATCTCCGAGGGCCTCACCGGCCGGTTGATCGTCGTCATCGGGGCCGGCGGAGCCCGCGATCCGGGCAAGCGTCCGATGATGGGCGCCGAAACCGCCCGGCGCGCCGACCTGGTCATCGTCACCGACGACAACCCGCGGTCCGAGGACGCGGCGGAGATCCGGCGGCAGGTGCTCGACGGCGCCCATCGATTCGCCGAAGCCCGGCACGTGCAGATCCGGGAGATCGGTGACCGCCGGGCCGCTATCCGGGCCGCGGTCGCGGCCGCCCGCAGCGGCGACGCCGTCGTCATCGCCGGGAAGGGCCACGAGCAGGGGCAGGACGTCGGTGGCGTCATCCACCCGTTCTCCGATCGGCAGGAACTCACGGCCGCGATCACCGCCGCGCTGGGTGCCCGCGCATGATCGCGATGAACCTCGCGCAGGTCGCCGACGCGATCGGCCTGCCGGTCGAATCCGGCTGGGCCGATGTCTGCGTGCTGTCGGTGGAGTTCGACACCCGCCGGATCACCCCCGGCGCACTGTTCGTCGCCCTGCACGGGGAGCATGCCGATGGTCACGCCTTCGCCGGCGCCGCCGCGCAGGCCGGAGCGGTGGCGGTGCTCGGCTCGGCACCGATCGACGCGGATCTGCCGCTGCTGCGGGTCGCGGACGACCCGGGCAACACCGCGGTGCTGGCGGCGCTCGGAGCGCTGGCCCGGGCATCGGTCACCGCACTGGTCCGCGAGCACGGACTCGAGGTCATCGGGGTGACCGGCTCGTCCGGCAAGACGTCCACCAAGGACCTGATCGCCGCGGTGCTCACCAGCGCCGTCGACGATCCCGGCCAGGTCATCGCTCCGCCGGAATCGTTCAACAACGAACTGGGCCACCCCTACACCGCGCTCCGCGCAACGCCGGACACCCGTTTCCTGGTGCTGGAGCTGTCCGCGCGCGGCATCGGGCACATCTGGACGCTGGCCCGGGTCGCGCCGCCGCGGATCGGTGCGGTGCTCAACGTCGGATCGGCGCACATCGGCGAATTCGGCTCCGTCGAGGCCATCGCCACCGCGAAATCCGAACTGGTGCAATCACTTCCGTCCGCCGCCGACGGTGGAGTGGCGATCCTGAACGCCGACGACCCGCTCGTGCTGCGGATGGCCGCGGTGACCAGCGCGCAGGTGGTGCCGGTCGGCACCAGCCGGGACGCGACCGTCAGAGCAGTCGACGTGGGCCTGGATGACGGCGCCATGGCCCGGTTCACGCTGGTCACCCCGGAGGGCAGCGCGGCCGTGACGCTCGGCGTCATCGGCGCCCACCAGGTCGGCAACGCGCTGACTGCCGCCGCGGTCGGCCGGGCGGTCGGGATGGACGTCGGCACCGTCGCCGCCGCACTGACCGGCGCGCGGGCCGCCTCCAAGTGGCGGATGGAGATCACCGAGCTGCCCGGGGGCATCACGGTGATCAACGACGCCTACAACGCGAATCCGCACTCGATGCGGGCGGCCCTGCAGGCGCTGTCCCAGATCGGCCAGGGCAGGCGCACCTGGGCCGTGCTCGGCGAGATGGCGGAGTTGGGCCCGGAGACGATCCCCGCGCACGACCAGATCGGCCGGCTGGTGGTGCGGCTCGGCGTGGACCGGCTGGTGGTGGTCGGGGCCAGCCCGGCCAGGGCGGGCAGCGGCGCCAGGGCGCTGCACCTGGGGGCGCATCTGGAAGGGTCGTGGGGCGGTGAGTCGCTGCCGGTCACCGACACCGCAGCTGCGCTGGAGATCCTCGACCGGGAGTTGGAGCAGGGAGACGTGGTGCTGGTCAAGGCGTCGCGGTCGGCCGGGCTGGAGACGGTGGCGCTGCGGCTGATCGCCGGCCGCACGAGCCCGGCCGCGCCCACACCGAACCGACCGGCCACGTCGACGGGACCGACAAAACCGACCGGGCAGGCCGGCCGGTGAAGACGATCCTGGTCGCGGCCATCGTCGCGCTGGCCGTGTCGATCCTGTTCACTCCCTACCTCATCAAACTGTTCTCCCGGCAGGGCTTCGGGCAGGAGATCCGCGATGATGGCCCCCAGCACCACAAGGCCAAGCGCGGCACGCCGACCATGGGCGGCACGGCGATCATCATCGCGATGTGGGTCGGCTACCTGGTGGCCTCCGGCCTGGAGTGGATCACCGGTGGCGGCGGACCGACCGCATCGGCGTGGTTGCTGCTGTACCTGACCACCGGGATGGGCGTCGTCGGGTTCCTTGACGACTTCATCAAGATCCGCAAGCAGCGCAACCTCGGGCTCAACAAGCGGATGAAGTTCCTCGGCCAGACGTTTGTCGCGCTGTCCTTCGGCGTCGGAGCATTGTTCTTCCGGAACGGCAGCGACCTGACCCCGGCGTCCACGCAGCTGTCCTACACCCGCGACATCGCCTTCCTGTCCGTCGGCGCCGTCGGGTTCGTCATCCTGGCCTGGCTGCTGGTCGCGGCCTGGTCCAACGCCGTCAACTTCACCGACGGCCTCGACGGCCTCGCCGCCGGCTCGTCGGTGATGGTGCTCGGCACGTACGTCGTGATCGGGTTCTTCCAGTTCCGCAACGCCTGCTGGGCGCCGTACCTGACCGATGCCGCCGTGGCCGGCTGTTACAACGTCCGCGACCCGCTCGACCTGGCCTCGATCGCCGCCGCCGCGCTCGGCGGCTGCATCGGCTTCCTCTGGTGGAACGCCCATCCGGCCCGGATCATGATGGGCGACACCGGGTCGCTGGCCCTGGGCGGACTGATCGCCGGGCTGTCGATCCTGACCAGGACCGAACTGCTGCTGGTGGTGATCGCCGGGCTGTTCGTGGTCGAGATGCTGTCGGTGGTCATCCAGATCGCGGTCTTCAAGACCCGTCATGTGCGGGTGTTCAAGATGGCGCCGTTTCACCATCACTTCGAACTCGCCGGCTGGGCCGAGACAACCGTGATGGTCCGGTTCTGGCTGCTGGCTGCCATGTCCGCGGCCCTCGGGCTCGGGTTGTTCTACGCCGAGTGGCTGTCGTTGACCGGTGGCTGAACCGACCGCTAACCCAAGCCCGCCCACCCTCCCAAGCCCGCCCACCCCCCCAAGCCCGCCCACCCTCCCAAGCCCGCCCACCCTCCCAAGCCCGCCCACCCTCCCAAGCCCGCCCACCCTCCCAAGCCCGCCCACCCTCCCAAGCCCGCCGGCCCTCCCCTGCCCGCCCGCGCCCCCGGACCCACCC